>DATIVK010000029.1:0-10984 GCA_035465955.1 Anaeromyxobacteraceae bacterium | reverse complement strand
CCACCGCGCGCCGGGCCCTCGGCGCCGGCGCCCTCACGGCGCTCGCCGCCGCCGGACTCTTCGCCGGCGACGCGGCGGCCCGTGCGGCCCTGCGGCCGGGGCGCGCCGCCTCCCCGGAGGCCGTCGCGATCGCGGAGGGGTTCGGCGACCTGCCCTTCGGCGCGCCGCTGCCGGGGCTGCTCCTGCCCGGCGCCAATGGGGTGCACCGATGAAGCGGGCCGCACTGCTCTCGCTCCTCGTCGTCTCGCTCGCCGCCAACGCGGCGGTGGCCTTCCGCGCGCTGCGGCATGGACCGGCGGGGATGGACGGCGGGATGCCGGCGGAGCCGCCGCTCTTCCAGCACCTGAAGCTGAGCGAGGCGCAGCGGAGCGCGATCCTGGCCCGGCGGGCGGGCCTGCTCGAGCGGCGCGCGGCGGCCTCCACCCGGCTCGGCGAGCTGCGGGGCGAGCTCGCGGCGGCCCTCGCGCAGGGCGAGGCGGGCCGGGCGCGGATCGATGGGGTGCTCGCCGAGCTGGAGCGGGCCCAGCGCGAGTACCAGCGGAGCGTGGTGGAGCACCTGCTCGGCGTGCGGGAGGTGCTGACGCCGGAGCAGCGGCCGGTCTTCGAGCGGCTGCTCGCGGAGCGGCTCCGCTCCGGCTGGATGATGCAGCCCGACCGGATGGGCCCGGGGGCAGGCAGCGGAGGTTCCAGGTGATCCAGAGGCTGAAGCAGCACCCGGTCCGTTGGGGAGGCGCCGCCGCGCTCGTCGCGGCGCTCGCCGTGGCGGCGGTGGCCGTCTCCTCGCGCGACACGTCCGCGGCGACCGAGGTCGCCGTGAGCTGGACGCCGGTCGCCCGGCGCACCCTGTCGTCCAACGTGCAGGCGACGGGGCTCGTGCGCGCGCGCACGGGGGCCGAGGTGAAGGTCGGCGCCCGCATCTCCGGGCGGGTGGAGCGGCTCTTCTCGAACGTCGGGGACCGCGTGAAGAAGGGGGCGCCGATCGCCCGCCTCGACGACCGCGACCTGCGCGCCCGCGCGGCGCGCGCCGCCGCGGACGTCGCGGCGGCCCGCGCCCAGCTCGCCGTCGTGCGGCGCGGGGCGCGCCCCGAGGAGATCTCGGAGGTGGAGGCCGGCTTCGCGCAGGCCGAGGCGGAGGAGCGGCTCGCCGCCGCGCAGGCCGGCCGCACCGGCGGCCTGGTGGAGAAGGGCTTCGTCGGCCAGGACGAGGGGGACCGCGCGCAGCGTGACCTCGCCGTCGCGCAGGCGAAGCGCGCCGCCGCGAGGAGCCGGCTGGACCTGGCGCGCCGCCGCTACGTGGACGAGGACGTCCTGCTGGCGGACGCGCGGGTGAAGCAGGCCGAGGCCACCCTGGCGGAGGCCCAGGCGCTCGTCTCGTTCGCGACGCTCACGGCCCCCATCGACGGCGTCATCGCGCAGGTCTCGACGCAGGAGGGCGAGACGGTCTCGGCGGGGATGAGCGCCCCGACCTTCGTCACCCTGATCGACCTCGACCGGCTCGAGGTGGCGGCCTATGTGGACGAGGTGGACGTCGGGCGCGTCCGGGTCGGGCAGCGCGCGACCTTCACGGTGGACGCGTTCCCCGGCGAGGAGTTCGCCGGCACGGTGACGGCGATCTACCCGCGAGCGGTCATCCAGTCGAACGTCGTCAACTACATCACCACCGTCGCCATCGAGAACCCTGGCGGGAAGCTCAAGCCGGACATGACGGCGAACGTCACCGTCTCGCTCGACGAGCGCCGCGGCGTCCTCGCGGTGCCCGACCGCGCGCTGCGGCGGGAGCGGGGGCGGACGGTCGTCTACGTGGCGTCGGGCGGCGGCGCCGAGCCGCGCGAGGTGAAGGTGGGGCTCCGCGGCGGGGGCATGGCGGAGATCGTCTCGGGGCTCGCCGAGGGCGAGCGCGTGCAGATCCAGGAAGGAGCGAAGCGATGATCGTGCTGAAGGAAGTCCAGAAGACCTACCGGAACGACGCGGGGCTGGAGGTCCGCGCGCTGCGCGGCGTCTCGCTCGAGGTCCGCAGGGGCGACTTCGTCGCCATCATGGGCCCGTCGGGCTGCGGCAAGAGCACGCTGATGAACGTCATCGGCACCCTCGATCGGCCGACCGCCGGCGCCTACCGGATCGGCGGCGACGAGGTCGGCGCGCTCACCGACGAGCAGCTGTCGCGGCTGCGGAACCGGCGCATCGGCTTCGTCTTCCAGGCGTTCCACCTCCTGCCGCTCCTCACCGCCGAGGAGAACGTCGAGCTGCCGCTCGTCTACGCGGAGGAGCCCCCCCCGGACGCGCGGGCGCGCGCTCGCGCCGCCCTGGCGCGGCTCGGCCTCGGCGACCGGGGCCACCACCGGCCCGGCGAGCTCTCCGGCGGCCAGCAGCAGCGCGTCGCCATCGCGCGCGCCCTGGTGACCGACCCCGACGTGATCGTCGCCGACGAGCCGACCGGCAACCTCGACAGCCGGGCGAGCCTCGAGGTGATGGCCGTCCTCCAGGAGCTCTGGCGGCAGGGGAAGACCATCGTCCTCGTCACGCACGAGCCGGACGTCGCCCGCTACGCGCCGCGGCAAGTCTCCCTGCGCGACGGGTTCGTCGTGAGCGACGCGACCGTGGCGCCGGCCGACGCCGCGGCGGAGCTGGTCCGGATGGCGAAGGAGGCGGCGTGATGAAGACCCTCGGACTCGCCGTCCGCGTCGGCTTCCGCGGCCTCGCGCTGCGCAAGGGGCGCGCCGCCCTCATGATGCTCGGCGTCGCCATCGGCATCGTCACGCTCACCGTCGTCGTCTCGGTGGCCAAGGGGGCCAAGGTCAAGATCGAGGCCGGGATCCGCAACTTCGGCCCGGACGCCCTCGTCGTGGCCGCGGGGAGCCCGCAGTTCCGCGGCCCCGGCGACGAGCGCGTCACGACGCTCGTGGACGATGACGTCGCCGCGATCCGCGCGCTCCCCGGCGTCCGCGTCGCCATGCCCCAGGTCGTGCGGGTCGGCCAGGACGTGAGCGCCGCCGGGCGCGACCACACCGCCGTCGTCATGGGCGCCACGCCGGACTACGAGGAGGCCTGGGACTGGCGCGTCGCCTCGGGGGAGCACGTCTCCGAGGCGCACGAGGCCTCGGCGGCGCGCGTCGCCGTCCTCGGCGACACCGTGGCGAGGGAGCTCTTCGGCAAGGACGATCCGGTGGGCGAGTCGGTCCGGATCGGCGACCAGTCCTTCAAGGTGATCGGCGTGCTCGCGCGGCGCGGCGCGAGCCCGATGGGGATGGACATGGACAACCGGATCGTCGTCCCGCTCTCGACGGCGATGCGGCGCCTCTTCAACGTGAGCTGGTACAGCATCGTCCGCATCCGGGCGACCTCCCCCGAGGAGGGGGCCGCCCTCACCGGCCGGATCGAGGCCCTCCTGAGGGAGCGCCACCGCGTCGGCGCGGGCGAGGCGGACGACTTCGCCGTCCGCTCCCCGACCGCGATCCGCGCCATGGCCTCGGCGATGACGAAGAAGCTCACCACCATGCTCGGCCTTGTCTCGCTGATCGCCCTCGTGGCCGGGGCCGTCGTCCTCGCCAACATCCTGCTCGCCGCGGTCTCCGAGCGGCGGGCCGAGATCGGGCTGACGCGGGCGCTCGGGGCGACCCGCCGCCAGGTGGTGCAGCAGTTCCTCGTCGAGGGGGTGACCGTCACCCTCGCCGGCGGCGCCGTGGGCGTGATCGTCGGCGCGGCGGTGGCCACGGCGATGGGCCGGATGAAGATGCCGGTCTCGGTGAGCTGGGAGCCGTTCGCCCTGGCGGTGGTGGCGAGCGTCGTGGTGGGGCTCGCGGCGGCGGCGGTGCCGGCGCGGCGGGCGGCGGCCATCGACCCGGCGGCGGCGCTGCGCCCGTAGCGGCGGGCGGCGCGAGGACGGCACGTGGAGCCCGGTCGCATCGCCGCCCTCGCGTTCCGCTCCGCGTGGCGGGAGCGGCGCCGCACGTGGCCCGCGGCGCTGGGGATCGCCGTCGGCGTGGCGGCGCTCGTGGCCATGGTGGGCGTCGGGCAGGGGGCCGAGCGCGCGGTGGTCGAGCGGATCCGCGCGATGGGCTCCGACCTCGTCACGGTGAGCGCGGGGCAGGTCCGCGTCGTCCTGGGGCGCGCGCGCCAGGTGGGGAACGTCACCACGCTCACGGCGGCCGACGCCGAGGCGCTCCGGGCGGTCGCCGCCGTCGCGCAGGTGGCGCCCGCGCAGGGCCAGAAGCTCCCCGTGCAGTGGGGCGACCTCAAGAGCGCGACCACCGTGCTCGGCGCGGGCGAGGCGATCTTCGCCGTGCGGAACCTCGAGGTGGCGAGCGGACGGCCGTTCGACGCCGAGGAGGACCGGGCCGCCCGCAGGGTCGTGCTCGTCGGGGAGACCGTTCGCCGGAGCCTCTTCGGCGACCGGGAGCCCGTGGGGGAGCTGCTGCGGATCAACCGCGTCCCCTTCGAGGTGATCGGGACGCTGGCGCCGAAGGGGGTGGACGCGGTCGGGACCGACCAGGACGACGTGGTGGTGGTGCCGCTCGGCGCCGCGCTCCGGCGCCTGATGAACGTCGATCACCTCTCCAACGTCTACGTGCAGGCGCGGCGCGGGCGGACCGGCGAGGCGGCCGCGGAGATCGGGGCGCTCCTTCGCGAGCGCCACCGGCTCAAGGCCGGCAAGGCGGACGACTTCACCGTGCAGGACCAGGCCGAGGCGCTCGCCGTCGAGGCCTCGGCCGCCCAGAGCTTCACGGCGCTGCTCGCGGTGGTCTCGGCCGTCGCGCTGCTCATCGGCGGCGTGGGCGTCCTGGCGGTGATGCTCATCGCCGTCCGCGAGCGGGTGCGCGAGGTCGGGCTGCGGCGCGCGCTGGGCGCGACGCGTCGCGACGTCCTGCTCCAGTTCGGGGGCGAGGCGGTGGCGATCGGCGCCGTCGGCGGCGCCGTGGGGATTGCGGGGGGCGCCGCGGCCGCGCTCACCGCGTCGGCGCTCGGCGGCTGGCCTATCGAGATCTCGCTGGGCGCGGCCGCGGGCGCCGCGGCGCTCTCGACCGTCGTCGCGGCCGGCTTCGGCGCGATCCCGGCGCGCCGCGCGGCGGCCGTGGATCCGGCCACCTCGCTGCGCGGCGCCTAAGTCTCGGCACAGCGGCGCCGCGCCAGGGCAGGCTGAACAGCGGTAGGGCTGCTCCCCGCTTTGGAATAGGATGCCGAGCCTAGCCATGAGCGACCAGCCTCCGAACGAAGGCGAGCTGATCCTCTACCGCACGGCGAACGACGCCGTGCGCGTCGAGGTGCTATACGAGTCCGAGACCTTCTGGCTTGACCAGCGGCGCATGGCCGAGTTGTTCGGCGTCGAGATTCCGACCATCAGCTACCACCTGAAGGAGATCTACGGGTCGGGTGAGCTGGCGCGGGATCCAACTCTTAGAAGACTTCTAAGGGTTCAACGCGAGGGAAATCGCGAGGTTAAACGCGAGATCGAGTACTACAGCCTGGACGCGATCATCTCGGTCGGCTACCGGGTCAACAGCGCTCAGGCCACGCAGTTCCGCATCTGGGCGACCCAGACCCTGCGCGAGTTCATCGTCAAGGGCTTCGTCCTCGACGACGAGCGGCTGAAGCTGAACAAGCGCTTCGGCAAGGACTACTTCGACGAGCTGCTCGAGCGGATCCGTGAGATCCGCGCCAGCGAGCGCCGCTTCTACCTGAAGATCACGGACATCTACGAGCAGTGCAGCATCGACTACGACAAGCAGGCCGAGACGACCCAGACCTTCTTCAAGACCGTACAGAACAAGCTGCACTGGGCGGTCACCGGCAAGACCGCTGCGGAGCTGATCGCCGAGCGCGCGGACTCCAGCAAGCCCTCGATGGGGCTTACCACCTGGAAGAACGCGCCCACAGGCAAGATCCACAAGAGCGACGTCGGCGTCGCGAAGAACTACCTGGTCGAGCGCGAGATCAAGGAGCTCGAGCGCATCGTGTCCATGTACCTCGACTACGCCGAGAACCAGGCCGCGCGGCGGGTGCCGATGAAGATGGCCGACTGGGTCGCGAAGCTCGACGCGTTCCTGCAGTTCAATGAGTACGAGGTGCTCGCGAACGCCGGCAAGGTCTCCGCCGAGGTGGCAAGGCGGCTCGCCGAAGAGCAGTACGACAGGTTCCGCGTGCGGCAGGATCGTGAGTTCGAGAGCGACTTCGAGGCCGAGGTGAAGCGCATCGAGTCGAAGCGCACGGGCCGCGGGAAGGAGAGAAGGTCGTAACGGCCTGGGCGCTGCCGAGGCCTGAAGGTCAGGGCTCCCCGTCGTCCCCCGGCTCGTCCTTCTTCTTCTCCTCGTCCGCCCGCTTCTTCAGGCCGGCCCGCTCCAGGGCCTCGGCGACCCCGCTCGGCTTGCGTTCGTCGGCGAGGGCGCCCTGCGGCGCGCCGACGAACGGGACGCCCGCGCCGAGCGCCTTGACCTGCGCCCGCAGCGAGACCTGCACGCGCGCCCTCGGGTCCGCCTTGACGCCGAAGGCGGCGTCGAGCGACGCGAGGAGCGGGACCCCGGTCTGGGCGTCGAGGATCAGCTCACCCTCTGCCGAGACGGGCTGCGCGCCGTCGAGCAGGGCGAGCCGGATCTTCGTGTCGGCGTCCGGGGCGCCCTGGGGGAAGACGCGGCCGGCGGGCGCCGGCGCCGCTTCGGCGGCGTCCGAGAGGGAGAGGGCGTAGCGGACGGCGGCGCGGCCGAGGAGCGTCGTCTCGCCCGCGCTGCCGATCGCGAGGCGGGGGCCGAAGAGGCGGGCGAGGTCGCCGAGGAGGCCGAAGCTCTCCTCCCGGTAGCGGCGCGCGTCGCGGCCGTGGTCGCCGGGCCGCTCGCGCCAGGGCGCCCAGCGGCCGCGGGCGTAGGTCATGCGGCCGGCCCAGATCACGTCCCGCCCCGTCACGGCGCCGTCCCCGAGGCCCGGATCGACCTCGCTCTGGGCCAGGAACTCGCCGGTGGCGGCCTGCACCACGTGGTGCCGCTCGACCGCGTGGACGCGATCGGCGCTCCCCTGGCGCGAGACGGTCCAGTCCACGCCGGCGGTCCACTCGAAGGAGCCGAGGCGGCGCGCGGCCTCGTCGCCGTCGAGGGCGAGCGAGGCCGCGGGCAGGGCCGGATCGAAGCGGGCGGCCGGCTTCGCGGCGTCGCGGCCGATGAGGCGGGCCTCGGCCTCCGCGTCCTTGCGGCCGCAGCCGGCGAGGAGGGCGAGGGAGAGCGCTGCGGTGAAGAGGAGGCGGGTGTTCATGGCGCGATCGGGCTCCGGGATCGGGGCAATCTAGCCGCACGGCCGGTCCGTGCCAACGGGGCGTGAGGCGGCGTCCTCACTCCTCCGGGGCGACCGCCGGCGCGCTCGCCTCGACGTCGGCGACGGAGACCCTGCCGCCGCTGAAGAGGATCCGGTCGCAGCGGTGGAGCAGCTCCGGCAGCCCGGCCCGGCTCAGGGCGGAGACGGCGACGCCGTCCCCGTGGTGCGCGAGCGCGTCGCCCTCGCCGGGCGGCAGCCGGTCGGCCTTGTTGAAGACGAGCAGGCGGCGCTTCCCGTCGAGCCCGAGGTCCCGCAGGATCGCCTCGACGGCGCGGATCTGCCGCTCGTGGCGCGGGTCCGACGCGTCCACGACGTGCAGCAGGAGATCCGCGTCGTAGAGCTCCTCCAGCGTCGCGCGGAAGGCCGTGACGAGGTCCTCCGGCAGGTCGCGGATGAAGCCCACCGTGTCGGTGATGATCACCTCGCGGTCGCGCGGGAAGCGGAGGCGCCGGCTCGTGGGATCGAGCGTCGCGAAGAGCTTGTCCTCGACGAGGACCTCGGACGCCGTGAGGGCGTTGAGGAGGGTCGACTTCCCCGCGTTGGTGTACCCGACGATCGAGAGGACCGGCAGCGCCCGCTCGTTCCGCTGCTTGCGCCGCAGCCCGCGGTTCTGCGAGAGCGCGGCGATCCGGCGCTCGAGCGCGGTGATCCGGTCGCGCACGCGCCGGCGGTCGATCTCGAGCTTCGTCTCGCCGGGCCCCCGGCCGCCGATGCCGCCCGCGAGGCGCGAGAGCGAGTCGTCGCGGCCGACGAGGCGCGGGTAGAGGTACTTGAGCTGCGCCAGCTCCACCTGGAGCTTGCCGTCCGCCGACTGGGCGCGCTGCGCGAAGATGTCGAGGATGAGCTGCGTCCGATCGAGGATCTTGAGGCTCGTCACCTCGGCGATGTGGCGCGCCTGCGACGGCGAGAGGTCGGCGTCGAAGACGATGACGCTCGCCATGAGCTGCATCGAGTGGAGCAGGAGCTCCTGGAGCTTCCCCTGGCCGATGAAGTAGCGCGGGTCGGGATCGCGCCGCATCTGGAGCGTCGCGTCGAGCACCTCGACGCCGGCGGTCCGCGCGAGCTCCTTCAGCTCCTCGAGCGACCCCTCGGCGTCGGCGCGGGTCCGCCCCCGGCCGCCCCAGCCGACCAGGATCGCGCGCTCCCGGCCGCCGGTGCGGCGCAGGGCGCGAGCGCGGGCGAACTCCTCTTCGAGCGCGAGGGCGTGCGAGAGGGCGGGCCAGTCGAGCTCGTGGACCGACCGCGCCGACTCGTCCTTCCAGAGCGTCCCGGCGGCGTTCTCGGGGACGAGGTGCGCGAAGTGGACGCGCCCCGGGAGGCCGTCCTCCAGCACCTCGAGCGCCGCGACGAGGTCGAGGCGCAGGAGCGCGAGGTCGGTGTGGTCGTCGCGCGTGATCGGCTCGCCGTGGAGGTGGGTGTGGACGAGCCGGAGGCCGCGGAGGCGGCTCTCGCCGGCGCGCGCGCGGCCGACGTCGGGGAGGTCGAGCTTCCGGGCGTCGCCGACGATCACCGCCTCGACGTCCCCCTTCCGGTCGAGGAAGACACCGACCTGGCGGTTCGTCTCGCGCGAGAGCTCGGTGAGGTGGCGCGCCAGCTCGGGCGAGACGATCGCCTCGGCGTCGACGCGCCGGCGGTAGGTGCGGCGGAGGGTTTCCAGGTGCGACGGCTTGAGGCCGAGGGTGTTGCCGAAGACGTCTTTCATTCGCTCCGATCCACTGTAGCCGCGGGACGCCCGCCGTGCGAGCCCCGCCCGGTGCGGGCGGCTGATACGCTCGCGGGATGGTGCGAGCGGGGCGCCGGCGGGCGCGCGGCGGCTGGCGGGTCTACTTCCTGAGGTGCGGCGACGGCTCGCTCTACGCGGGCGCGACCAACGACATGGTGGCGCGCCTCGCGCGCCACGCGGCGGGGAAGGGGGCGCGCTACACGCGCTCCCGGCTCCCGGTCACGCTCGTCTACGAGGAGCCGGTCCGCGGCCGCAGCGCCGCCCTCCGCCGAGAGGCGGCCCTGAAGCGGCTCACGCGGAAGGAGAAGCTGGCGCTGGTGGCCGCGGACGCCGCGCGGCGCGACGAAGCCACTTCCTCTTCCCCGCTCCGGCGGGGGAGCAGCCCTCCCATCGATCCTTCCCCTCTCCCCCACCGGGGGAGAGGGCAGGGTGAGGGGGCGATCTCTCCGTCACGGCGCTCCCCCGCGCGCTGAACGCCCTGCTCCGCAGCCCATGGCGCTCCATCGCTGGCACGTCGGAGCCCCTCGCGGCGGTGCTCGCGCCGCCGCGGCCCGTGGCGGATTCGAGCGCGCAGCGCATCCGCGCGTCCGCGCCCCGCTGTGTCGCCGAAGCTGGGGCGGGTGCGAGCCTGGCGACGGCTCCGACGCGGTCGCGAATTGCCGTCGAGGTCCGCGGTCCGTGGCGGCGACGGTGCACAGGGCGCGGCTCTGCTCCGCTCCGGCGCGAGGGGCCCCGCCTCCGGGCGCTTGAGCGGGTCTCCAGGATCTCGGCGCTGGACCGATGCACTTGCCGTTTCGGCAAGTCGGCGTTAGGTTGAGCGGGTGGATGCCGCCACAGCGCTCGCGGACATTCGAGGGTACGCCGCCGCCGGCCGGATCCGCATCCTGCGCCACGCTTGGCAGCGGATGGGCGAGCGGGGCGCGCAGTACGAGGACGTCCGTCAGGCCCTCTCCGGCGCCCGCAAGTGCAGGGCGGCGGACCAGGACCGGTGGAAGGTGTCCGGCGACGACCTCGACGGGGACGAGCTGACCCTCGTCGTCGCCATCGAGGCGGGCGTGGTCGTGGTGACGGTGTACTGACGCAGGAGCAAGGCCATGAAGCGGTGCATGTCGTGCAAGAGCAGCGACGTCCGGGAGGTCAGGGAGGCGGCGGAGGTGCGCGTCCCCTCGTCGCCCGAGCCGTTCGTCGTCCGCGTGACGGGGGTGTCGGCCATCAAGTGCGGGGCCTGCGGCGAGTCCGTCCTCAACGGGGCCGATCTCGGCCGGGCCGAGCTGCTCGCGGGGGCGGAGGCGATGGCGCGGGGGCTGCGGGACGGCAGCACGTTCAAGTTCATCCGGAAGGCGCTCGGGATGCGCGCGTCCGAGCTCGGCACGCTGCTCGACGTGTCGCCGGAGACGATCTCCAGGTGGGAGAACGGCCACCGCGCCGCCGAGCGGAGCGTCTGGAACACGCTCGCGGACCTCGTGGCCGACAAGCTCAATGGCACGAACACCACGCTGACCCGCCTGACCGTCCCAAAGGCGCGCATCCCAAAGCAGGCGATCCGGCTCAGCCTGAGCGTAGCCGGCGCGAAGTAAAGAACATGGCGCCCGGCGAACGCCTTCATCCAGTCGGTGAGCGGGTCCGGAGGAACCCCGTTCCGCAACCGCCAGCGAGCCCGCGATGCTCCACCGCCTCCTCGACGCTGCCCAGGAACGGCAGGCAGTGGTTGTCGCGCCGGAATATCGGCTCGCGCCGCGCCCCGCGGTGCATCACGTGATGCCACGCACCCGCCCAGTCGAACCGCCGCGAGCGCTCCCCGCCGACGCGCATGTGTCAAGTGGAAGGTCTTGACCCCTCTCCCCTCTCCGGCGCCCGCAAGTGCAGGGCGGCGGACCAGGACCGGTGGAAGGTGTCCGGCGACGACCTCGACGGGGACGAGCTGACCCTCGTCGTCGCCATCGAGGCGGGCGTGGTCGTGGTGACGGT
>DATIVK010000028.1:0-8450 GCA_035465955.1 Anaeromyxobacteraceae bacterium | reverse complement strand
CCCGACGTCTACGGGGCGCGCGTGAGGGGCTCGGACGGCGTCGTCCTCGACGCCGCGGGGATCCCCATCTCGGCGGCCGTCGCGCGGGAGACCCGCCCGGCGGTGGCCTGGGATGGGACCCACCCCCTCGTGGTCTGGCAGGACTCCCGGGATGCCGACGAGAACATCTACGGGGCACGGGTGAGGGGCTCGGATGGGGTCGTCGTCGATCTCTCGGGGTTCCCGGTCTCGAAGGCCTATCGGAGCCAGCTCAACCCCGCGCTGGCCTGGGACGGCACCGACTACCTCGTGGTCTGGCAGGACCGCCGGAACGGCAACGTCAACGACGACGTCTACGGGGTGCGGGTGAGGGGGGGCCGACGCAGCGGTCCTCGACCCGGCGTTCCCCATTTCGACGTTCGACCCGGCAGCGAGGACCCAGACCGTGCCCGCGGTGGCGTGGGACGGGCAGGCCTTCTTCGTGGCGTGGCAGGACACGCGCAACGGCACGGTCCCCGACATCTACGGGGCGCGCGTGACCTCCGCCGGCCTGCCCCTCGACGCGGGGGGCTTCCTGGTGAGCGGGAACGCGGCGCCCGAGCAGGACGTCGCGATCGCCTCGCCCGGTCCGGGGAGCTTCCTCGTCGTCTACGACGCCTTCGATCCGCGTCCCTCGTACGGGATCAACCGCGTGAAGGCACGCGCCGTGACGTTCCTGGCGCCGGTGGCCGCGGCGCAGGCGGTGAGCACGTCAGCCGACACGGCGGTCGGGATCACGCTGACGGCGAACGACGCGGACGGCGACGGGCTGACGTACGCGATCGCCGCGCAGCCGGCGCACGGGACCTTGACGGGGTCGGCCGCGAGCTGGACCTATGCCCCGGCGGCGGGGTGGTCGGGGACGGACGCCTTCACGTTCACGGTGAGCGACGGGACGGCGACCTCGGCGCCGGCGACGGTGTCGATCACGGTGACCGCGGCGGCGACCAACGCGGCGCCGGTCGCTGGCGCGCAGGCGGTGACGACGGCGGCCGACACGGCGGTCGGGATCACGCTGACGGCGACCGACGCGGACGGCGACGGGCTGACGTACGCGATCGCCGCGCAGCCGGCGCACGGGACGTTGACGGGGTCGGCCGCGAGCTGGACCTATGCCCCGGCGGCGGGGTGGTCGGGGACGGACGCCTTCACGTTCACGGCGAGCGACGGGACGGCGACCTCGGCGCCGGCGACGGTGTCGATCACGGTGACCGCGGCGCCTGCGCCGCCCCCGCCGCCGGCCGTCGAGGCGTCGGGCGGAAAGGGCTGCAGCTGCGGGATGGGTGGCGAGGCGACGCCGCTCGCCGCCCTCGTCGTCTCCCTCCTCCTCGGGCGCGCGCGCCGGCGGAGGTGCGCGTAGGGTCCCGCCGGGTCAGCTCCACTCGCAGAGGTACTCGCAGCAGGGCGCACCGCGCGAGAGGCACGTCAGCTCGGCGACGTGCACCTGGCGGCCGCCGGACAGCTCGATGGCGCGCTTCAGCCAGCCGACGGTGGTCAGGCAGTCGTCCCCCTCGAAGCCGTCGCTGGCCAGGGTTCGGACGACGGCGGCCCGCTCGCCGATCCGCTCGTAGGTGCGCCGGCCGGCGCCGTGCTGGGACGCGTGGATCCGCGGCACCTCGCGCAGGAGCGCGTGCGGGTCGTCGTCGCGCAGCCAGGGGCGCAGCACGCCGCCCGGGCCGAGGGTCGTGTCGGCGGAGAACTGGCCGAGGTCGAGGAGCATCGCCGAGCGCTCGCCCTTCGCGAGCGCGGCCGTGATGGCCCCGTCCAGCCGCTTCAGGATGCCCGCCGCGTACCACGCCGACGGCAGGAGGAGCATCCCGTCCAGCAGGTCGCGATCCTCGGCGGTGAGCCGGTCGAGGACCGCGCCCACCGCGTCGCGTCCCTGCACGCGGAGGTACTTCATGCGAGAGACGAGGATCGTCCCCTTGACCTTGCGCGACCTGTCCATTCGAGCCCCCCGGCTCGGGGCGCCCCGCAGGGCGCCTCACGTTACGCCCTATCCGCCCTGCGACTTCACGACCAGCTCGGTGCCGATCCGGAGCGTGTGGCGGCGCGGGTTGCGGATGCCGTTCCAGCGGCAGAGCGTGGCCACGTCGACGCCGAGCCGCTGCGAGATGGACCAGAGGGTGTCGCCGTCCTGCACGACGTGGCGGGCGCCGTGGATCCGCTTCGCGGGCGGGCGGTAGCCGGCGGGCTGCATGATGGGGGCGTCCGCGAGCTTCGCCGCCGCCGCCTTGGCCGGCGCGCTCTTCGCCGACGCGGCCTCGTCGAACGCGCCGCCGCCCCGGGCCACCGGGATGAGCAGCTCCTGCCCGACGCGGAGCCGCCGCGCGGACGGCAGCCCGTTGAGCTGCATGATCCCCTCGACCTGCGTCCGGTACCGGGCCGCGATCCCGCCGATCGTGTCGCCGCGCCGCACGACGTGGCCGGCGAAGTTCGCCCGCGCCTTCCCCTCCATCGCCGGCCAGTTCAGCGCGAACGTCTCTGCGGAGCCCTTCGGCAGCTTGAGCGAGAAGGGGCGGGGCGGCGTCACGGCCCGGCGCAGCTCGGGGTTGAGCTCCATCAGGTCCCGCTTGTCGACGCCGGCGGCGCGGGCCACCACGTCGAGGAGGACCGAGCCGTTGAGCTGGACGTCGTCGGTCTCGATCCAGGAGAGCTTCTCCACGACGTCGTCGCCGAAGCCGAAGGCCTCGCGGTGCTTCGTGACGATGGCGGCCGCCATCAGCTTGGGCACGTACCCCTGCGTCTCGCGCCGCAGGTGGCGCCCCTTCGTCATCTCCCAGAAGTCGCTCACGCCCTTCGCCTGCGCGCGGTAGATCCGGCCCACGCCGGCGTTGTAGCCGGCCCACGCGAGCCGCCAGTCGCCGGTCTGCTCCCGGAGCAGCTTGAGGTAGCGCGCCGCCGCGTGCGCGGCCTTGTCGGGATCCCGGCGCTCGTCCACCCAGAAGTCCTGCTTGAGGCCGAACATCTTTCCGGTCGGCGCGATGAACTGCCAGGGGCCGGACGCGCGGGCGCGGCTGTACGCGAAGTTGGCGAAGCCGCTCTCGATCATCGCGAGGAAGACGATGTCCTCGGGGATCCCCTCCTCCTTGAGGATGGCCCGGTAGCGCGCCTCGTACCGGGTGTAGCGGGAGAGCCACCGCGCGAAGTGCGGCCGCATCACGGGGCTCTGGAAGAAGCGGACGAACTGCGCGACCGCGTCGTTCACGTCGATCGGGATGTCGTACTCGGCCTGGAGCTTCGCGAGGCCGTGGTCGAGCTCGGGGAGGAGCGGGATCCGCTCCTCGTCCGGCGCCGTGGGGGTCACCGGCTGGGAGGGCGCGGGCGTGGCGCCGACGCCGGCCGCCTCGGCGGCCTTCTGGACGTCCTCGAGCTCGCGGCTCTCGGCGTCGACCTCCTCCTTCACCTCCGGATCGTCCTCGCCCTCGACGGGGGCGGCCTTGGCCGCGGCCGGCGCGGCGGCGCCCTTCTCCTCGATCGCCTCCGGCGGATCGCAGAGCGAGGAGAGCGGGACGGCGAGGGCCTGGGTCTCCATCGGCGCGAAGTCGGCCGCGGGGAGATCGGCGAGGCCCGGCGACTCGTCGAGGCCGGTGCGGGCGCCCGAGGCGATCGGGAGGAGCGAGGCGAGGATGGCGGCGGCGATCGTGGGTCGGGTCATCGTGTCCGTGCCAAGATAGCGGCGCGGAGCGCCGATGTGAAATCGCCGGCTATCCCTTTACGGCGGGACGGCCACCACCTTTCGAGGGAGGCGGGGCGTCGTGCTTCGCCCGGCGGCCGGTGCGTGCTACACCGTGCGCGCTCGGCATTCAATGCAGATCGGACCCCACCGCTTCCCCGGCCGCTTCTTCCTGGCGCCGCTCGCCGGCGTCTCGGACCGGCCGTTCCGCGCCATCTGCCGCGCGATGGGGGCGAGCTTCGCCTACACCGAGATGGTCTCGGCGCACGGCCTCGTGCACGGCACGGAGCAGACGGCGAGCTACCTGGATCGGGATCCCGACGAGAGCCCCTTCGCCGTCCAGATCTTCGCGGGCGATCCCGCGGCGCTCGCCCGCGGCGCCGAGATCGCGGTGCGGGCGGGGGCGGGGATCATCGACGTCAACATGGCGTGCCCGGTGCGGAAGGTCTGCGGCGCCGGCGCCGGCGCGGCGATGGGGCGCGATCCGCGGGCGGTGGCGGCGGCGGTCCGCGCGGTCGTCGCGGCCGTCCCAGTCCCGGTCACCGTGAAGATCCGGACCGGCTGGGACGACGCGAGCGTGAACGCCGTCGACGTCGCGCGCGCCGCGGAGCAGGCGGGGGCGGCCGCGGTCGCGCTCCACGGCCGCACGCGCGCGCAGGGGTACTCCGGGCGGGCGCGCTGGGACCTCATCGGCGAGGTGAAGCGGGCCGTCGGCGTCCCGGTCCTCGGCTCGGGCGACGTCTGGACCGCGGGCGACGCCCTCCGCATGCGCGCCGAGACCGGCTGCGACGCCGTGCTGGTCGCCCGGGGCGCGATGGGCAACCCCTGGATCTTCCGCGAGCTGCGGGCGCACGAGCTCGGGCAGCCGATCCCCCCGCCGCCGTCGCGCGACGAGTGGGCCGAGGTGGTGCGGCTCCACGTCCGGCTCCAGATCGAGCACCGCCGCCGGCAGTCGCGCGGCGAGGGCGACCGAGAGGTCGAGCGCCACGCGGTGCGCGAGCTGCGCAAGCACGTCCTCTGGTACACCCGCGGCCGGCGTGGCGGCGCCCACTTCCGCCGCGACGCCGATCGGCTCGAGACCGCGGCCGACGTGGCGCGGCTCATCGATCTCCACTTCCCCCCGGGCGCCGACGGCTTCGAGCTCGATCCGGCCAACCCTCCCGCCGAGCTGGCCGAGTGAGGCCGGCTCCCCCCGCACGGACACCATGACCGAGCTCCAATCCCTCGCCCTCTACTCCGGGGCCATCCTCGCCGGCGCCGTCGGCGGCGGCCTGCTCCCCCTCCTCGGCACGCAGCGCCGCTCCGACGTGCTGCTCTCCTTCTCGGCGGGCGTCATGCTCGGCGCCGCGTTCTTCCACATGCTCCCCGAGGCGATCGAGGAGGGCGGGTCCGGCGTCACGCCCGTCGTCCTCGGCGGCTTCCTGCTCCTCTACCTGCTGGAGCGGTTCGTCCTCATCCACGTCTGCGCCGAGCCGGCGGTCAACGCCCAGCTCGCGCAGCGCTGCGTCGAGGACGAGGGGGATCACCACGATCACGGCCACGGGACCGGGACCGGCTGCGAGGTCCACACGCTGGGCCTGGCGGCCTGGATCGGCATGTCGCTCCACACCATGGTGGACGGCTTCGTGCTGGGCGCGGCCAACTCCACGCCCAGCATCGGCCTGCTCGTCTTCGTCGCCATCGTCGCGCACAAGATCCCGTCCGCCTTCTCGCTCTCGGCGATCCTCCGCGCGGAGGGGTACGGGCGCGGCCGCGCGCTCCTCATGAACGTGCTGTTCGCGGCGATGGTCCCCGTGGGCGCGGGCGTCTACCTGCTGCTGCGGGGGCTGGTGCACGCCCAGACCTTCACCGCGTACGCGCTCGCCGCGAGCGCCGGCACCTTCCTGCACCTCGCGCTCTCCGACATCCTCCCCGACCTCCACCGGCGGCAGGGCTCGAAGCTCCGCCTCTCGGGCGCGCTCCTGGTGGGGCTCGCGGCCATGTGGTCGCTCACGCTCCTGAGCCACGCGCACTGACGGGCGGCGCGCCGATTCGCGCGATGACATCGACGCGGCGGCGTGGTCTTCTCGCCGTGTCACCACCGGAGGAGTCCCGAATGCGCGCACGCCACGTCCTCGCCCTGATCGCCGCCCTCGCCGCGCTCGCCGCGCCCCGCGCCGCCGACGCGTCCGTGAACCTCGGCCTCGGCGCCGACTGGATCGAGGGCGGCACCGGGGAGCTCGCCCTGACGCTCGGCGCCGACAAGTTCCTCGCGCGCCACCTCTCGGTCGGCGGCCGCGCCGGCGTCGCCTTCTTCGGCGACAGCAGCGACCTCGGCATCCCCGTGGACCTCCGGCTCAGGCTCCACGTGCAGCGGATCTACTTCGAGGGGCTCGTCGGTCCCTGGTTCCTCCTCGACGACCACGACCTGTTCCGCTTCCACGGCGCCTTCGGCTTCGGGATCGAGTCGGGCTCGCTCGACCTCGGCCTGGAGGCCGGCGTCCTGAAGGACGCGACGATGGTGGGGCTGCGGCTGGCGTTCAGGCTGTAGCGGCTACGCGAGCGTCCGCGCCGGATCGACGCGCGCGGCCAGCGCCGCGGGGGCGAGGGCGCCGAGGATCGCGGCGCCGAGGGCGACGGCGACCGCGAGGGCGGGGACCCAGGCCGGGAACGAGAAGAAGGTCTCCGGCCGGAAGGGGAAGTCGGGCAGCAGCCGCGCGGCGAGCCGGTCGGCGCCCAGGGCCGCGAGGCGCGCCCCCGCGGCGCCGAGCAGGCCGCCGGCGAGCCCCACGACGCCGCCCTCGACGAGGATGATGCCGCGGACGTCGGCCGGCGTCGCGCCGACCGCCCGGAGGATGGCGATCTCCCTCGCGCGGGCGCGCACGTTGGCGGAGAGCGACTGGGCGATGGCGAGCGCGGCCAGCGCGACCATGAGCGTCGCGAGGAGGGCGAGCGCGAGCGTCGTCACGGCGACGACGGTGCCGACGCGCTCCGCGGTGGCCCGCTCCCCCTCGTCGAGGGCGAACCCCATGCGGCGGACGGCGGCGGCCACGATCGGCGCGTCCTCCGGCCGCCGCGCGAGGAGCGTCACCTGCGTGTAGCCGGCGTCCACCTTCCCGTACTCCCGGTTGAGCCGCCGCACCGTCCCGAGCGGCATCGCGAGCATGTAGAGCGGCACGCGGTCGGACAGGCCGACGAGCCGCAGGCGGGACTCGAAGATCCGGTCCTCGGTCTTCTGCGGGACGATCGAGTAGCCGACCTGCACCGGGAGCTGGAGCCCCACGAGCGAGAGCCCCATCGGCAGCTTCCGGACGTTCCACGAGGGGGCGATGGTCTTGTTGTAGACCTCGATGAGCCGGCGCGAGAGCATCACCGGGATCGGGCCGGCGTCGTCGCCCGGGTCCTCGAAGGAGAAGCCGCCCTCCGCGGCCCCCGCCAGCAGCCCCGGGTCCACGCCGAGCACCGGGACCTGGACCGTCAGGCCCGGTGGCCAGTTGTACCGGAGCCCCTCCGGCGCCTGCCCGGCGGCGATCGGCACGCGCAGGGTGAGCCGGGGCCAGGCCGCCTCCACGCCCGGCAGCGCCCGCAGCCGGGCCACCGCCGCGTCGTCGAGCTCCCCGCCGCCGAGCACGCCGCCGAGCGAGACCCCCGCCGGGACCACGTCGACGAGCCGCGCGTCGGCCGGGAACATCCGGCGCGCCGCGTCCCCCACGCCGAGCCCCAGCGCCACGAAGAAGGCGAGGGCCGCGGCCCCGACGGTCGCCGCGGCGGCGTTCACGAGGGTGCTCCGCAGGTCGCTGCGCAGGTTGGCCCGCGCGATCCAGAGGACGCCGCCGGCGCGCGCCGTCACGACAGCCTCCCGTCCTGGAGGTGCAGCACGCGCTCGGCGGCGCGCGAGACCCGCTCCTCGTGCGTCACGACGAGCACCGTGAGCCCGCCGGCCGCCAGCTCGCGGAACAGCCGGATGATCCCCTCGCCCGTCGTGGCGTCGAGGTTGCCGGTCGGCTCGTCGGCGAGCAGCAGCGCCGGGCCGGCCGCGAGCGCGCGGGCGATGGCGACCCGCTGGCGCTCCCCGCCGGAGAGGCGCGCGGGGCGCGCGGTCGCCTTGTCGCCCATCCCCACCCGCGCGAGCGCCGCCCGCGCGCGCTCGCGGAGCCCCTCGAAGGGCTCGCCCCCGCGGCGGAGCACGCCGGGGAGCATCACGTTCTCGAGCGCGGAGAGGCCGGGGAGCAGGTTGAAGGACTGGAAGACGAATCCGATCCGGCGGTTGCGCAGCTCGGCCCGGTCCCGCTCGCTCATCGCGCGGAGCGACCGGCCCGCGACGATCGCCTCGCCCCCGAAGTCGCCGTCGAGCGCGCCGGCCACGTAGAGGAGGGTGGACTTCCCCGACCCCGACTGGCCGACGATGGCGACCAGCTCGCCGGGGGCGGCCTCGAGGTCGACGCCGCGGAGGACCTGCACCTCCTGGGAGCCGTCGTGGAACGTCTTGGTGATGGCGCGGAGGGCGATCACGGAGCGCGATCCTCCTCCTGGCGGGGCTCCACGTCGAGGGTGAGCGTGAGCGCGCCCGGCACGAGCTCGGCCCGGAGCGCCGCCGACTCGATCCGCGCCGCGGGCTCGACGAAGCGGCTCACCAGCGAGCGCATCACGAAGCCGGTGGGCCCCGTCCCGAAGGCGTCCGGGGGGAGCGCCCGGACGCTCGCCACGAAGTTCTGCGTGTCGAGCACGAGCGCGCCGAGCCCGCCCGACGCCAGCGTCTTCCGCGCGAGGTCGGTGG
>DATIVK010000027.1:0-3784 GCA_035465955.1 Anaeromyxobacteraceae bacterium | reverse complement strand
CGCGCGCGCCGCCGCGGGGGCCTGCGAGGCGGCGGCGGCCGCGCGGGAGGCGGCGGTCGAGGCGCGTGCGCGGGCGCGGGCCGATGTGGGGCTCGCCCCCGACTGGCAGGCGGTGGTCGAGGCGGACGGGCTCCTCGCGGCGTCGGACGACGCCTGGGCCGACGTCCTCGCCTGGACCGTGCGCCGGGAGCTGGGGTCGCGCTCGCCGAGCGGGGGGCTCGCGCGCGCGGACCTGCTCTGCGTGCTCTCGCTGCGGAGGTGGACCGACCTCTTCAAGCCGGGGATGGCCCCCATCGTCCTGCGCTGGCTCGCCGAGCGACTCCGCGTCGACCTCGGGCCGCTCCGGCTCGACGCCGACGCGCGGCCGGGGAAGTGGCCGGGGGTGCACGCCTTCGGGACGCGGATCTCCTTCCTCCCCGTGAGCGGGGCGCCGGACTGGCTCGCCCTCTTCGACGCGGTCGGGCGTGCGCTCGCCGCCTCGCGCCACCCGCCGCACCGGCGCGACGCCGCCTTCGGGCACGCCCTCGGCTGGCTGCTCGCGTCGCTCCTGCGGGAGCCGCGCTTCCTCGTGGAGCGGTGCGACGTCGACCGGCGGGAGGTGCCCGACCTGCGCCGCGCGTTGGCGCTCCGCGGGCTCTTCGGCCTGCGCGCCCGGGCGGCCGCCCTCCGCGTCGCGGCCGAGGTGGAGCGCGGGACGAGCGGCCGCGCGTGGCGCGAGGGCTACGGCGAGGCGATGACCTCCGCGCTCGGCGCGGCGTGGGACGAGGTCCGCGCGGCGCGCGACGCCGACGGACCGGCCCACGCGGCGGCGCTCTCGGGCGCCGGGCACGGAGAGGCGCTGCGCCGCACCCTCGTCGAACGGTTCGACGAGGACTGGTGGCGGAACCCGCGCACCGCCGAGCACCTCGCCGGCCTCCTCGCCGCCGGCCGCACGGACGAGGCTACCGAAGCGACGCCGGCGCTCGCCGGGACGGCGCTGGCAGGCGTGCTCTCGGGGGGGTAGCGACGGCGCCGCGTCGCCGCGGCTCTCGTTCGCAGCGCCAAACGGAACGACGCCGCGCCCGGCCTGGACGCGGCGTCGAACCCAGAGGAGGGACGGGCCTCTAGTTCAGCTTCCGAAGTGCGCGGACGATCTTCTCCTTGGTCCGCGAGTGGCCCGGCTTCGCGGCCGGGGCGGCGCGCGTCGCGACCCTGGGCGCTGCGCGGCTCGCGAGGTGCGCCTTCCACTTCATCCAGGCCTCGATCTCCATGGCGCGGAGCTCGATCTCCAGCTCCTCGTCGGCCTCGACGGCCCGCTCGAGCCGGGCGGCGCGCGGGGGCGTCGCGCCCAGCCGCATCCGCATGACCTTCTCCTCCTCCGAGGAGAGCTCGGGGGCCGCGGTCCTCCGGAGCACCGCCTGCGCGGCGCCCTCGGTGACCTGCGTCGTCGTGGTCCTTCTCTTCTCCGCCATCGAGACCTCGCCTGGATTGCGCTGCGCCCTGGACCGCACGCGTCCCTCATCGTAGGGCCCGGCCGCCCGGTGTCCAATTTTCGATGGGGATCCGACATTCGACCCGCTCGGGTGTCGCAAGCGGCCGGAATCACGGTCAGAATACCGACTGGGTCGTCGCGAGCACCGGAGGCGCGCGCGGCGGCTCCCACGGGGATACCGAAGCGAGGTGACCGATGGCGGACTGGCGAGACAACCTCATCACCGATGACGCGAGGATCGGAGAGCTGGTCCGATCCGCGAAGCGCGTGGCGGTCGTCGGGATCAAGACCGCGGACCGGCCCGAGCAGCCGGCCTACGAGGTCCCCGAGTACCTGTCGCACCACGGCGTCGAGATCGTCCCGGTCCCCGTCTACTACCCGGACGCCACCGAGATCCTGGGGAAGAAGGTCTACCGGAAGGTCGCGGACGTGCCGGGGCCGATCGACGTCGTCGACGTCTTCCGCAGGCCGGTCGACATCCCGGGCCACCTGGAGGACATCCTCGCCAAGCGGCCGCGGGCGGTCTGGTTCCAGCTCGGGATCCGCAACGACGCCGCGGCCGAGACGCTGGCGAAGGCCGGGATCCTGGTGGTCCAGGATCGGTGCATCAAGGTGGAGCACCGGCGCCACGTCGGGTGAGCCCCCCGGACGGTTCGGTGCCGCCTGCCGGGAGGCTCGCCGCCGCGGCGCCCTGCTCCCTCACCCCGACCCTCTCCCTCGGTGAGGGAGAGGGGGCGGGGGGCCACGGCTACCGGTACTCCGGGCGCGGCGGCGGGCGGTACTCGGACGGCTCCGAGTTGGCCGGATTGTTGGTCAGGTAGACCGACAGGCCGATGCCCATCGTGAGGTCGGTGGTGGTCTTCTTGCCCGCGTCCGGGAAGTCGAGCCGCATCTGGTTGACCGCGCCGAAGAGGTCGAGCGAGACGTTCCGGTTCATGAAGAGCCGGAAGCCGGCCGCCGCCTCGTAGCCGAAGCCGTCGGCCGTGTCCACGAGCCCGCCGTCCATCGTCTCCCCGCGCGCGATGCCGACGGTGAGATCCGCGAAGGCCGAGAAGTGCTGGAAGAGCTCGAGGTCGATCCCGGCCTTCGGGCCGAACAGGAACTCGCTCTCGTAGTCCGGCCCCGTCTTCAGGTGCTGGTACTCGACGTCGAGGCCGAAGGCGAGGAAGTGGCTCACGAAGTACATCGCGCTGAGGCCGGTGTCGAAGTGGGTGGTCTTGACCTCCTCGGCGCCGACCTTGACGGTCGTCGCGCCCCAGTCCAGCGCCGACTTCCCCGAGAGCTGGAGCGCGCCGGGGTTGATGTCGCTGGCCGAGGCGAGCGCGGGGAGCGCGAGCGCGAGTGCGAGCGCCGAAAGCTTCCTGATCATGGAGTCCCTCCGGAGGGCAGGTGCCGCGCAGCCGCTCGGGCGGGCCGCACGCGGGCGCACGATTGCGCGCGCACAGTCTGCCACGGGCGAGGGAGGCCGCAAGCGACGTGATCGGGGGACGGGCGCCGGCGTGACGGCGCTCACGCGGCGCCGGAACGGCCTCGGACGGCATCCGGTGAACGGTCGGTGAATGGGTGACGCCGCCTCAGCGGCCGAAGATGTAGGTGTTGAGCTGGCTGATGAGGAACTGCTTCTCGTCGAGCATCAGCTGGATGACGTCCCGCATCGAGACGACGCCCACGACCTTCCCCTTCTCCTCGACGAGCAGGTGGCGGGTGAAGTGGTCGCGCATCAGGTCGGCCGCCTCCCCCTCCTGCGCCTCGGGAGAGATGCGCGGGACGCCGTCGCGCATGGCGGAGCGGACCGGCGCGGATCCGTCGGCCCCCTTCGCGAGCACGGCGCCGACCAGGTCGCGCTCGGTGACGAGCCCGATGATCCGGCCTCCCTCCGTGACGGCGATCGACCCGATCTTCTTCTCGGACATGATCCGCGCCGCCTCGCGGCTCGGCGTGCTCGCCTCGAGCGTGACCACGTCCGTCGTGACGTGCTTGCGAATGCTGGCCATCGCTGACTCCTCGGCAGGTGCAGCGATCGCTCACTTAACCAGCCGGCGCGCCCGTGCACGGGTGCCACTTCGGGCCCCTCGATGGATGGGCCGCGGACGTCGTCAGGCCGCGCCGAGCCGCGCGACCCGGGCGCGCGCGGTCACGAGGTCCCCCAGCGCCCCGATCACGGCGGCGTCGGCGCGCTGGAGGTCGGCCTCCGCGCCGAGGACGTCGAGCGACGTCGCGCGGCCGCTGCGGAAGAGCGCGGCCGCGGTGTCGCGGGCCTCGGCGGCGGCCGCGGCGCCCTGGCGGGCGGCCTCGAGCCCGGCGGCGGCGGTC
>DATIVK010000026.1:0-3627 GCA_035465955.1 Anaeromyxobacteraceae bacterium | reverse complement strand
TGGGCGTCGGCGTGACGGTGACGGTCGCCTTGCCCCACGCGTTGCCCTTCGCCTTGCTCTGGGCCGTCACCGTGTAGGTGCCGGCCGCCGTGGGGGCGGTGTAGACGCCCGACGCGTCCACGGTGCCGCTGCTCGGGCTCGCGACGAGCCACTCCACCGAGGAGTCGGCGGCGCCGGTGACGACGGCGCTGAAGCCCACCTTCCCGCCCGGGGCGACCTGCACGCTCCCGGGCGAGACCGCGACGGCGACGTCCTGGGCCGCGCCCGACGACGCGGTGTCGGTCACGGCGGCGGGGCCGCAGGCGGCGAGCGCCGCGAGGAACGGAAGGGAGGCGAGGGTGAAGCGGGGTCCGTGGAACGAGATCATCCGGTATGGCCTCTTCGTCGTCCCGGCGAGCGTCCTGCGCGGTGCGAGGGGGGACGTCCCTCGACGCCATGTCACGCGATCCAGCTACGGACGTGTCTACGGATTTCGCTCTCGGTGTGAAAGCCGCCGATGGGCGGGGGCCGGCGTGCGCGCGGCTCGCACGCGCACCCACACGCAGCCCGCGCCCGGGATCGGCCGAAGAGATCCTTTTCACCCGCCCGTGCGTCTCCCTCCGTCGGCGCCCCTCGCGGACCGACGCGACACCTGCGACAGTCTCGGCCCGAGCAAGCCCCCTCGCCCCACGGGAGACCCGATGCGCGTCCTGCTCGCCGGACCCGACCTCGAAGCCAACCTCTCGCTCCTCTACCTCGCCGCTTCGCTCCGGGCCGCCGGCCACGAGCCGGTCATCGCGCCGTTCAACTGCTGGGACGACGCCCCCGCCGTCCTGCGGGCGGCGCGCGAGGCCGACCTGGTCGGGCTCTCGATGTGCTTCCAGATCCGGACGCCCGAGTTCCTGGCCCTCGCCGAGGCGCTGAAGCGCGAGGACCCGCGCCGGCCGGTCGTCGCGGGCGGCCACCACGCCTCCTGCGCGGCGGCCGAGCTGCTGGAGCACCACCCGGCCCTCGACGTGATCGTCCTCCACGAAGGGGAGGACTCGCTCGTCGAGCTCGCCGCGCTGGGACCCGCGCTCCTCGCCCGCGCCGACGGCGTCCCGGGCGTCGCCCTCCGGCGCGACGGGCGGGCCTTCTTCTCGCCCCCTCGCCCCATCCGCGAGGATCTCGACGCGCTGCCGCGCCCCGATCGCTCCGGCCCCGCGCGGCTCCTCTGCGGCGTCCCCACCGCCTACCTGATGGGGAGCCGCGGCTGCGTCAGCGACTGCGACTACTGCTGCATCACGACGCTGCACCGGCTCGCGACCGGGCCCCGCTTCCGTCAGCGCTCGCCGGAGGACGTCGCCGACGAGATGGCGGGGCTCTACCACCGGCGTGGCGTCCGCCAGTTCGTCTTCCACGACGACAACTTCCTCGTCCCGAGCCAGCCCCACAACCGCGCCCGGATCGGCGCCCTGCGCGCGGCGCTCGAGGCGCGCGGCGTGGGCGACGTGGGGCTCGTGCTGAAGTGCAGCCCGCGGGACGCCGATCGCGCCACGCTCGCGACGCTCCGCGAGATGGGGCTCCTGCGGCTCTTCATGGGGGTCGAGTCGGCGAGCGCCTGCGGGCTCGCCTCGATCGGGCGGCGCCAGACGGTCGAGCAGAACGAGCGGGCGCTCGCCACGACCGAGGCGCTCGGGATCTCGACGCAGTACACGCTCATCATCTTCCACCCCGAGGCGACGATCCCCTCGATGCTGGAGGACCTCGCCTTCGCGCGCCGCCACCCGGCCCACCCGCTCAACTACTGTCGCGCGGAGGTCTACTCCGGCACGCCGCTGGAGGCGCGGATGGTCGCCGCGGGTCGGGCGGAGGGGAGCTACCTCGGCCGGACCTACCGCTACACCGACCCGAAGGTCGCGCTCGTCTGGGAGAAGGGGAGCGACCTCTTCGCCGGCCGCTGCTGGGGGAAGGACGACCTGCTCGGCCAGGTGATCCGGATCGACCACCAGGTCGCGGTCCTCGGGCGGTTCTACGAGGGGCGCAAGGTGCGCGACCTCGTCCGCGCGTTCGAGGCGTGGGAGGTGGAGCTCAACCTCGAGACCGCGGACCTCTTCGCGGAGCTGGTCGCGGCGTGCGGCGACGCGCGGGGCGGCGACGACCCCGGCCTCGCGCGCGTGCTCTCGGACCTCCGCCGCCGGGAGGCGCCGTCGCGCGAGGCGCGGATCCGGACGCTCTGCCGCTTCCGCGAAGCCCTCTCGCGCTTCGCGAACGCGTCGGTCGCGAGCGGGCGCCGCCACGCGGTCGCGACCCCCCGCGCGCGGAGGCTCGGCCCGCGCCACGCCGCCGCCGTCGCCGCCGCCATCGGCATGTTCGGCTGCGCCGTCGCCCACGATCGCGGCATCCAGGAGGCGCCGCCCCCGCCGATGGACCGGCGCCCGCCCCCCGTCCCTCCGCCTCCCCACGACCAGGACGCGACCTCGGAGACGGGCCCGCAGCAGTCCCCCTGGGTGCCCGTGCCCGATCCGGTCGTGGTGCACGACCAGGGGATCGCGGAGGCCGCGCCGCCGCCGTGGAGGGAGCGCGTCGTGAAGCCTCCCCCTCCCCCGCCTCCGCCTCCCCCGCCCTTCCGCGAGGACGTCGGGGTCGCCGAGGCGGCGCCTCCGCCGTGGGAGGGCCCGACCGGCGGGCCGGTGCTGGAGCCCCCGTTCCGCCACGACCAGGGGATCGCGGAGGCCGCGCCTCCCCCCATCGACCGCTACCCCGCGATCCAGGCGCACCGCCGCGTCGAGGTCAGGACCTCCCCGACCATCCCCATCACGCGGGAGGGGCAGCCGCTCCCCATGCCGCTCCGCGTGCAGGCGGGCGACCCGCCGTTCCTCGTCGGCGGGCCCGGCTCGCCGGTCTCGGCGCGCATGCGTGTGCTGCCGCGAGGCCGCGGCGCCCCGGCGCTCCGCGTCGAGTCGAGCGCCCCGCTGCGCATCCACTTCCGCGGCGAGCAGGCCTCCGCGCCGTGGACCGGTCAGCTACCCGCCGGCCCGCAGGCGCTCGTGCTGGAGGATCCGGCGACCGGGCGCCGCGTCACGGTCCGCCTCTCGTTGACCGAGTGACGCCGCGGCGCCGCCCCCTCACCTGACCCTCTCCTCCGGTGGGGGAGAGGGAAGACTTCTCAGCCTCTCACCGCTCCGGCGGCGCGACCCGGTGGACGTCCTTCGGCAGCTTCACGTCGAAGTCCGCGTCCTTCAGCCCCGGGTTGGTCCGGATGCCCTCGAAGACGACCTTGTTCTCGTTGCCCGAGCCGTCGCGAACGCGCGTCTCGGTCACCTCCCCCGAGCCGCCGACGACGAGCACGATCGACGCCACCCGCGGGTCGGGCTGCTTCGGGCGCAGCACGAGCGCCCCGGCGCCGTCGATGGCGAAGTCGAACTCCTTCGCGAGGTCGCCGGTCCCCACGAGGAAGGTGATCGCGGCGCTCATCGCCGACGCGTCGAAGCGCTCGTCGACGTACGCCTGGTTCTCCTCGGGCTCGTACTGCACCAGCCGCTTCCCCTTCACGGCCACCGTCTTGGGGGCCGGGCTCTCGTAGTCCCACCGCATCATCCCCGGCTTCTTCACCCGCAGCCGCCCCTTCGAGACCTGGGCGCGCCCGAGGCTGGCGTAGGTGTAGGT
>DATIVK010000025.1:0-10473 GCA_035465955.1 Anaeromyxobacteraceae bacterium | reverse complement strand
CTCGTCCATGCGGCTGCCGGTGTCGACGAGGGCGGTGCCGATGATGGTGAGCGAGCCGCCCTCCTCGATGTTCCGCGCCGCGCCGAAGAACCGCTTCGGCTTGTGGAGGGCGTTGGAGTCGACGCCGCCGGAGAGGATCTTCCCGGACGGCGGGACCGTGGAGTTGTAGGCGCGGGCGAGGCGCGTGATCGAGTCGAGGAGGATCACCACGTCCTTCTTGTGCTCGACCAGGCGCCGCGCCTTCTCGATCACCATCTCGGCCACCTGGACGTGGCGCGTCGCGGGCTCGTCGAAGGTGGAGGCGACGACCTCCCCCTTCACGGTCCGCTCCATGTCGGTCACCTCCTCGGGCCGCTCGTCGATGAGCAGCACGATGAGCGTGACCTCCGGGTGGTTGGTCGTGATGGCGTGGGCCATGTTCTGCAGCATCACCGTCTTGCCCGCGCGCGGCGGCGAGACGATGAGGCAGCGCTGCCCCTTGCCGATCGGCGCGAAGAGGTCGACGACGCGGGTGGTCATCTCCTCCGACGAGTGCTCGAGCCGGAGCCGCTGCGTCGGGTAGAGGGGCGTCAGGTTGTCGAAGAGGACCTTGTTCTGGCTCGCCTCCGGCGGCTCGCCGTTGATCGAGTCCACCTTCAGCAGCGCGAAGTACCGCTCGCCCTCCTTCGGCTGGCGGACCGTGCCGCGGAGCGTGTCGCCGGTGCGGAGGTTGAAGCGGCGCACCTGCGAGGGGGAGACGTAGATGTCGTCGGGGCCGGGCAGGTAGCTGAAGTCCGGGCTGCGGAGGAAGCCGAAGCCGTCCGGCAGCACCTCGAGGGTGCCCTCGCCGGCGACCTCCATCTCCTCCTTCTTCTCCTCGGCCTTCTTCGACTCGGCCTGGAGGATCGCGAAGATCAGGTCCTGCTTCTTGAGGACGGAGGCCCCCTCCACGCCGAGCTCGTGCGCCAGCCTGGCCAGCTCGGCGACCTTCCTGTGCTTCAGCTCGGTGATGCTCGGGGCTGCGATTGTCGTCGTCTCGGACGCCATGGGCTCGTTCCTGGGGGAGCGGCGAAGCGGAGGTGGTGCGGGGTGAGGCGTGAGGGGCGCCGGCCGGCGCGCTCCGGGGGCCCGGAGCTGGGAGGCAGAAAGCTAGGATCCTCCGCTTCCGGTGTCAATGCCAGCCGCTCCGGCAGGGCGAGGCGGCGGCGCCCCGCCCGGGCGGGGCGCGGGTCACGGGCGTGTCACATGGCCGTGGATGTGAAGTTGAAGGGCGAAGCCGCGGCGCTAGGATCCAGAGGGAGGGGGAGTCGATGGCGTGGCCCGCGGAAACCCCTGACCTCCAGGCCGCCGAGCGGGCGCTCCGCGGGGCGCTGGAGGGCTCGCCGGCGCCGGCGCCGGTCGTGGCGGGCGTCGCGTCGCAGGTCGTCCGCACGCTCACCGACCTCGAGCGGGCCTCGCTCGCCGGCGCGTCCCTGGGGTTCGACGGCGCGCCCGTCCGGCGCGCCTCGGCGATGCGGGTCCGCGTCGGGGTCGCGTTCGCGACGGCGCCGCCGCCCGGCGCGCGCGCCGACGCCGCGGCCGTCGCGGCCCTCCTCGGCGAGATCGACGACCTGCTCTCGGAGGTGAACGCGCTCGCCGAGACCGCCTCGATGGATCTGGCGCGGGCGCTCGGGAGCTGCCGCGCCGCGCTCGTGCGCGAGGCGATCGACTTCTCGATGGCCGCGCAGCGGTACGCCCCGGCGGAGCCGGCCTGGGGCGAGGTGCCGGTGGGCCTCCCTCCCGCGGGCGCGCGGGCCGTGGACGGCGGGGTCCAGCTGGGCGTGCTCGCGCTGGCGCGCGCCCTCCCGGCGAGGGCGCTGATCGCGCTGGCCGCCTGCGCGGCGATCGCGGCGGTCTATGGCTGGAGCGTCCTCGGCCATTGACGTCGCGCGCGCCGCTTGCGGCCTCCCCGGGGCCTGGGCCATTTTGGCGACATGACGCCGTCCGACGCGGCCCGGCGCGCGGCGCAGCTCCGGGAGCGGATCCTCGCCGCCGACCACGCCTACTACGACCTCGACGCGCCGATCCTCGCCGACGCGGAGTACGACCGGCTCATGCGGGAGCTGCAGGCGCTCGAGGCCGCGCACCCCGCGCTCGCGACCGCCGACTCCCCCACGCAGCGGGTCGGCGGGCGCCCGAGCGAGGGGTTCGAGAAGGTGTCCCACCGCGAGCCCATGCTGTCGCTCGCGAACGCCTACTCCGACGCCGAGCTCGACGAGTTCGACGCGCGCGTGCGCAAGCTCCTCGCGCTGCCGGAGGGCGCGGCGGTGCGGTACGTCGTCGAGCCGAAGCTCGACGGCCTCGCCGTGGAGCTGGTCTACGAGGGCGGTCGCCTCCGCCAGGGCGCGACGCGCGGCGACGGCGCGCAGGGGGAGGACGTCACGGCGAACCTCCTCACCATCCGCCGGCGCGCGGGGCACCGCGGCGTGCCGCGGGCGCTGGAGGGGCCAGCTCCCGCCCGCCTCGAGGTCCGCGGCGAGGTCCTCATGCTGAAGGCGGACTTCGAGGAGATGAACCGCCGCATCCTCGCGGAGGGGGGGGAGCCCTTCGCCAACCCGCGGAACGCCGCCGCCGGCTCGCTCCGCCAGCTCGACCCCGCGGTCACGCGCGAGCGCCCGCTCTCCTTCGTCGGCTACGAGGCCCTCGCGCCGGAGGGGTCCCCCTGGCGGACCCACTGGGAGAAGCTCGAGGCGATCCGGGGCTGGGGGTTCGACACCGGCGCGGGGAGCCGCGCCTGCGACGGCGTCGACGCGGTGAAGCGCTTCCGCGACGAGATGGCCGAGGGGCGCTTCGCGCTGCCCTACGACACCGACGGCATCGTGGTGAAGGTGGACGACCTCGACTGGCGCCAGCGGCTCGGCGCCGCGTCGAAGACGCCCCGCTGGGCGGTCGCGTTCAAGTACCCGCCGCAGGAGGAGGCGACGCGCGTCGTGCGGATCTTCGCGTCGGTCGGCCGGACCGGCGTGCTGACGCCGGTGGCGGTCGTCGAGCCGGTGCGGCTCTCCGGCGCGACGGTCACCAACGCGACGCTCCACAACGAGGACGAGCTGCGCCGCAAGGACGTGCGCGTCGGCGACTGGGTCCTGATGCGCCGCGCCGGCGAGGTGATCCCGGAGGTCGTCAAGGTCCTCAAGGACCGGCGCACGGGGGAGGAGCAGGAGTTCGTGTTCCCCGCCGTCTGCCCCGAGTGCGGCGCGAAGGTCGTCCGGGAGGAGGGGGAGAAGGTCAACCGCTGCACCGGCGCGGCCTGCCCCGCGCAGCTGGCGGCGCGCCTCTTCCACTTCGCGCAGCGGCGCGCGATGGACATCGAGGGGCTGGGCTTCGAGCTGTGCGACGACCTGGTCCGCGGCGGCGCGGTGAGGGACTTCGCCGACCTCTACGCGGTCCCCTTCGACGCCTGGCAGCGGCTCACCAGCCGTCCGCGCAAGGAGGAGGCCGAGGGGAGGAGGGGCGGGAAGGCGCGGGAGCTGCCGACGAAGGCGGCCCAGAACCTCGTCGACGCGCTCGAGCGCTCGAAGAAGACCACGCTGCGCCGGCTCCTCTTCGGCCTCGGGATCCCGCAGGTCGGCGAGGCGACCGCGGCCGCGCTGGCGCGCCACTTCGGCGACCTCGATCCGCTCCTCGCCGCCGACGCGGAGGCGCTCCAGGCGGTGAAGGACGTGGGGCCCGAGGTGGCCGGCGAGATCCGGGCCTGGACGAGCGAGCCGCAGAACGTCACGGTGGTGCGTCGCCTCCTCGCGGCGGGCGTCAGGCCCGAGGCCGAGCAGATCGACGCGCGCGGCCCGTTCGCGGGGAAGACGGTGGTCCTGACCGGCGGGCTCACGTCGATGAGCCGCGACGACGCGAAGGCCGAGATCGAGCGGCGGGGCGGCAAGGTCTCGGGCAGCGTCTCGAAGAAGACCGACCTCGTGGTGGCCGGCGAGGAGGCCGGGTCGAAGCTGGAGAAGGCGCGATCGCTGGGGGTGAAGGTGATCGGCGAGGAGGAGTTCGTCGCCCTGCTCAAGGCTTGACGCCGGCCTCCCGGCGGGAAGAATCCACTCCCTGATGACCGAGCTCGCCCGCGTCCACCTCTTCGTCACCGGCCTCGTCCAGGGGGTCGCGTTCCGTCAGTCGGCCGTCTTCGAGGCGGAGCGGCTGGGGCTCGACGGCTGGGTGCGGAACCTGCCGGACGGCCGCGTGGAGGCCCGGGCGGAGGGGGAGCGCGGCAAGCTCGAGGTCTTCGCGCGCTGGTGCGAGCACGGCCCGACCGGCGCGCGCGTCGAGTGGGTGGACGCGAAGTGGGGCCCCGCCGAGGGCGTGGCGAAGGGCTTCCGGATCCTGCGCTGACCGGCGTCAGCCCGCGATCACCTTCGCGACCCCCTTCGCCTCGAGCCACCGCCGGACGCGCTCGCGCTGGTCTCCCTGGACGACGATCGCGTCCTCCTCGACCGCCCCGCCGCAGCCGAGCGAGCGCTTCAGCGAGTCGGCCCAGGCGGCCAACTCCTTCGGCGGCAACGCGAGCTTCTCGATCACCGTCGCCTCCTTCCCGCCACGCCCCTTGCGCTCGATGCGGACGACGGCGCGCGCGGGCGGCGGCTTCGGCGGCGGCTTCGCGGCCGCAGGCGGGGCGGCCGGCGCGGGTGCGGTCGGCACGTCGGCCTTCAGCCCCGCGAGCTTCGCGAAGGGGGAGTGGAACGGCGCCGCGGGGGCGGCGGGCGGGGGAGTCGGGGTGCGCTTGCCCATCGGCGCCCGATCCTACACGCACGGCGCGGGCGTCGTGGCCCGATCCCGGTGGGGTCGGGCCGGCGCAAACCGGCGCTACACGCTGCGGCCCCGGGGAGGTCAATCTATGTCACCGGCCGAGACGTGCTCCGTCCGAGGAGGAGTCATGCACTACGTCGACGGTTTCGTGATCCCCATTCCGAAGCGGTACCTCCCGAAGTACCTCAAGATCGCGAAGAAGGCGGCCCGGATCTTCAAGGAGAACGGCGCCCTCGAGGACCACGAGTGCGTGGCGGACGACGTGAAGGTCCCGCCGGGCATGGCCTCGCCCTTCCCGAAGCTCGCGAAGGCGAAGCGCGGCGAGACGGTCGTCTTCTCCTGGATCACCTACAAGTCGCGCCAGCACCGGGACCGGGTGAACGCGAAGGTGATGAAGGACCCGCGGATGCTGAAGATGATGAAGGAGCCGATGCCGATGGACCCGAAGCGGATGGCCTACGGCGGGTTCAAGGTGAAGGTCGACGCCTGAGCCGGTGGCGGCTACCAGATCCGCCTGACGCCGTACCTCCGGAAGATCGCGTCCGCCGAGACGATGGGGACGCGCTCCTCGAGGGCCTGGGCCGCGAGGAGGCGGTCGAAGGGATCCCGGTGGTGGAACGGCAGGGCGGCGACCCGGGTGGCGTGCGCGACGCTCACGGGCAGCGCCTCGAAGCCGTTGGCGGCGAGCTGCTCCGGCAGGAAGCGCCGCACGTCGCTCCCGAGGGAGAGCTTGCCGATGCTCACCTTGATCGCCATCTCCCAGGCGCTCGCCGCCGAGACGAGGCACTCGTTCGACGGGTCGGAGATCGCCTTCCGCGCGGCGCGCGAGAGCGCCGCGTCGTCCGCCACCCACCAGAGGAAGGCGTGGGTGTCGAGGAGCAACCTCACTCGAGGTAGCCCTCGAAGCCCTCCGGCGTGGCGTCGAAGTCCTCCGCGAGGACCACCTGCCCGCGCGCCGAGCCCGCCTTGCGGGTCGGCAAGCGGGCGAGCGGGGCGAGCCTCGCGACCGGGCGGTGGTCGCGCGCGATGACGATCTCCTCGCCGGCCGCCGCGCGCCTCACCAGCTCGGGGAGGCGGGCCTTCGCCGTGGCGATGTTGACGACGACGCGGGCGTGCCGGGCCATATGGTCATCCTAGATGACCAACATGCATCGCGCAACGAGGCTCCGCGATAGCCCCCGAGGTCCTCGGGCGTCCGCGCGGGGCGCCGCCTACGGGGTCGTGCCCCACTTCTTGCCGAGGCTCGTGCAGTCGGCCTGGGCGCGCGCCGCGTCGAACTTCGTGGCGTCGTAGTAGCGCTTGCCCGTCGTCCCGGTCCCGAAGTCGACCGGGTCGAGGACGCAGTGGCCGGCGAGCCGGTTGGTCTCCGGGCAGGTGAGGGCGCCGAACTTCCCGCCGCCGACGAGGCAGGTGGTCGTCGCGGCGGTCGCGTCGGTGGCGGCGAAGGTGCCGACGTACTCGTCGCAGTAGCCCAGGCCGTTGTGCGCGCACTTCAGCGCGAACGGGATGGCCGTGGAGGTCACGGCGGAGCCGCCCTGCGCCGAGCCGGCCGCGGGCGCGGCGCCGGCGCCGGCGGCGGTCTCCCCGGTGGTCGCGCAGCCTGCAGCGAGGAGGGGGATCGCGAGGAGAAGCTTGATCGTGTGCATGGGGGGCTCCCGGTTCGGTGTGGAGGGGTCGGGGCGCAAGGATGCCCCGTCCGAGGACGTACCCAATACACCACGGGGGGATGAAGGGCGGCGGTTCCCGATGGGGGCGCCTTGCCGCCGCTCGCGCAACCGTGCTACACGCCAGCCCTTTCCGCGGCGGGACTCACCCCGCCGCGGGCCTCGCAGCAAGGGCAACCGGCGGTTCCAACCCGCCGCCCGGCGAAATGATGCGCGCTCCTCCCGCGACCCTCCCCGCGATCGACGATCTCATCCTGCGCGCCCAGAAGCCCACCCGCTACGTCGGGGGGGAGTTCGGGAGCGTGCGCAAGGATCTCGCCTCGGCGCGCGTCCGCTTCGCGCTCGCCTTCCCCGACGTCTACGAAGTCGGGATGTCCAACCTCGGCTTCCGGCTGCTCTACCACGCGCTGAACGACCGGCCGGAGATCGCCTGCGAGCGCGCGTTCCTGCCGTGGCCCGACCTCGAGGGGCTGCTGCGCGAGCGCCGCCTCCCCCTCTTCACGCTCGAGTCCCGCGCCGACGTCGGGGCCTTCGACGTCCTCGGGATCTCGCTGCAGTTCGAGCTCTGCTACCCGAGCGCCCTCGCGCTCATCGACCTCGCGGGCATCCCCGTCCTCGCCGCGGAGCGCGGCGACGACCACCCGCTCGTCGTGGGGGGCGGCCCCTGCGCCTTCAACCCCGAGCCGGTGGCCGACTTCTTCGACTGCTTCGCCGTCGGCGAGGGGGAGGAGCTGGCGCTGGAGATCGCCGACGTCGTGGCCGAGAGCGGCTTCCGTCGCGGCGGCGCGTCGCGCGAGGAGCTGCTGCGGCGCCTCGCGAAGGTGCCGGGGGTCTACGTCCCGCGCTTCTTCCGGCCCCGCTACGACCCGGCGACCCGCGCGCTCGCGGCGATGGAGCCGCTCCTGCCCGGCTACGAGAAGGCCACGCGCCGCCTCGTCGCGGACATCGACCGGCTCCCGACCTCCGCCTACGAGCGGCCGATCGTGCCGTTCATGTCGACGATCCACGATCGGCTCCCGGTCGAGATCCAGCGCGGCTGCACGCGCGGGTGCCGCTTCTGCCAGGTCGGCATGATCTCCCGTCCGACGCGGCAGCGGTCCCCGTCGCAGGTGCTGCGGCTCGCGGAGTCGGGGCTCGCGCGCTCGGGCTGGGAGGAGGTCGGCTTCCTCTCCCTCTCGTCGGGCGACTACGCCTGCCTCAACCCGCTCATCGACGACTTCCTCGCCCGCTGGGAGGACGAGCGGGTGGCGCTCTCCCTGCCGTCGCTCCGCACCGAGACGATGACGTCGTCCCTCGCCGAGCGGATCGCGCGCGTGCGCAAGACCGGCTTCACGCTCGCGCCCGAGGCGGCGACGGACCGGCTCCGCGCGGTGATCAACAAGGGGAACCGCGAGGAGGATCTCCTCCGCGCCATCGAGTCGGTCTTCGCCAACGGCTGGTCGCTCCTGAAGCTCTACTTCATGATCGGCCTCCCCCACGAGACCGACGACGACGTCGCCGCGATCGCCGCGCTCGCGCGGCGCAGCCTCGAGCGCGCGCGCCGATCGGCGGCGGGCGGCAAGGGCTCGGTCTCGATCAACCTGGCGGCCAGCACCTTCGTCCCGAAGCCCCACACCCCCTTCCAGTGGGATCCGATGATCACCCCGGAGGAGACCCGGCGGCGGCAGGCGATCGTCACGGCGGCGCTCGGCGGCAAGCACGGCGCCATCCACTGGAAGCCCCACGACTCGCGCCAGTCGGCCATCGAGGGGGCGCTCGCCGCCGGCGACCGGCGTGTGGGCGCGGCGGTCCTCGAGGCGTTCCGCCGGGGGCAGCGGCTCGACGGCTGGACCGAGTGGTTCGACGAGCAGGTCTGGCTGGACGCCTTCGCGACCTGCGAGGCGCGGCACGGCGTCGGGCTCGACTTCTTCGCCCACCGGCGCCGCCCGTTCGAGGAGGTCCTCCCCTGGGACCGGATCGACGTCGGGACGACGAGGGACTTCCTCGTGAGGGAGCGGGAGCGGGCGACCGCGGCGGCGGCGACGCCGGACTGCGTGCTCGGTCCCTGCCACGCCTGTGGCGTCTGCGACTTCGACGGCGTGAAGAACCGGATCCAGGCGCCGGAGCAGTACGTCCACGCGCCCGCGCCCGCGCGCCGGGCGCCCACGCCGGTCCGCGAGCGGGTCCGGATCCGGTACGCGAAGCGGGGCGCGCTCGTCGCCCTCTCGCACCTCGAGACGATGCACGCCATGCTCCGGGCGCTGCGCCGGGCCGGGCTGCCGCTCGCCTGGTCCCAGGGCTTCCACCCGAAGCCGAAGGTCTCCCTCGGGCCGGCGCTGCCGGTCGGGGTCGAGAGCGAGTGCGAGATGATCGACGTCGAGCTCTGCGGGTCCGTGGACGCCGCCGAGGTCGCCCGGCGGCTCGGGCCGGCCCTGCCGCCGGGGCTGCCCCTCCTCGACGTCCAGGCGCTGCCGACCGGGGCGGAGTCGATCGCCGCCGCGACGCGCGCCGTGCACTATCTGGCTGAATTCATTGGCGATCTCTGGACCGAGGCCGCGCTCGCGGAGCGCGTCGATGCCTTCGCCGACAGCGCCCGGGTGGTGGTGTCGCGGGAGAGCCCTGCAGGGTCGAGGGCGCCCCGGGGCGGCCAGAAGATCGCGACGGCAAGGAAAAGAGAGATAGACTTGAAGGAAATCGTGACCCACCTCGCCGTTGAGGGGCCGGGCAGGGTCGCGTTCAGTTTGCGGGCGGATCCGTCAGGGAGCGCGAGGCCCAGCGAGGTCCTCGCGGCGGTCTTCGGAGACGGGGGAGCGCCGCCCGAGGGAGTGAAGATCTTGAAGGAAGGCGTCAGCATCGCGAGGACGAACACGGCCCCGGTCACCGGCCAGCCGCGCGCGCCTCGCTACACCGACGCTTGAGAGTTCAACGCGCCCGGGCTGCGGCCGCCACACGACGCGGCCGCCCGGCGCAGGGGTTGAGAAGCTTGAGCAGTCGCTCGACAGGCGGTCTTCCGAGCCCGGAACCACCGGGACCCGGTCGATCGCGGCCTGCCTCATGGGCCCTTCCTCCCCGCGCGCCGAGCCGGCGCCGCCCCGATGACGGGCGGGCTGGCGGTCTGGGGAACGGGAGTCCCACATGGCGGGCAACAACATCCTGGTGATCAACGCGAGCGGCGCGGAGACGCGCGTCGCGCTGGTCGAGAACGGCACGATCCACGAGTACTACCTCGAGCGAAAGCGCGAGAAGGGGATCGTCGGAAACATCTACAAGGGGCGCGTCGTCCGGGTCCTCCCGGGCATGCAGGCCGCGTTCGTCGACATCGGCCTCGAGAAGGCGGCGTTCCTCTACGTCGGCGACGTCTACGGCGACCCCGACTTCTCCGAGGAGTTCGAGCTCACCGAGGGTGAGCACTCCGCCGAGACCCCCGACGTTCCGGACGAGCACGAGGCCGAGGAGGCGGAGGCGCGCGCAGCGCGGGCCGCCGAGCAGCCGGCGCTCACGCCCGGCCACGGCATCGACATGGCGTCGCCGCCGGAGTCCCCCGAGGTCGCCCCCACCTCCCCCACCGGCGCAGAGGGCCAAGGTGAGGGGGCGGCCGTCACGACCCCCGCGCAGGACGCCGCAGCCGCCGAGGGCCAGCCCACCGTCACGTCCCTCTCCCCCACCGGGGGAGAGGTTCCTCCCTCGTCCACTTCCCTCTCCCCCACCGGGGGAGAGGGCCAGGGTGCGGGGGCGATCGCGCCCGTCGAGGAGCTCCCGCCGCCGCGCCTCACGCCGATCCCCCTGACGAACGCCATCGGGAACCTCCCGGTCGCGGGAGTTCCGAGCCTCATGGTGCCGGAGCTTCCGCCCCTCGACGCCGGCGCCGAGGTCCAGCCTTCGCTTCCTCCCACCGGGGGAGAGGCTCAGGGTGAGGGGGCCGGCGCCGTGCAGCCCGAGGCCGCCGCACCGCACGCGCCGGTTGCTCCGGAGACGTCGACGCCCGAGCCGGCGCCGGCGCCCGAGGCGGCGCAGGTGACGGTCAAGCCGCCGGAGGCGGCGCGCGAGGTCCGCGGCGATCGCGACCGGGAGC
>DATIVK010000024.1:0-8229 GCA_035465955.1 Anaeromyxobacteraceae bacterium | reverse complement strand
GCGGTCAGCGGCTCGGTTGACGAGCGGGGTACGGGAGCCGGCGCGAGAGGCGCCGGCGGGACGAGCGGCGACGGCTCCTGCCGCAGGACCGTTTCACCCGGCTGAAACGCTTGACCCAACTCAAGACTGGGAGGCGGAGGCGTTGCAGGAGGGGTATCGGGGCGGGCGGCGCTCGCCGCAGCCGGCGTCGCCACCGCCGTCACGACGACGCGCTGCGGGAGCACCTCGCGAGGTGCGAGCTCCGCGGCTACCTCCTTCGCCTCCCGCTTCGACGCGTGGAAGAAGCGCGGGAGCACCTGGGCGACGTTCTCGCGCGTGACGACCCTCGCGACCTCGACGACGCTCGACAGACACAGGCGGCCGTCCCGCAGGGGCTCGGCCACCTCGGGGAGCCGCTGGATCAGCTCCGCCGCGGTCTTGCGATGGAAGGCCGCGCCCGCGGAGAGCTTCAGCTCGCGGTGCAGGAAGTGGAAGAGGCTGGTGTAGCCCAGCGCCTCCCAGCTCCGCGCTGCGTCGAACTCCACGAGTGCGAGGAGGAAGTCGGCCATCGCCCCGTGCTCGCAGCGGAGGAGGGAGGCGAGGCGGGAGGCGGATTCGCGGGCGTCGTTCATCAGCGGAGTGTCTCATGCGAATCCGCACCCTCCGTAAACGCGCACGTTCACCGACTGGAGCGTTCTTCGGGAGGGGGGCTTCTGCCTCCGCAGGCAGGTCGCCCGCGTCGCGCAGCGCTCGGCCGGCGCGGCCTGGAGCGTGTTGCAGGAGGCTCGCGGCGCCGGAAGCGCGATTCCGTCTCGCGGGCGTCAAGCGTCACGGTCCGTGACACCCAAGAGGGACCGGCCGCGCGCGCAGCGAGCCGGGGGAACCGCCTGACCGATCGGGATCGTCGCGCCCTTCGCACATCCGACGGCGCGGCGCCTGAGGCCCCGCCGCGGCCCTCGCGTCGCTCCCGCTCGTCAGCCGCCTCTGGCTCGGACACCCACCTGTCGGAGGTGACGCACCGCATGTCGGAGGCGCGCTGCGGCGCGACTCTGGGCACGTGACTTGTGCGGGATCATGAGCCCGGTGGGGGAGAGGGGAAGATCGTCAGGGTGAGAGCCGTTTGCGGCTGGCGTTCGTTGACGGCCTTTCCGCCCTACGCCACCTCCGCGAGGGCGAGCAGCCGGCGCGGGTGGTAGGTGTCCGCGAAGGGGCCGGGCTGGCCGAGCGCGCCGAGGACGGCGCGGCGCCAGCGCTCGGGGATCGCCTCCTCGCCCCAGAAGGCGCCGAGCAGCGCGCCGGCGACGGCGGCGTTGGTGTCGGCGTCGCCGCCGCGGTTCACCACGTCCACCAGCGCCGCCTCGAAGCTGGGCGCCTGGAACAGCTCCCAGAAGGCGAGCCGCAGGGCGACGCGCACGTAGCCTCGCGTCTCCAGCAGGTGGACGTCGCCGTCGTAGAGGCGCGGGTCGGGCTCCAGCGCGAGGTTCAGGTCCTCGAGGATGGCGTCCACGGCGGCGCGGCGGACGTGGGCGCTCACGGTCCGCGTGCGGGCGAAGAGCGGGGTGGCGCGGATCAGCTCTGCGATGGCCCGCTCGAAGAGGGCCAGCGGCTCGCTGGGGCGCAGCGTGAGCGCCGTCGCGATGGCCGCGTTGAGCGCGACGCAGGCGAACTGGCAGCGCGGGTCGAAGTGGGTGATCGCCGAGTCGCGCAGCGACGCGGCCATCCGCGCCCGCGGGTCGCGGGCGAAGCGGACGCCGATGGGGGCGGTCCGCATGAGGGAGCCGTTGGCCGCGGGCGGGCGCCCCGGCGACGCGAGCCAGACGGCCCGCCCCGCCTCGAGCGGAGGGGTGCCGCGCTCGAGCTCGGCGAGCGCGCGCCGGGTCTGGTCGCCGGCGTCGAAGGCCACCTTCCCCCACTCCACGTACCGGGCGGCGGCGTCGGCCGGATCGAAGCCGCCCGTCGCGAGGAGCGAGCTGGCGAGGCAGACGGCCATCTGGGTGTCGTCGGTCACCTGGCCGGGTGCCACGCCGAACGGCCCGCCGCCGACGATCTCGCGGTGGGGGCCGGTGGCGAGCAGCGGAAAGGGCGGGGCGGCGACGGTCGAGAGCTCGAGCGTCGTCCCGAGCGCGTCGCCGACCGCGAGGCCGAGCAGGGCTCCGCGCGCGCGGTTGCGATCGACCTTGGGAGCACCGTGCGGCATCAGACCCAAGCTATCCCCGGGCCGGACATCGGTTCCATGCGGACTAGCGCCTATCCCCCCAGAAGCCGGCGTCGGGCCGGTCCCCCTCGACCCGCCCGCCGAGGGCGCGCCAGCGCGAGTCGTTCGGGTAGCAGACGGCCATGCCGGCGAGCCCGAGGACGAGGCCGGCGACCGCGTGGGGGCTGCCGGTGAGCAGCCAGGCCACGCCGGCGTAGAGCGCCCCCGCCTCGCCGACGGCCGTCGCGACGATGTTCTTCGTCAGCGTGGGCGTCTCCGGCTTGAGCGCGCGGGGGATGAGCCGCACGGCGGCGAGCAGGACCATGTTGAGCAGGCCGGCCGAGATGGGGAACGCGCCCGGGTAGCTGAGGTCGCGCTCCGCGCGCCAGCCCGGGCCGTAGTAGGCGGCGACGCCCGCGAGCACCACGACGCCGGCGAAGAGGGCTCCCCAGAGCAGGTAGGCGAGGTAGCGGACCGACGGCGGATCGGGGCGGAGCGGCGGCATGGCGGGTCTCCCGGAGCAGGTCGAGGAGAGCACAGGGGGCGCGGCCCGCGCAATTCGCATCGCCCTCTCGCCGGCGGACTTGAACCGGCGGTGCGGGCGTGCGCCCATGGGGGGACGGGCGCCGGAGCGCCCTCGGGGGTGAGATGGTCTCTCGGAGTGTGACGTTGCTCACGGTCGCGCTCGCTGCCGGGCGCGTCGCCGCGCTCGACCCGTCGGCGGTCGACGTGCCCGCCGGCCCGTTCATCATGGGGAGCGAGCGGGGCGCCCCGGACGAGCGGCCCGTCCACGCGGTGGAGGTCGCCGGGTTCCGGCTCGATCGCCACGAGGTGACCAACGCGCGCTACCGTGCCTGCGTGGCGAGAGGGGCGTGCGCGCGGCCGGCGCTCCCGGGCTCGCACCGCCGCCCGGGCTACTTCGACGACCCCGCCTTCTCCGACTACCCGGTCATCTACGTGAGCTGGGCCCAGGCGGAGGCGTTCTGCCGCTTCGCGGGCGGCCGGCTGCCGACCGAGGCGGAGTGGGAGAAGGCGGCGCGGGGCCCGGCGCCGGACCGGCGCGAGTACCCCTGGGGCGACGCGCCGCCCGACTGCCTGCGCGCCAACATGGGCGGGGTGGACGGCTGCGTGGGGGACACCGACCGCGTCGGGCAGCGGCCGGCCGGGGCGAGCCCCTTCGGCGCGCTCGACCTGGCGGGGAACGTCTGGGAGTGGGTGGCCGACTGGTACGCGCCCGGCTACTACGCCGCGAGCCCCGCGCGCGATCCGCGCGGCCCGGCGGCGGGGACGCTCAAGGTCATGCGCGGCGGCTGCTGGGAGAGCGGCGCGAGCAGCCTGCGCGTCTCGTGCCGCAAGGCCGAGCTGCCCGCCGCCTGGGCGGACAACGTCGGCTTCCGCTGCGCCTACGGCCCGGGAGGCGAGCGATGAGCCGCCGGCGCGCGCTCGCGGCCGGTGCGATCCTCGCGGCGCTGCTCCTCCCCTCGGCGGTCGCCGCGTGCGGCGCCTTCTATGCCGACCAGGTGGAGGTGGATCCGGACCAGGAGATCGTCGTCGCCCACCGGAGCGGGGTGGAGACCTACGTCTTCCGGCCGCGCTTCTGCGGCGCGGCGAAGGACTTCGGCGTGATCCTCCCGATCCCGTCCGCCTGGGCCGACAAGCCGGCGGAGGCCCCCGCGGCGCTCTTCGACGAGGTCGCCCGGTACACCGAGCCGACGGTCGCGGAGGTGTGCGACTCGGGCGGGATCGGCTGCTTCGCCGGGAGCGCCCTGGGGGATGCCCCGCCGCCGCCCGGCTTCGGGACCGGCGTGGACGTCATCGACCAGGGGCAGGTCGGCATGTTCCAGGTCTCGCTGCTCCAGGCGACCTCCGTCGCCGCCTTCACGGATTGGCTCACCGTGAAGGGCTACCCGTACGACGCGAGCGGCGAGGCCGCCTACGCGCACTACGTCACCGCGGGCTGGTACTTCGTCGCGATCGAGGTGGCGGCGGGCGCGAGCGCGCCACCCCCCGGGATGCGGCTCTGCGGCGACCTGGGCCCGATCCAGGTGAGCTTCGCGTCGGCGTCTCCGGTGATCCCCGCGCGGATCACCAGCGTGAACTCGGTGGGCGCGCCCCCGCCCCGCTGGAGGATCGCGGTCCTCTCCGCGGCCGAGCAGCGGCTCGCGACCGGCAGCGACTTCCGGGCCGACCGCTACTTCTCGGGGAGGCTCTCCCAGGCGGCGCTCGGCGACTACCCCGCGCTGAAGGCGGCGTCGCGCGACGGCGAGCGGCTGACGGTGCTCGACGTCACCTTCCCGGGCACGGGGGCGAGCGCGGACGTCGTCCTCTCGGACAGCCCGGCGCCGTCCGACTTCCGGAGCACGCGCCACGTCGTGAAGGACTGCGGCGCCTGCTCGGCCGGCGGCGCGCCGATGGGCTTCGCGGCGGCGGCGGCGGGGCTCGCGCTCCTGCGGGCGCTCAGGCGAGGGCGCGGAGCCGCTCGACGAGCCTGACCATCGCGAGCGTGTCCTGGGCGCAGTAGGCGAGCAGGCTCCTGCGCAGCCGGTCGCGCGCCTCGGGCGCGAGCCCCGCGCCGCCGAGGAGCAGCCCCTCGAGCGCCGCGGAGGCGACGCCTCCCTCGCCGATCTCGAGCCCCGCGTAGTCGAAGCCCTCGAGCAGGGCCGGCGCGACCGCCTTCACGCCGAAGCTGCCGCCGAAGGCCGGGTGGTAGACGTTCTCGCGGACGATGGGGAGGAGGTCGACGAGCCTCGCCGCGACCTCCTCGACGGGGCGCCGCGCCCCCGGGACGTGCTCGGCGAGGTGCTCGAGGCAGCGCCGCTCGAAGGCGGCGTTGTACGCGACCACCGTCCGGGCGCCGCGGCAGGCGTGGACCACCGCCGCGGCCGCCTCGGGCCGCGGGTCGGCCGGCCCGTCGGCGAGCCACTCGTGGTGGACCGTGGCGCCGTCGGCGCCGACGACGTGGCAGCTGAGCTGGACCGGCACGGCCGTGTACGGGCCGCAGCCCTCCCAGGCCGGGATCGCCGGCGCGATCGTCTCGAAGTCGAGGTAGGCGACCGGCGGCTCGAGCGGGACGAGGGAGTCCCCGAGCCGCTCCTCGACGACCAGGGCGCCCGTCCTCGCCGCGGCGACCTGGCGCGCCTGGATCGGGGTCAGCGCCGTGCGGCCGGGCACGTCCCCGAGCGACGCGATCCCCTGGGCGAGGAGCCTCCCGGCGAGCGCGGTCCCCTTGTAGAGGTGCGTCACGTGATCGTCGGCGACCGCCGGCCAGCAGCGCGCCAGGAAGGGGCACTCGTACGGCTCCTCGCAGTGCGGGCCGATCGCGACGGCGGGGAGCGGCCCCGCCATCGCCGCCTTCATGCGGGCCAGGTGGGCGGGGACGGACGGCAGGAAGGCCTCGGCCGCCGCGGTGACGTCCTCGCGGACGAAGAGGTTCGAGAGGTCGGGGAAGCGGCACCGGCGGTCGAGGTGCATCACCTCCGCGCGGGGGACGGCGAGGCCGGAGGCCCGCAGCACGTGGAGCTGGATCGCGACGTCGGGGATGAAGGCGTCCTTCACGCGGAGCGTCGACTTGACCTCGACGAGGGCGTGGCCGTCCGGGCGCCGCTCCAGCACGTCCACGGCGACGAAGACGCCGTCGGCGAGGAAGGCGGCCTCGAAGATGGCGGGGGCGCCGGCGGCGAGCGCGGCCCGCGTGTCGGCGAGCTTCCGCTCGACCTCCCAGTGCTCGTGGCCGATGAGCGTGCCGCCCGGGAACTCCGCCTGCGCGCGCTCCCCCACCTGGTGGCCGCGGTCGAAGATCGCCTGGAGCGCCGGGCGGGGCGTCAGCTCGGGGGCGTCCGGCTCGTGGACGCGCCACCAGAGCTGCTTCAGGCACTGGAGGCCCTGGCAGAACCGGGACTTGGAGAGTCCGCGCGCGGGAGCGGTGTCGCCGTCCATGGGGGGACTGTAGCGCCGGGGGCGGACACGGGCGCCGCGGCGGGGGCGGCGAGGGCGCGGCGGCAGCGCTCCGCGAGGGGCCGGCACTCCTCCGCGCGCTCGGGGTCCGAGGCGATCGCCCGCTCCAGCTCCGCGAGCGCCTCCTCGTACCGCTCCATCTCCGCGAAGGCGGCGGCGAGGTCGCGGTGGCTGGCGCTCTCGGCGACCCGCGGCGCGAGGTCGGGCGGGAGCCGATCGAGGATGGCGGTGGTGGCGTCGCGGGCGCTCCCCTCGAAGAAGAAGAGCTCCTCGTCGTCGTCCTCGATGAGGTTCCCGGGGGCGAGCGTCTCGACGTCGAGCCGTTCGAGGAGGGCGGCGAGCTCCCGCGAGCCCGGGAAGAGGTCGCGCAGCCGCAGGAGCATGGCGCGGGCGTCGACGACGGCGCCGTGCTCGGCGAGGAAGGCGGCCTCCGCGAGCTCGTCGTCGAGCGTCGCCGACGGATCGCGCGGCGCCAGCTCGGGCGGCGCGAGGGCCGTGGTGGCCTCGGCGTCGCGGGGCGCCAGCTCCAGGACCTTCTCCCACGCCTCCTTCGCGGCGCCGTCGCGGCCGGCGCGCCGGTGGACGCGGGCGATCTCGCGCCACGCCGCGGCGGCCTTGGGGACGAGCGAGAGCGACTCGAAGGCCCGCGCGACGAGCGCGAGGGTCTCGACGTCGCCGGGATCGGCCGCGAGGCAGTCCTTGAGCCGGAGGAGGGCCCGCTTCGGGGAGGCGTGGTAGAGCAGCATCCGCGCGAGCTCCCTGGCGAGCTCCCGGTCGTCGGGCCGGAGCGCGACCCGCCGCTCCTGGACGACGAACCAGACCTCGAGCTGGCCGTGCTCGCGCAGCGGCGCCGACACCTGCTCCAGCAGCCGGAGGGGCTCCTCGCGCTCACCCGCCTCGACGAGCAGGTCGGCGAGCCGGATCACCGCGCCGGCGTCGGCCGGGAGCAGCAGCAGGATGCGCCGCCGGAGCTGGAGGAGCCGGGCGCGATCGCCCGTCGCGGCGACGGCCGCGGCCACCTGCTCGAGGAGGACGGCCGCCTCGCGCACCAGCCCCAGCTCGGCGTTCACCTCGCCGAGCCGCTCGAGGAGCGAGAGGTCGTCGGGCGCGAGCGCGACGGCCTGCCGGAGCGAGGCGGCGGCCTTCAGGGCGAAGCCGCGGGCGGAGTAGAGGTCGGCGGCGCGCGCGAAGGCGCGGGCGGCGGCCCCGTCGTCCCCGGCGCGCCGGTGGAGGTCGGCGAGCTTCAGCAGCGTGCGGTCGTCGGTCGCGTCGCCCCCGAGCCAGCCGGCCAGCGTCGCGATCGCGCGCGCGAGGTCCCCCTTCGCCGCCTGCCGGCGCGCCTTCTCGTGGGCCTTCTCGCGGTCGTCGACGGAGCGGTGGAGGAACATGGGCACCCCGGGGTCGTGGTCGGTGCAGCCCCCCGAGCGCGGGGCGGCCGGCGGGGGGTACTTCCCCGGAGCGGCCGCTTTCTCGCGGAGGAGAAGGGGGCCGCCCCGGCCGGTCCGGCGATGCGAGCGGGCCCCGCCGGGACCTCGCACGGCGAGAGGACCGGGGTTCCCGCGGGAAGGCGGAGGCGTGCTATACGCCCGTCCCCCTCGATGGCCCGCCCTCGCGCGGGCGGGCGCGGGTGGAGATCCGGGCGCAGGCGCGCGCCGGCGGGAGAGCGCGGTGAAGATCGACGAGGAGCAGCGGATCCGCTACCGGGAGGCGGTGGAGGCGACGGCGGCGTGGGTGGTGTCGCGGGTGAACGCCCGGGGCGTCGAGGGGGCCGACTTCCTCGAGGCCGCGCTCGCGGAGCTGCGCCGCGTCGTGGCGGAGGAGCGCTCGGAGCTCCTCTGGATCTTCCGCGACCCGCTCACCCTGCGCGCCTCGGACGCGGTCTTCGAGGCGCTCGACGCGCGCCCCGACGGGCAGCGCGACTGGCTGCACGCCGACCTCGCGAGCGCCGTGGCCGCGGTGGCGCGCTTCGACGTGATGCAGTCGGTCGCGGAGTGGGCCGCCGCCGAGCTGTCGGACGACGAGGACGGCTCGGCGCGCGCAGGATCCTGACGCGCGCGCGGCGTCAGGGGCGGCGGAAGGCCCTCCGGTCGGCGTCGCAGCGC
>DATIVK010000023.1:0-12014 GCA_035465955.1 Anaeromyxobacteraceae bacterium | reverse complement strand
CAGATGACGAGCCCCATCTCTCAATCGGTCATCTCTGACCAGGGTCAGGGTCGGGCTCGCCAAACCCGCTTCGTCGTTTCCTCCTCCGCACAAGGTTCTGTCAGGCTCCGACCTCATCCGCGGCTACGCCTTCATCAGGGCTCCGTCAGGAATGATCCCCTGGGCGACGAAGCGCCAGAGGGCCACCAGTAGCTTTCGGGCGAGCGCGACGATGCCGACGCGTCTCGACCGCTTCCCCCGCTCAGCGAACTTGGCGAGGTACCAGCGTGCCAGCCCGCTTTGTGGTTGGTACCGGAGCCAGAGCCAGGCGATCTCGATCATGATGGCTCGGATTCTCCGATTCCCGGCTTTGCTGATGCCCTGCTCGCGGTCGCTGCCTCCGCTGTCGAAGGGAGTGCCTGTGAGGCCCGCGCAGGCGCCGACCTGCTTGCCGTTCTTGAACTCGCGCCAGCCGAAGAACTCCAGCACGAGGATGGTCGCAGCGTTGGGGCCGATCGCCTTGAGCGAGAGCAGCATCACGGCCATCTTCCCGGCGAGGGAACCGGGCTGCTTCAGGGCTTCGGCGCGCTCCTTCTCGATCTTCCGGACCTGCTGCCAGACGAGTTCGAGCCTTTCGGCTTCGCGCTGGACCTCCTCCTTCAGTCCTTCCGGTAGGGGGTCGCCCGAAGGCGTTCGCAGTGATTCGACCCAGAGCCCGAAGCCTCGCCTGATCTTCTTCACGACGATGCCCTGCGTGGCAAGGAGGGCGCGGATCCGGGTCAGGTGTCCCGTCCGCTCCTTCACGAGCCGCTCCAGCTCGCGGTGGGGTCGCCGATCGTCCTCTTGCTGAGGGGTTGGAACCCGGACCGTTCGCAGTCCTTCGCCGCGCACGTCGTAGCGAACGAGTTGCTGGACCAGCTTCGTCGCGTCCAAGCGATCCGTCTTGGCTCTGCGTTTCCGGCGGTCCACCTCGATGCTCGACGCATCGACCACGACGTTCTGAATCCCCTTTTCTACCAGCGCACGGTGAACCCAGAACCCGTCTCGCCCAGCCTCGTAGCAGCTGAGCACCTTCGTCGCTGCCGGCAGGTGCAGTCGCTCCCTGGTCTCTGCGATCTTGGCCAGCACTGCGCCCACCGCTCCCCCAGACACCATCGTCGTGCGCACCTTCCCGTCACCCGTCGAGAAGGCGAGCTTCCACGACTTGCTGCTGAGCTCGACAGCCATGTAGAGCGTCCGCGTTTCCGCCGTCGTATCCTGTTCAAGGGCCGTTCGGACCATTGCGAGACCTCCTTTTGGTTCGCACCAAGAAGTCTCGCGCCGAACGGCCCTTCATAGGATCTCTCCCTCGATGAGGGAGAGGGGACGGCTCCAACGGGGAAGCCTCGTTTCTCAACAGCCCGCTAGAAGGTCACCTCGAGGGAGATCGGGGAGCCGCTCGTCGTGGAGGGCAGGTCCGCGGCGAGCGACCCGTGGATCTCGACCGCCGCCGAGACCGCGGGGACGGCCACCGGGACCGACTTCAGGACGACGTGCAGCTCCCCGACCGCGGGGCCGCCGCCGCTCTGCGAGAGCGCGAAGTGGGTCGTGACCCCGGCGGCGTCGTAGCGGCTCGCGCTCCCCGAGTCGACGTTGCGCGGCCCCTCCCGCACCTCCCAGCCGTAGGAGAGGTCTACGGTCGGGCGCGTGTCGTAGAAGACGCCCGCGCCCCCCGCCAGCTCCCCCCCGTCGCGGTAGGCGGCCAGCTCGATCGCGAAGTCGCTCCGCGTCGCGTCGACCCGGGAGTAGTCGTAGCCGGTGACCTCGCACCAGCCCTGCTCTTCGATCGCGCCGTGGACGGTGAACCGGCAGCCGAGCTGGGCGGGGGGCGACCCCCCGTCCGCCGGTGGATCCCCGGCGCACTCGAAGCCGAGGAGCGGCAGCGCGAGGATCGCGGCGATGAGGGGACGACGCATGGGAAGCTCCAGCTGATCGGACCGCCCGACTCTACCGGGCTGCGCCGGAGAGATCGAGGAGCGTCTTGACCCACCGTGAGCCGCGAAGGCGCCTTGCCCTTCGGCGCCCGTTCGCGTACAGGGTTCGCTCCGCGATGAAGGCCCTCCCCCTCGCCCTCGCGCTGTCGGTCCTCGCCGCCTGCGGCGCCCGGACCGGGATCCGCCCGTTCTACAGCGACGGCTGCAGCCTCTTCCCGGACGGGAAGGTGGGCGATCGGCGGCTCTGGTGCGACTGCTGCTTCACGCACGACATCGCCTACTGGCGCGGCGGGACGGAGGCGGAGCGCCAGGGCGCCGACGAGGCGCTGCGCCGCTGCGTCCTCGAGCGGACCCGGGACGCTCGGCTCGCCGCCGTCATGTACGACGGCGTCCGGCTGGGCGGCTCGCCGGTCTTCCCGAACTGGTACCGGTGGGCGTACGGGTGGCCGTACGGGCGGGGGTACGCGCCGCTCAGCGCCGCAGAGAGGGGCCAGGCCGCCGAGGCGCTCCGCGCGTACTACGCCCGGCAGCCGGGCGGATACTGCGCCCGCTGAGGCTCACGGCACCTCGATCACCGCGTCCGGGAGGTCGCAGAGCCGATCGCCGCCGCCCACGGTGACGGCGTAGTCGTTCTCCACGCCCACCGCGCCGAGGCCGGGGAAGACGAACTTGGGCTCCACGGCCACGACCTGCCCCGCGAGGAGCGGCTCCTTGAAGCCCGGCGCGAGGATCGGCAGCTCGTCCAGCTCGAGCCCGATGCCGTGCGCGACGAAGCGCGCCTGATCGCCGGGCGGCCCCATGAAGCGGTCGCCGAGCCCCTCGCGCTCGGCGCGCGCCCTCGCCCGCTCCCAGAGCTCGGCGGGGATCGCGCCCGGCTTCAGGGCGGCGGCCACCTCGTCCTGGATGGCGACGGCGATCGCGTGCGCGCGCTCGAGCTCGGGCGGGAGCGTCCCCACGACGGCGGTCCGGGTCAGGTCCGAGACGTAGCCCTTGTAGACGCAGCAGTAGTCGACGAGGACCGGCTCGCCGCGCTGGATCGGGCGCTCGCTCGAGCCGGCCGGGTAGGCGGCGTGGAGCCCCTGCCCCACCACCGGCCCGTCGAAGCAGCCCGGCTCCGCGGCGGCGGCGCCGGCGACGGCGATCCCCATCCACATCTCGTTGTTGAAGCCCCGCATGCGCGGGGCCCCCTCGCTCCCCGCGCGGCGCAGGCGCGACTCGATCTCCACGGAGAGATCGAGCTCGCGCATCCCGGCGCGCAGGAAGTCCGGGAGCCCGGCGAGGACGGCGCCGAGACGGTTTGCGGCGTCGCGCTGCGCCGCGATCTCCATCGGGCTCTTCACCGCCCGCTGCCCGCGCACCGCCGCCGAGAGGTCGACCAGCTCCGCCCCGGGGAGCTGCTTGCGCCACCAGTCGAGCGTGGCCTGCGGCGCGGCGTCGAAGGGGGTGCCGACCCTGCCCGCGGCCTGGAGCGTCGCCGCCAGCTCCTTCGACGGCGGGAAGGGGCGCACGTCGAGGATCGCCCCTTCCGCCTTCGCGCGCGCGAAGCTCTTCCGGACGAGGAGGATCGGCGCGGCGGAGGCCGGCACCCAGAGGACGCCGTTCTGCCGCGTCCCCGAGTAGTAGAGGACGTCGACCGCCGCGAGGACGAGCGCCCCGGCGAGCCCGCGCTCCCGGAGCGTCTCCTGGAGCCGGGCCACGCGTGAGAGGTGTTCTTCGGGCTTCATCGTCCGGGCTCCGCGACGCGGTGGAGGCGCGGCGCCAGCCAGCGGAGCGAGGCGTCGAACCGGTAGTTGATCCCCATGTGGCCGTCCTCGAACTCCTGGTGCTCGACCTCGACGCCCGCGCCCCGGAGGGCGCCGGCGACCATCCGAGCGCCCCAGCGGAGGTTGAACTCGTCGCGCGTGCCGCAGTCGACGAAGACCCCGCCGAGCCGCCGGAACGCCTCGGCGCGCCGCGGGATGGTGCGGACGGGGTCGTGCTCGAGCCAGCGCCCCCACACCTCCTCGCGGAGGCGCCCGGAGGGGAGCTCGAAGGGCAGCTCGAGCCCGAGCGGCGCGCCGGCGCGCGGAGAGTAGTGCGCGGCCATGCCGATGACGTTGAGCACCGGGTGGTCGCTCCCCGCGAGCTTCGTCGCGCGCGCGCGCTCCTTCATCGCCGCGAGCCACGCGGCGGCGTCGGCCGCGTCGGCGAGGCCGGAGGCCGCCTTCGGCAGGTCCGGGAGGTAGCAGTACTCGAAGTAGGCGTCGGCGGCGTGGGCGCCGACGAAGCCGAAGACGTCCGGGCGGGTGCCGCCGAGGTGGAGGGCACCGAAGCCGCCCGAGCTCTTCCCGACGACCGCGCGGGCCTCGCGCGCGGGGATCGTCGGCAGCCGCTCGTCGGCGAACCGCACGACGTCCTCCGCGACGTAGTCGGCGTAGCGTCCGACCGCCGGGCTGTTCATCCACTGCGTCCCGCCGACGCCGGTGAAGCCGTCGGGGAAGAGCGCGATCACCGGCGGGATGTCGCCCCGCGCGATCAGCGCGTCGACGCGCTCCGGCACCGTGGGCTGGAAGGCGCCCGGCGAGAGCCACCCCTTCGCGGTGCCGGTGAAGCCGTGGAGGAACGTGACGGCCGGGAAGCGGCGATGCTCGCCCCCCGGCGGCACGTACGCGACGAGCGCGCGCCGCGCCGGGTCGCCGAGGGGGTTGTCGCGCAGCGATGGGGCGTCGAGCTCGAGCTCGAGCAGGCGGCCGTGCATCAGAGGCCGAACGCGCCGCGGACGCCCACGGTGAACCAGGAGTGCCCCGCCCTGTCGGAGATGCTGCCGGAGCCGCCGACGGGCGCGTAGTTGTACGTCCCGTCGATCTTCTCCCAGGTGTACTCGCCGAAGGCGAGCCCGACGAACGCGCCGACCTTCGACATCTGGCCCACCCATGCGTCCGCGCCCACCTGGAAGCCCAGCTCCCAGCCGCGGAGCGTGTCGGTGAAGTCGTAGCCGGCGGCGGGGACGCTCTCGTCCAGCACGTCCCATTCGAAGCCGAAGTTGGCGCCGACGAACGGGGTGATCCCCTGGCCGGCGAAGGCGTACTCGGTCTTCACGCCGAGGCGCCAGAGGTGCTCGTCGCAGCTCCCCCCGTTCAGGTCGCAGTAGTCGGCGTACGTCGAGTCGGGCTGGACGAAGGCGTAGCCGCCGTAGACGCCGACGTCGAGCTGCTGCGAGAGCGCGAAGCCGAGGCTCAGCTCGACGGGGACGGCCATCCCGGTCTCGGTGCTCATCGGGTAGTTCCTGAACTTGTCGCCGCCCGGCCAGGCGAGGCCGAGCTTGACGCCCAGGTTGGCCTGGGCGGTCGCCGCGACCGGGAGGAGGACCGCAAGCGCTGCCGCGAGGAAGAGTTTCCGCATTTGCCGCTCCTTTCGTCGCACTCTACAACACGAACCTGCCCCGCAGCCCCACCGTGAACCAGCCGTGGACGGCCGGGTCCTGGATCCCGCCGGCGTCGGAGTGGGCGTAGCCCGCGGTCTGGCCCTTCTCCCACTGCCAGCGGTATTGGCCGAGCGAGACGCCGAGGAACGCGCCGAGGTCGAGCCACTTCGCGGCGGCCACGTAGGCGCCCGCCTCGATCCCGGCCAGCCAGCCGCCCCGGGTGCGCCGCTCCCAGTTCTCGGAGCCGACCTCCTGGCGGTCCACCTCCCACTCCCCGCCGAGCGAGGCCGCGAAGAAGGGCTGGACGTCCGCGAGGGGCTCCACGTACTCGCCGCGCACGGCGACGTTCCAGAGGTGCACCTTGCAGTCGCTGCCGGTCGCCCTGCACTCGTCGCTCGACGCGCTCCCGGGGGAGGCGAAGGCGTAGCCGCCCTGCAGCCCCACCTCGACCTCCGGCGTGAGCTTCCAGCCGGCCGTGACCTCGAGGGGGTAGGCGCGCTCGACCCGTCCCTTCAACGAGGCGTCCTTCACCTGGTCGCCCAGCGGGAAGGCCACGCCGCCGCGCGCGCCGAGGGTCAGCTGCGCGGAGGTGACTGCCGGTGCAAGGAGCGCGCAGGCGAGGACGGCCGGCTTGAGGAGTGGGGTCATGGCGCAGCAGCTCCGGGGACCTTCTGGGTTCACTGGCCGCGGGCGCAGGAGGCCTCGCAGCGCGTCACGATCTGCGCGGAGCGGTCCACGAGCGCCGCCGCCTCCTGGTAGAGGGCGTCGGCCTCCTCGGGGGCGCCCTCGTCGCAGTCGCCGGCGCGCCCCACGAGCGCGGCGGCGCGCAGGAGGTGCTGGTGCGAGAGGAGCAGGTCGCGGCCGAGCCGCGAGCCCTGCCGGGTGAAGATCGCGCCGCACTGGAAGAGGCGCGCGAGGAGACGGCGCGCGCTCTCGTCCACCGAGGTGCAGCGCTCACCCAGCTCCCGCAGCCGCCGCGCGTCGCGCGCCTGCGCGAGATCCACCACGGCGGACCGCGGGGCCGAGCGAGGCGAGCGTGACGCTGCAGAGGGCATGCGCACCGGAATGGTGGCAGCCCGCGGAGGAACGGTCAACGAGGGAGGCGCCCCTCGCCGCCGGCGATCTCCCCGCCGGGGGCGGGTCGGCGGATCACCGGAGCGCCGCGCTCGCCAGCTCCTTCACCTTCTCGAGCGCCTTCTCGATGCCCCTGGGGTCCGAGCCGCCCGCCTGCGCGATGTCCGGCTTGCCGCCGCCGGCGCCGCCGACGAGCTTCGCGGCCTCCTTCACGAGGTCGCCGGCCTTCAGCTTGGCGGTCAGGTCCTTCGTCACCGCGACGAGGAGCACGGCCTTGCCGTCCTGCTCGCTCGCGAGCGCGACGACGCCGCGGCCGATCCGGTCGCGCAGCTTGTCGGCGAGCTCCCGGAGCGCCTTGCCGTCGCCCTCCACCTTCACCGCGAGGATCTTCGCGCCGCCCACCTCGGCCGCCTTCGCCGCGAGGTCGCCCGACTGGGCCGCGGCGATCCTGGACTGCGCCTCCTCGAGCGCGCGCTCCAGCTCCTTCGCGCGCCGCTGCGACTGCTCCAGCTTCGCGGCCACCTCGAAGGCGCCGGCCTTGAGGAGCGCCGCCGCCCTGCGCAGCTCGTCCTCGATGCGCTGGGCGTGCTCCACCGCCTTCGGGCCCGTGTAGGCCACGATGCGGCGGACGCCGGCGGCGATCGACTCCTCCGACGCGATCTTGAAGAACGCGATGTCGCCCGTGCGCCGCACGTGGGTGCCGCCGCAGAGCTCCTTGGACGGGCCCATCGTGACGACCCGCACCGTCTCGCCGTACTTCTCGCCGAAGATCATCATCGCGCCCGTCTTGCGCGCGTCCTCGAGCCCCAGCACCGCCGTCTGCGCGTCGGCGTTGGCGCGAACGAGCTCGTTGACCCGCCGCTCGACGTCGCGCAGCTCGTCGTCCGTGAGCGGCTGGAAGTGCGAGAAGTCGAAGCGGAGGTAGTCGGGGGCGACGACCGAGCCGGCCTGCTTCACGTGGTCCCCGAGCCGCTCGCGCAGGGCGAGCTGCAGCAGGTGGGTCGCCGAGTGGTTGGCGCGGATCAGGTCCCGGCGCGGGTCGTCGACGAAGAGCTCCACCTTGTCGCCGATGGCGAGCTCGCCCTCCGTCACCTCGCCGACATGGGTCACGAGCCCCGGGACGGGGCGCTGCGCGTCGGTCACCCGCACGGTGCCCCGCGGGGACGCAATGGCGCCGGTGTCGCCCATCTGGCCGCCGGACTCCCCGTAGAACGGCGTGAGGGCGGTCACGACCTCGACGGCGTCCCCCTTCACCGCGCGGTTGGCGCGGGCGCCGTTCACGATGAGCGCCTGGATCTCCGAGCTGGCCTTGCCGCTCTCGTAGCCGACGAAGCGCGTCTCGCCGAGCTCGGAGGCGATCTCCTTGTGCAGCTCGCCGACCGCCGCCTCGCCCGACCCCTTCCACTCCGACCGGGCGCGCTGCTCGGCGAGCGCCTTCTCGAAGCCGGCCTCGTCGACGCCGAGCCCACGCTCCGCGCAGATCACGCGGGTGAGGTCGATCGGGAAGCCGAAGGTGTCCGAGAGGAGGAACGCGACCTTGCCGGCGAGGACCTTCTCCCCCGCCTTCTGCATCCGGGCGGTCTCCTCGTCGAGGATGGCGAGCCCCTTGTCGAGCGTGCGGCGGAAGGACTCCTCCTCCTGCTGCGCCACCTTCTCGATGAAGGCGCGGTTGGACCGCGTGTCGGGGTAGGCCGCCCCCATCTCCTCCATCACGGTGCCGCAGACCTCGTGGAGGAACGGCCGCTCGATCCCGAGCCGCTTCCCATGCCGGATGCCGCGCCGCATGATCCGCCGCAGCACGTAGCCGCGCCCCTCGTTGGACGGCAGCACGCCGTCGCCGACCAAAAAAGTGGTGGCGCGGGCGTGGTCGGCGATGACGCGCATCGAGACGTCGTCGTCGGGATCCTTGCCGTAGGGCTTGCCGCAGATCTTCGAGATGGCGCGGATGATGTTCTGGAAGAGGTCGGTGTCGTAGTTGGTCAGCTTGCCCTGCGCGACGGCCGCGACGCGCTCGAGGCCGGCGCCGGTGTCGATCGACGGCTTCGGCAGCGGCGTGAGCTTGCCGTCGGCGCCGCGCTCGAACTGCATGAAGACGAGGTTCCAGATCTCCAGCCAGCGGTCGCAGTCGCAGGCGACCCCCTCGCACTTGCGCCCCGCCTTCTCCTCGGCGCACGGGATCTCGTTCCCCTGGAAGAAGTGGATCTCGGAGCACGGGCCGCAGGGGCCGGTGTCCCCCATCGCCCAGAAGTTGTCCTTCATGCCGAGCTTGAAGATCCGGTCGGCGGGCACCCCCTCGGCCCGCCAGAAGTCGAAGGCCTCCTGATCCCACGGCAGGCCACCCTCGCCGTTGAAGACGGTGGTCGCGAGCCGGTCCTTCGGGATGCCGAGCCACTGCTCGCTCGTCACGAACTCCCACGCCCACTTCACCGCGTCGCGCTTGAAGTAGTCGCCGAAGGAGAAGTTGCCGAGCATCTCGAAGAACGTGTGGTGGCGGGCCGTGAAGCCGACGTTCTCGAGGTCGTTGTGCTTGCCGCCCGCGCGCACGCACTTCTGCGACGTGGTCGCGCGCGTGTAGTCCCGCTTCTCCTTGCCCGTGAAGACGTCCTTGAACTGGACCATGCCGGCGTTCGTGAACAGGAGCGTCGGATCGTTCTGCGGGACGAGCCCGGAGGAGGTGACGCGGCGGTGGCCGCGCTCCTCGAAGAAGCGGAGGAAGAGCTCTCGGATCTCGGCGGCGGTCAGGGTCTTCATGGCTCGGTCCGGAATAGGGGGAACCCGTTGAGATAACAGAAGCCGGCGCGCCGTGGAATGGCGTGCCGCCCCCGGGCGCACGAAGGGCCCGGCCCTCGCGGGTCGAGCCCTTCGGACCCCGCGGGGCGGGGTGCGCGTCGACGGCGAAGAGGCTACTTGCTGCCGCCGAAGTAGCCCGACAGCCCCACGACGAGGCCGAAGGCGCCCCGCTTCGCGTCGATGTCGGTGCCGGGGAACGAGTACGAGTAGGACTCGTAGCGGTAGCGCAGGCCGGCGTCGACGGAGATGGCGGGGATCAGGAAGTACTTGACCCCTGCGCCGACGCGGAACCCGACCCCGGACCCGCCGCCGGAGCTGACCTTGATCCCCGTGGAGGTGTCCTCGTGCTCGGCCGTGTACTTCACGAGCCCCAGGCCGAGGTCCCCGAAGACGGAGAGCTTCTCCGCGAGGGGAAGCTCCAGGCCGACCTTGGGGCCGATGAAGAGGTTGGTCTCCGTGACCTTGTACTGATCGAACTTGTACTCGGCCGCCATCGAGTCGTACCCGACGTCGAGGCCGACGCCGATCATCGGCGTCAGGTAGTAGAGCGCGCCGGCTTCGAGGTTGAAGTTCCAGAGGTCCGTCTTCTCGACCACGTTGGGGACGCCGGGCTCCTTGAACGTCTCCTCCAGGCTCCCGGCGAGGGCCGAGAGGTTGGAGCCGCCGGAGACCTGGATCGTGCCCGCCGTGATCTCTGCGGACGCGACGAGGGGCAGCAGCGCCGCTGCGAAAGCGATCGTCAGCTTCTTCATCGTCATTACCTCACAGTCGGATCCGACATTGGATCGACGCGGAGTATCGGAGGGCGGCCTGCCGACGTCCACCCGATTCCGCAGGCCGCTGCGACGATCAGCGCACCGGCCTCCGCATCCGCAGCCGCCAGACCGGCTCGCCGGCCGCGAGGTAGCGCTTCTCCCGCGTGGACGGGATCTCGTCGGGCGGGCGCTCCGCGAAGCGGCCGGGGCCTGCCTCGTTCTCGAAGCCGACCTCCTCGAGCCGCACCACGGCGCCGCGGGCGTAGTCCTCGACGTCGGTGCGGAAGTCGAGCAAGCCGCCCGGGCGGAGGAGGCCGCACAGCAGGGCGCTCATCCGGTCGTCCACGAGGCGGCGCGTGTGGTGGCGGCGCTTCCACCACGGGTCGGGGAAGTGGACGTGGATCGCCGCGAGCGAGCCGGCCGGGAAGAGGCGCGGCGCGAGCATCCGGGCGTCCCCCTGGAGCACGAGGAGGTTCTGGAGCCCCCGCGCCTCCGCCTTCGCGGCGACCTCGCGCGCGAACTTGTGGCGCTGCTCGATCGCGACCAGCGCCCGCTCCGGGAGGGCCTTCGCGAAGGCGAGGGAGAAGCCGCCGTGGCCGGAGCCGATCTCCAGCTCGAGGGCGGCGGCGGCCGCGCCGAAGCGCGCGACCCAGTCGGGGAAGCGGTCGATCGCCAGCGGGGCCTGGTCGTCACCCTGGAAGATCATGGGCGCGCTTCCTTATCATGTTAGGGTTTCCGGGTGCGCCCGCTTCTCCAGAGCGGTCCCGGTCTCGCGCTCATCGCCCTCGCCGCCCTGGCCGCCTGCGCGCGGTGCGGAGGGGCCGCGGGCCCCCCGCCGGAGCGATGGGTCGCGGCGGGGGTGACCGCCGCGATCGTGGTCCCCGAGCTGCGGGGCGCCGCCCGCTCCGGCGCCGAGTTCTACCTGACGGCCCAGGACTTCCCCGGGACGAGCGACCTGCCGTCGCTGCGCGCGTCGATCTCCGCCCAGCTCGGCTTCGACCCCCTCGACCTCGGAGCGCTCCGCGACGCGGGGATCGACACGCGGCGCGGCATGGCCATCGGCTTCCCTGCGGAGCCGGCGACGGGTGGCGGCCGCGCGGCCCCGCTCCTCGTGCTCCCCGTCTCGAACCGCGCCGCCGCCGAGGGGCTCGTCCGCCGGATCGCCAGGGACCGGCTCGGCGCGGGCGAGCGGACGGTCGAGGCGGTCGGCGCGGCGCAGGTGGCGGTCTACCGCCAGCGCCCGGGGGCGCCCCCTGCGCTCGCCTCGGCCGACGGCGACGACTGCCTCCTCCTCGCCGCCGGTCCCGAGGGCCCCTCCACCGTCGCCCGCGCGTCGGCGCTCGCCGAGGGCGACTCGCTCGCCGCGAGCGCCGCGTGGCGCGCGGTGCGCCGCATCGCCGGGGAGGGCGCCGCGATCATCGGGTACGTCCCCGCCGGCTCGTCCGCCCTCGACGGCGTCGGGGCGGTGCGGGACGGCGCGGCGATCGTCCTCACGGCGAGGCCCCGGCGGCTGAGCGCGCGCCTCGTGGCGCTGCTCGGGGATCGCGAGGCGGGGCTCCGCGCCCTCGCTGGGGACGGCGCCGGCGGCCTCCTCGCGGCGCGCCTCGACCCCGCGGCGGCGCTGGTCGGCCGGTTCGACGGGAACCCGGCCCTGCTCGCCGACGAGGTGCTGTCCGCGGTGCCGCTCCTCGCGCGCGCCGGGCCCATGGCGGCGGGCGTCGACCTCCGCCGCGATCTCTTCGGCGCCCTCGCCCCGGGGGCCGCCGCCTCGGCCTCGCTCGCCCCGCGCATCGACCTGGCGACGCTCGACGCCCGGACGCTCCGGCGGGACCCGCTCCGGCTCGTCCAGTTCGAGCTGGTGGCGCCGCTCGCGGACCCCGCGCGGATCGCCGCGCTCTCGGATCGGATCGTCCGCCTCGCCGGCCAGCGCCCCCGGCCCGGGGGCCCGTGGGCCCTCCCGACCGGGAGCGGCGAGGTGGCGTGGACGATCGACGACGGCCGCCTCCTCGCGACCGGCGGGGCGCCCGGCCGGCTCGCGGC
>DATIVK010000022.1:0-2324 GCA_035465955.1 Anaeromyxobacteraceae bacterium | reverse complement strand
CGGGCGGAGCCTCGGGGGCGGCGCCGGGAGCCGGCGCGGGAGGAGGCGGCTGCGAAGGCGCGGCCGCTGGCGCCGGCGCGGGCGCAGGCGGCCCTCCCGGCTCCTGGGCGGCGGCGGTGGGGCGCTCCTTGACCAGCCGGTCGTGATAGGTGAGCGACTCGTCGCGGACGGCCGGGGGCGGCGTCACCGGGGTCTGGTCGAGCGCCGCGAGGGCGTCCCCGCCCTTCGCCGGGCGCTCCTCGCTGCGCGCGAGCTGCTTGCCGACGTTGAGCCCCAGCACGAAGACCACGCCGAGCACGACGATGGCCCCCACGACGACCGACGCGATCTGGCGCCCGTCGAGCGACAGATCGAAGCGCTCTCGCTCTCGGCTGCGTGGGTTGACGTCTCGCATGAAAGGACCTGGCGACCCGGGCCGGTCCGGCCCGGGATCGTTGGGGCGATTCTAGGCGTCGTCGGCGATATCGGAAATTTCCGGACTCTCCATCCGGTCCGGGGCGGCGACGCCCAGGACGGCGAGGCCGTTGGCGAGCGTCTGCTTGAGCGCGCGGCAGAGGAACAGGCGGCCGCGGGTCTTCAGCGGATCGCTCCCGATGACCCGCTCCCCGCTCCGCTTCCCCTGCGTGTACCAGGAGTGGAACGCGGCGATCGTCTCCTGCAGCCAGAAGGCGACCCGGTGCGGCTCCCACGCGAGGGCCGCGCCGGCCAGCATGTCCGGGAAGCCGGCGATCCGCCGGATGAGATCCTGCTCCTCGGGGGCGGTGAGCGTGCGGACGGCCTCGAGATCGAAGCCGGGGACCTCGACGCCGGCCTCGCGGGCCTTCGCGAAGATGGCGGCCAGGCGCGCGTGGCCGTACTGGACGTAGAAGACCGGGTTGTCGAGCGTCTGCCGCTTGGCGAGGTCGATGTCGAAGTCGAGCGGGGCGTCGGAGCGCCGGGTCAGGAAGATGAAGCGGGTCGCGTCGCGACCGACCTCGTCCACCACCTCACGCAGCGAGACGAGCGTCCCGGCGCGCTTCGACATCTTCACCGCCTCGCCGCCGCGGAGCAGGTTGACCATCTGGATGAGGACGACGTGCAGGTCGTCCTTCGAGCCGCCGAGCGCCTGGAGCGCCGCCTTGAGGCGCGGGACGTAGCCGCCGTGATCCGCCCCGAGGACGTCCACGAGCCGGTCCGCCCGTTGCCGCTTGTCCCAGTGGTACGCGATGTCCGCGCAGAAGTAGGTCGCGGTGCCGTCGGCCTTCTTGACCGGCCGATCCACCTCGTCGCCGAACTTCGACGAGCGGAAGAGCGTCAGGTCGTCGGACTCCGAGATGCCTTCGGCGGCCGCGTCCGCGTCCACCGCGGGGGGCGGCGGCGCCCCCTTCTTCGACTTGGGCGGCGGGAGCTTGCCGACGTAGATCAGGTCCTTCGCCTGCATCTCGGCGAGGAACTTCTCCACGATGCCCGACTCGTAGAGCGCCTTCTCCGAGGACCAGCGATCGAAGGCGATGTTGATGGCGGCGAGGTCCTCGCGGATGAGCCCGAGGACGTGCTTCACCGCGCGGTCGCGGAAGAGGGCGAGCCACTCGGACTCGGGTGCGTCGAGGTACTTCGCGCCGAACTCCACCTCGAGCGCCTGGGCGATCTCCATGACGTACTCGCCCGGGTAGCTCTTGGGCGGCATCGTGACCTGGCGCCCGTGCGCCTCCTGGTAGCGGAGGTGGACTGAGCGGGCGAGGGTCTGGACCTGGGCGCCGTAGTCGTTGACGTAGTACTCGCGCGTGACGTCGAAGCCCGCCCAGCGGAGCAGGCTCTGGACGCCGTCGCCGGTGACCGCGTTCCGGCCGTGGCCGACGTGCATGGGGCCGGTCGGGTTGGCGGAGACGTACTCGACGATGACCTTCTTCCCCTGCCCCACCGAGGTCCGGCCGTAGGCCTCCCCCTCGGCGAGGACCCGCTCGAGCGCGCGGAACCAGACGTCCGGGGCGAGCCGGACGTTGATGAAGCCGGGGCCCGCGATCTCCATCCCCGTCACGGTCCCGCCCTGGTCGACCGCCTTCACCGCCTCGACGATCGCCTGCGCGAGCTCCCGCGGCGGCTTCCCGAGCGGCTTCGCGAGGATCATCGCGGCGTTGACCGCGAAGTCCCCGTGCTTCGGGTCGCGGGGGCTCTCGACGGAGAAGGCGGTCTCGGCGGCCGACGCGGGCCACCGCCCGTCTGCGGCTCCCTGCGCGAGGGCACGGCGGAAGAGGTCGACGACGCTGTCACGGATCATGGGGCGCGACAAATACCCGGCGCGGTGGGTGGGCGCAAGCCCGCGCGCCCCTCAGTAGCAGTCGAAC
>DATIVK010000021.1:0-15979 GCA_035465955.1 Anaeromyxobacteraceae bacterium | reverse complement strand
CCTGGGCTGGGATCCGTTCTTCGAAGCGCAGCTGCAGGGCGCGCCGGAGGCGCTGGCGGCGCGCATCGCCGCCGATCATGGGGACGCGTACGAGCTCTGGGGCGCCTCCGGCGTCGGCTGGGGTCGCCTCGCCGGACGCCTCCGGCACGACCTGCGCGAGCGCGAGCTGCCGGGGGTGGGGGACTGGGTCCTCGTCGACGCGCCGCCGGGCCCGGATCGCACCGCCGTCATCCAGGGCGTCCTCGAGCGGCGGACCGTCTTCCTGCGCGGCGCCGCCGGGCGCGAGGCGCGGGCGCAGGTGATCGCCGCCAACGTGGACGTCGTGCTGGTCGTCTGCGGCCTCGACGAGGACTTCAACGTCCGGCGCATCGAGCGGTACCTGGCGCGCGTCTGGGCGAGCGGTGCCCAGCCCGTGGTCGTCCTCACCAAGGCCGATCTCGTCGCCGATCCCGGCGAGCGGATCGAGGAGGCCGCGGCCCACGCGCCGGGCGCCGACGTCCTCGCCGTCAGCGCGCCGCGCGACGACGGGCTGGCGGCGGTGCGCGCGCTCCTCGCGCCGGGGCGCACCCTGGCGCTCGTCGGCTCCTCCGGGGCCGGGAAGTCCACGCTCGTGAACGCGCTGCTCGGCGAGGAGCGGATGGCGACGGGGCCGGTGCGCGCCAGCGACGGGCGCGGCCGCCACGTCACGACCCACCGGCAGCTCGTGCGGCTGCCGGGAGGGGGGCTGCTGCTCGACACGCCCGGGATGCGGGAGCTGCAGCTCCTCGACGAGGAGGGGCTCGACGCGGCCTTCGACGACGTGGCGCTCCTGGCGACCGGCTGCCGCTTCGGAGACTGCACCCACGGGTCGGAGCCGGGCTGCGCGGTGCGGGCGGCCGTCGCGGCGGGCGAGCTGGCGCCGGGCCGGCTCGAGAGCTTCGTGAAGCTCCGCGACGAGGCGCGCGCCTGGGGACGCCGCCACGACGCGCGGCTGAGCCGTGCCGACGATCGCGCCTGGGGCCGGCTCATCGCGGAGGCGCAGCGGCAGATCCGGCGCAAGCGCGGCGAGGAGTAGGCGCGGCGAGGGCCAGGAGCCCTCCTCCGACACGCGCGCACCTCCTTCGCCGGCCCCATTCCCAGCGAAGCGCGGTATCGTCCCACGGCTCCGCGGAGGACCCTCGGGGCGTCGTGAACGGAAACTCAACGCGGAGATGGGCGATGAAGTGGATGGCGGTGGCGGCGGCGATGGCGGTGGCGGCGATGACCGTGGGCGGGGCGGGGTGCACGAGCACCGGGCGCATCCGCCAGATCGACTCGGTCGCCGCGTCGCGCTGCAAGTACCTCGGCGTCGCGCAGAGCATCGACCGCACCGGCTGGAGCATGAGGGACGACCAGCTCGGCGGGATGAGCGAGATCCGCCGGCGGGTCGACGCGATGGGCGGCAACGCCTACGTCGTCACCCACGGCGCCGCGTACAACTCGGGCCCCGTGCAGCAGGCGGACGTCTACCGCTGCCGCTGAGCCTCACCGTCACCTCCTCCAGTCCCCCTCGAAGGGAAGCGAGCCCAGCGTCGCCGATCACGGCATCGACGCGAGCTTCGTCTGCAGGTTCCCGAAGAGATCGGTCAGCGTCCCGTCGCAGTCCGACTGCCCCTGCGTGTCGGCGCGCAGCCACTCGATCATCTCGATCGAGGTGACCTCGGGGGCGCCTTCCACCGCGGTCGCGAGGAGCGAGCCGGCCATCACCTGGATGTGGTCGGTGCCCCAGGTCTTCTGGTAGCGCTCGCCGATCACGAGGGGGACGGCGTCGGTCCCCTCCAACGGCCCGGCGCGATAGGTCACGTCGAACTTCACCTCGCCGATGACCGTCGAGTTGGCGTAGCGGACCCGGAACGAGACGGGGAAGGGCTCGACGTCCATCGTCGGCGCGCCGTCGAGCCGGGTACCTCCCGGCACGTTGTGGATGTAGCTCGTCGCGGGATCGTGGAGCGCCGCGTAGACCCGGTCGAGCGGCGCGTGCACGTACCCGCGCGCGTGGGAGGCGAAGTGATCCCGCTCCGGCACCGCGACGATCACGCCGAGCCCCTCGGGGTGCGGATCGGTCGCCGTCGGCGCAGGCCAGGTGGCGAGCGGCGAGAGCGGCTCGAGCGGCTGGTAGCCCACCGAGAGGGGAAAGGCATCCCGCGCCGTCCGGTTGCAGCCTGCGGCCACGAGCGTGAGCAGGACGACGCCAGGGGCGAGCCGACGCGCTGGATGATGCGACCCCATGCACGATGAGTAACCCGTCCGCCGGGCTCCAGCTGCGTCCCATGGCGATCGTGGCCCAAGTGGGTCCGCGCGGTCCCGCGCGGACCGTTGCCGCGAGGCGGGTGACTCCCCACATTTGGACGAGGCACCCGAAACAGGAGGAATCCATGGCCCCGGCTCTCCGCGCCTCGCTGCTCGCGCTCCTCGTCGTCCCGTCGATCGCCGCCGCCCAGCTCACCTTCGATCTGCGGGCCGGCTACGCCCTGCCGTTCGGGGACGCCTACGATCTGAGCGGGCAGGGCACCTTCTCGCAGAAGGAGTTCGTGAAGGGGATGGTGCCCGTGCAGATCGGCGCGGCGTGGCGCTTCACGCCCGAGGTGTCGGCGGGGCTCTACTACTCGTACGGCTTCGGGATGAAGGGCTCCAAGCTGGACGACCTCTGCGGCACGCCGGGCGCCTCCTGCAACGAGCCCGTCGTGCAGCGCTTCGGCGCCGCGTTCACCTACCGGCTCGACGCGATGGCGGGGATCGCGCCGTGGTGCTCGCTCGGCGCCGGGATGGAGCTGGCGCACTTCAAGGTGAAGGACTCCGCGGTCCTGTACCCCATGGGCGTGCCCCAGGCCGATCTCGAGGGCTCCTTCCGCGGCTGGAACGCGAACGCCGCGCTCGGTGCCGACTACCGGATCGGGCGGGCGCTCGCGCTCGGGCCGTTCGTCCAGCTCGACCTGGCGCAGTACACGGTCCAGCACGTCACGCTCCAGGGAGAGACGGTGGCCGGCGGAGGGATCGACAGCCCGAAGATGCACGAGTGGCTCACCTTCGGCCTGAAGGGCACCTTCGACCTGTAGCGCTCGCGCGCCGCCTGCGCCGGGGGAGGTCGGCGCCTCACGGAGCGTCCGCCAACCTTCGGGCCTCCCGCAGCCAACCCGCGCCATCGGCCTCGCCCGCCGCGTACGCCGCCTCGGCGAGGGTCAGCGCCCGCTGCACGGCCTCCCGGGCGCCTGCGGCGTCACCGTTGGCGCGGAGCGCCTCCGCGAGGGCGAGCTGGTTGGGTGCGTAGCCTGGGGAGAGCGCCACCGCGCGCCGCGCCGCCGCCAACCCCTCCTCGGGGTCACCCGGCCCAAGGGGCCAGCCCGGGGCGCGCAGGAGCAGGAGCGCGAGGACGCGGTCGGGGCCGGCGTGGTCGAGCGCGGGGTCCGCGGCGGAGGCCCGCCGGAGCCGCGCGACCATCTGCGCGAGCCCTTCGCGCACGGTGGTCGGGCGCTCGCGCGCCTGCAGCCCGAGCGCGATGGCGAGCGCATACTCGCATGGGGGCGAGCCGGGGGCGGCGCGCTCGCAGCGCTGCCCGGCGGCCACCGCCTGCTCCGAGAGGCGAGCGCGGCGCGAGGCCGACGTCTCGGCCTCCGCCTGGCGCGCGAGCGCGTGAACCTCCGCCGCCGCGGCCTCGGCGTCGCCGGGCGAGGGGACGCCGGCGGGGGCGACGGCGCGCAACGCGGGGGCGCAACCGGCCATCACCGCTGCGGCGAAGAGCGGGGCGGACCGCCTCACCGGCCGCCCCCGCGGGAGAGCGAGCGCGCGGCGGCGAGCGCCGCGGGATCGAGCGGCGCGAAGCGGACCATGCGGACCGAGGCGAGCGCGGCGGCGCCGGTGGGGTCGCCCGCGAGCCCGAGGAATCCCCTCTCCAGCGCGGCCCAGCGCGCCGCGGGGAGCCGCTTCCCGACCGTGGCCACCACCGACGTCGGCACCGGCTCGGAGCGGGCCACCACCTCGAGGTCGGCGGCGAAGGGGAGCGTGGGGACGGCGGCGGCCTGGGCGCCGTCGAGCAGCAGCGCGACGTCGGCGCCCGCGGCAGCCTTGCGCAGGCCGGAGAGGACCTGCGCGGTCTGGGCCACCTTCGCGGAGTCGGGGATGCGCCCCCAGGCGCCGGGCGCGCCGCGCACGAAGTCCGGGGAGTAGCCGGCGATCGAGAGGATCGTGAACCCGGCGAGGTCCGCGGGCTTCGCGACGCGCCCCTTGCGCGCGACCAGGCTCCAGCGCTCGACGAGCCCCGCGCCGGCTACCTGGATCTGGAGGCGAGGCGCGAGCCCGAGCGCGTCGGCGTGCTGGAGGAAGAAGGGGAGGGAGAGGAGCGCCACGGCGGTGTCGGGCGCGCCGAGGCGCGCCACGCCCTCCGCCTCGCCGGGGAGGTAGATCGCGGCGAGCGCCCTCTCCGGGAGCCCCGCCCCGCGCGCGAGGGCGGCCGCCAGCGCGTCCATGGAGGGCTGCGCCTCGACCGTCGTGCCCGGGTATCCCGGCGCGCACGCGAGAATCGTGACGCGGTCGGGGATCGTCGCGGCGACGGCGAGCGCGGGGGCGACGAGCGCGGCGGCCGCGGACAGGGGGCGCAGGGCACGCATGCGCAGAGGATACTGCGGCCCTTCGCGGCAGCCCCAGGCGCCCGGAGCGCAGGCTCCACCGGGGTGTTAGCGTGGAGGGGCGATGGCACCGCCCACGAGGCTCGAAAGGGTCTTCCTGCGCGTCGTGGCGATGCGCTGGCTGGTGCTGGCCGCCTTCGCGCTCCTGGTGCCGGCCGGGGTCTGGGAGGCGTCACGGATCCGGTCGGACGGCGCCATCGGCTCGCTCGTCGTCCCGTCGGATCCCGACTACGCGGCGACGCGCGCGTTCCAGCGGATCTTCCCCGAGGGGCAGATCGTGCTGCTCGTCGTCGAGGTGGCGGACCCGTGGCGGCCGGAGGCGCTCGCGCGCGTCGACGCCGTCGCCGGCGCGGTGCGGCGGGTCGCCGGCGTCAGCGTCGTCTCCCCGCTCGACGTCTACCGGCAGGGGCACCCGGGCTTCGCCATCACGCCCGAAGGGATCGCCGGGCTGCGCGGCTTCGTCGAGGCGGCCGACCTCTTCCGCCGGCAGGGGCTCGCGGGGGCGCGCCACTGGGGGCTCGCCGTCGCCTTCCCTTCGGCGGGGCCCGAGGCGCGAGACGCGACGCTGGCGGCGATCGACCGCGCGCTGGAGGGCGCCGAGAGGTCCCGGGACGGGGAGGGGGCGCGGCTGCGCCGGGTCGGCGCCCCGTACGTGGAGTCCTGGATCGAGCGCGAGTCCGCGCAGGCGTCGTTGCGCTGGTTCCCCGTCTTCGGCCTCTTCGTGGTGGGGCTCGCGCTCTTCCTCTACCGGTCGATCCGGACGCTGCTCGCGATCCTGCTCTCGCTCGGCGCGGCGGTGACGCTCGCGGTCGGCGTGGGGCGCGCGCTGGGCTTCGCCTTCACGGTCGTCTCGGCGCTCGTGCCGCTCACGGTGATGGTCACGGTGCTCGCGTCGCTCGTCTACCTGCACTCCCGCTTCGTCGACCAACCGGCGGACGTCGAGGTGGACGCCCACCAGGCCTGGGCCCTCGCCAACAAGTTCCTGCCGGTGACCGCGTCGTCGATCGCGGCGGTCCTCGGCTTCGCCGCCCTCTCGGTCTCCGCCATCCGCCCCATCCGCCAGATGGGGCTCTGGACGGCCATCGGGCTCGCCATCGGTTGGGGGGTGGCCTTCACGCTCTTCCCCGCGCTCCAGAAGATCCTGCGCACGCCGACGGGCCGGACCGTCCCGCTCCGCGCCGCGCTCTACGACCGGCTCGCCGCGGCGCTCCCGGCCTTCACCTGGTGCTGGCGCTGGCCGCTCCTCGTGGCGTCGCTCGCCCTCTCGGCCGGCGGCGTGGTCGCCCTCTTCGGCCTGCCGGGGCGGGTGGCGCCCATGCGGCTGGGCGTGGACGGGCTCGACTACGTGGATCCGGAGCTCCCGATCCACCGCGACATGATCTGGTTCCGCGAGCACGTGTCCGGCCTCAACGTGGCGCGCGCCTGGATACACACCGCGCCCGGCGCGGCGACCGACCCGGAGGTGCTGCGGGGGGTGGACCGCTTCACCCGCGCGGCGGAGGCGATCCCCGGGGTCTCGGCCGCCGTGGGGCCGACGACCTTCCTCCGCGTCCGGCGAGCGCTCGCCGGCGACGCCGGCCCCCTGCCCGAGGACGCCGCGGCCTTCGCGCAGGCCGCCGGTGACGTGGAGCCCCTGCTCCTCTCCCAGCCGGAGCTGCGCGGCTTCATCGACGTCGGCGCCCTCTCCGACCTGCAGGTCACCGTCACCTTCGAGGACGGCTCCGCCGAGGGGTTCGCGCGGCTCGCGCGCGGGCTCGACGCGGCGTGGCGCGCCGCCGCCGCCGCGGTGCCGGCCGTCGCCGACGCCTCGCTCCGGGTCGTCGGCGAGTCGCTCCTGCAGGCCAAGGTCGGGGCGAGCCTCGTCCCCACGCTGACGGAGAGCTTCGCCCTCACCGCCGCGCTCATCTTCGCGGCGTTCCTCGTGGTCTTCCGGAGCGCGTCGGCGCGGCTCATGGCCATGATCCCCTCGGTCTTCGCCATCCTCTGCACGTTCCTCGGCGTGCGCCTGCTCGGCGGCTCGCTCAACGTCGCCACGATCCTCATCGCGACCACGGTCCTGGGGACCACAGAGAACGATCAGATCCACTTCTTCCACCACCTGCACGAGGGGGAGGGGGCCGGCGGCCTGGACGGGGAGCTGCGCCACGCGCTGCGCGTCTCGGGGCGCGCCATCTTCTTCGCGACGCTGATCAACGCCGCCGGCTTCCTGGGGCTCGCCTTCTCGCGCTTCCCGCCGCTGCGCCAGTTCGGGCTGGAGACCGCCGGCGCCTTCCTGCTCGCGATGCTGGCGGACTTCACCGCGCTCCCCGGCGCGCTCTGGATCCTGCGGCGCGAGCGGCCCCACGCTGCAGCTCCGTCCCCTCTCCCTCATCGAGGGAGAGGGTCAGGGTGAGGGAGCGTTTCGAGGCGGCCGCGCCACGCGCAGGTAGACCTCCTCCAGCCGCGCCACGGAGGCCGCGAGGGCGTGCTCTCGGGCGACCTCGAGGGCGCGGGCGCGGAGCGCCGCGCGGCGCCCGGGATCGTCGAGGAGCGCGTCGAGCCGCCGGGCCAGGTCGGCGGGGTCCCCCGGGGTGAACTTCAGATCGTCTGCGAGGGCGAGGTGGCGGGCGGCGCTCCCCGGCGCGTCGGCGACGAGCGCCGGCAGCCCGCAGCCCAGCGCCTCCAGGACGGCCATCCCCTCGAGCTCCAGCTCCGAGGCGTGCACGAAGAGGTCGGCGGCGCGGAGCAGCAGCAGGAGCTCGTCGTCGGACACGGAGGAGACCTCGGCGGGGACCGGCAGCGAGGCCGCGAGGCGGCGGAGGCGAAGCTGCAGGGGGCCGTGCCCGACGATCACCAGCCGGATCCGATGGGCGTGGCGCGAGCGCCGCACCCCCTCGATCACCACGTCGAGCCGCTTCTCGCGGGCGAGGCGCCCCACCGAGAGGACCAGGAACCGGCCGTCCGGCCGGGGCGCGGGCGCGGCGCCGTCGGGGGCGAAGCGGGGCGCGATGCCGTTGGAGATCACCTCGGTCGGCACCGAGAGGCCGCGCCGGAGCAGCTCGGCGCGGGCGAACTCGCTCGGGCAGACCACGACGTCGGCGCGGCGGTAGACCGTGCTCAGGAAGAGGCGCCACGTCCCCTCCACGAGCCGGGACGAGCGGAGGCCGACGTTCAGGAACATGTTCTCCGGCTGAAGGTGGGAGGCGGCCACCACCGGCGTGCCGAGCCGTCGCGCCACCGCCGTCGCCCGCACGCCGAGCAGGAAGGGGAACTGCACGTGCAGCACGTCCGCCCCGCCGATCACCCGCGCCAGCGTGGGGCCGTGGGGCCACGCGAAGGCGAAGCCCATCTCGCGCATCACGCGGCCGAAGGGTGGCAGGGTGAAGGCGGGGAGGGGTGCGATCCCGTCGCGGCCGGGCGCCGCGGCGAGCACCGTCACGTCGTGGCGCTCCCCGAGCGCCGCCACGAAGCGGGCGGCCGACGTCACGCCACCGTTGCGGACCCCGTCGATGAGGTCGGTGGCGAAGGCGATGCGGAGGCGGCGCGCGGCGGCCATCGCCGTCAGCATAATCATCCCGGCGCCCACCCCCATGGGCGTCCCGGAGGGGTGACCGCGAGGCCGCGGTGAGGCATGGTGTGGCCCCGAAAGAGAGGGATCGAATGGGCTACGACGCGATGCGCGAGCTGCCGGGGCGGGCCGGGTGGGGTGAGGGGGACGTCCTCGTCGTGCTCGGCGAGCTGTTCGGGCGCGGCTACGCGAACGGCGTCGTCGACGAGGCGAGGCGGGCGGGGATGAGCATCGTCGGCGCGACGGTGGGGCGGCGCGACGGCGACGGCCCCCTGCGGCCGCTCTCCGAGGCGGAGCTGGCCGTGGCGGAGGCGAACCTGGGCGGGCGCATCGTGAACGTCCCCCTCGAGGCCGGGTTCGATCTCGAGCCCGCGGACGGAGGCCCGTCGCCGGTGGAGCAGCTGAAGCGCGCGAAGCCCGACGCATGGGAGACCTTCCGGCTCGACTGGGACCTCGTCGCGCGCTCGAAGGAGGCCGGCGCGCGGCGGTTCGAGGCGAACGCGGCGCGCTTCGCGGAGGGGCTCGCGCCGCTCGTCCCGCCGGGCGCGAACGTCCTCTTCGTGCACACCATGGCGGGCGGCTTTCCGCGGGCGCGGGTCTACATGCCGCTCATGACCCGCGTCTTCCGCGGCGTGGGGGAGAAGTACCTGCCGTCGGAGCCCTTCATGCGGAGCGACCTCGGCCGGCTCTGGGCGGAGAGCTTCGAGGAGGTGACCGCGCGGACGTTCCAGCGGCTCGTGGCCGCGACGGCGCCGCTGCGGACGGGGGGGCGGCGCGTCCGGTACGCCGCCTTCGGCTACCACGGCTGCGAGGTGCTCGTGGGCGGGCGCTTCACGTGGCAGACGTACGTCCCCTACCTGCAAGGCTGGGCGAAGCTCCAGCTCGAGCGCTACGCGGAGGAGGCCTGGGCCGAGGGGGTCCGCGGCACCGTCTACAACTGCCCCGAGATCTGGAGCAACTCGAGCGCGCTCTTCCTCGGCGTCGAGATCGCGCTCTACCCGCTGCTCCGCGCGATCCGCGAGGCCGACGCAGCCGGGACGGTCGCCGACGCCGTCGCCGCCCGCTGCCGCGCGCGCCTGCGGGAGGGGGCGACGCTGGAGGGGTTGCTCGAGCGCGCGGACGCGTTCCTCGCGTCGCCCATCACCGCGCCCTTCCGGGATCGCGCGGGCTGGCCCCAGCACACCACGCGCGAGCAGCTCGAGGCGATGCTCGCCGCCTCCGACGCGCTCCTCTCCATGAGCCCCGACCCGAAGGATCCGGTCGCCGCCGAGCTCTCCCGGACCGTGCTCCCCGCCGTCGGGCGGCTCATGTTCGACGCGACGTGGGAGCCGACCGCGCCGGTGCGGTGGCTCAACCACGACGTCATCGCGAAGCAGGTGGTGCGCGGCGGGTGAGACGCGTCAGGTCCGGCCGCTCCGCTGCTCCATCGCCTTCCGGCCGACCCAGTCGCAGGCGAACTGCCAGGCGATGCGGCCGCTCCGGTCCCCCTTCTTCTGGGACCAGAGGATCGCCTCGGCCGCCGCCGCCTCCGTCCAGGGGAGCGTGGCCCCCAGCTGGCTCGCGAGCCGCTCGGCCCAGCGCCGCGTGACGTCCACGTAGAGGTCCTGGCTGAACGGGTGGAAGGCCACCCAGAGGCCGAAGCGGCCGGAGAGGGACATCTTCTCCTCGACCGCCTCGCCGTGGTGGATCTCCCCCTCCACCATCATCGCGCCGCGGTTGTCGCTCTCGTACTCCGCCACGAGGTGGCGCCGGTTGGACGTCACGTAGATGAGGACGTTCTCCGGCATCGCGTAGACGGCGCCGTCGAGGGCGCTCTTCAGGATCTTGTAGCTCGGGTCGGTCGACTCGAAGGAGAGGTCGTCGGAGAAGACGATGAACCGGTAGGGCTCCCGCTTCACCGCGTCGCCGATGGCGGGGAGGCTGACCAGGTCGTCCTTGTCCACCTGGATGATCCGCAGCCCCTCGTCCGCGTGGGCGTGGAGGAGGGCGCGGACCACCGACGACTTGCCGGTCCCGCGCGTGCCCCACAGGAGCGCGTTGTTGGCCGGCAGGCCGGCGAGGAACTGGCGGGTGTTCTCCTCGAGGACCCTCTTCTGCGGCTCGATGCCGATGAGGTCGTCGAGGTGGACCGCCTCGACGCTGGGGACCGGCTCCAGCGTCCCCGCGAAGTGGGTGCGCCGCCAGTTGGCCGCGTGGCAGGTGGCCCAGTCGAGCTTCTCCACCGGCCTCGGGAGGAGGGGCTCCAGCGCGGCGAGGACGCGCTTCAGCTGCGCGGTCAGTTCGGGATCGAGGCTCACGGTCTCCTCCGGTGTCGTGAAAGGAAAGGGCAGGGACCTCGCGGCCCCTGCCCCTTCGAGGACTTCGGCTACGTCAGGTGCCTACGCCCCGGCCGTCGCCGCGGACTCCTGGAGGGCGCCGACCTTGTCCTGGCAGAGCGCCTTGAGGAACTCGCGGTTCATGCGGGCGATGAACTTCACGTCGATGCCCTTCGGGCAGGCCGCCTGGCACTCGTAGTGGTTCGAGCAGTTGCCGAACCCGTTCTCCGCCATCGCCTTGACCATCTCGGCGACGCGGATCGGGGCCTCGACCTGGCCCTGGGGCAGCTCGGCGTACTGGGAGATCTTCGCGCCCGCGAAGAGCATCCCGGCGCCGTTCGGGCAGGCCGCCACGCACGCGCCGCAGCCGATGCACTCGGCGGCGTCCATGGCGTAGTCGGCGGCGCGCTTGCCGACGAGGATGGCGTTGCCGTCGGCGACGCCGCCCGTGTGGACGCCGACCCAGCCGGCCGCCTGGATCAGCTTGTCCAGGGCGCCGCGGTCGACCATGAGGTCCTTGAGGATCGGGAAGGCGCGGGCCCGCCAGGGCTCGAGGTAGATGACGTCCCCGTCCTTGAACTTACGCATGTGCAGCTGGCAGAGCGTGGTGCGCTGCTGGCCGCCGTGCGGGACGCCGTTCACGACCGCCGAGCACATGCCGCAGATGCCCTCGCGGCAGTCGTGATCGAAGACGATCGGATCCTTGCCCTCCTTGATCAGGTCCTCGTTCACCACGTCCAGCATCTCGAGGAACGAGTGGTGGGGCGTGATGTTCTTGGCCTCGTACGTCTCGAACTTGCCCGGCGCCGTGGGGTTCGGCTGGCGCCAGACGATCAGCTTCAGGTTCATCGTCTCGTGTGCGCTCATTACTTGTAGCTCCGGACCGCGAGGTGGACGTTCTCGAACTTGAGCGGCTCCTTGTGCAGCTCGGGCTCCTTGCCGACGCCCTTGAACTCCCACGCCGCGGAGTAGCAGAAGTTGGCGTCGTCGCGCTTCGCCTCACCGTCCGGATACTGGTGCTCCGTCCGGAAGTGGCCGCCGCAGGACTCCTGGCGGTGGAGCGCGTCCTTGGCGAGCAGCTCGGCGAACTCGAGGAAGTCGGCCGTGCGGCCGGCGTTCTCGAGCTGCTGGTTGATCTCGCCGGGGCCCCCGGTGACCTTGACGTTCTTCCAGAACTCCTCGCGGATGGCGGGGATCTTCTTGAGGGCGTCGTTGAGCGAGGCCTCGTTGCGGGCCATGCCGACGTCCTCCCACATGACCGAGCCGACCTCGCGCATGAAGTCGGTGACGGTCCGCTTGCCGTTGATCGACAGGAGCTTCTCGCGGGAGGCCTTCACGTCCTTGATCGACTGGAGGCACTCCGGCGCGTCCGGCTTGACCTTGCCCGGCTTCGTCTGCGCGAGGTAGCCGCCGATCGTGTACGGGATGACGAAGTAGCCGTCCGCGAGCCCCTGCATGAGCGCGCTCGCGCCCAGGCGGTTCGCGCCGTGGACCGAGAAGTTGGCCTCGCCGAGGACGAAGAGGCCGGGGATGTTGCTCATGAGGTTGTAGTCCACCCAGAGGCCGCCCATCGAGTAGTGCGGGGCCGTGTAGATGCGCATCGGGCGCTTGTAGCCGTTCTCGTCGGTGATCCGCTCGTACATCTCGAACAGGTTGCCGTACCGCTCGCGGATCTTGTCCTCGCCGAGCCGCTTGATGCTCGTCGAGAAGTCGAGGTAGACGCCGCGCCCGCCGGGGCCGACGCCGCGGCCGTCGTCACACTGCTCCTTGGCGGCGCGGGAGGCGATGTCGCGGGGCGCGAGGTTGCCGAAGGACGGGTACTTCCGCTCGAGGTAGTAGTCGCGATCCTCCTCGGGGATCTCGCCCGGCGCCTTGTTGAGGTCCTCCTTCTTCTTCGGGACCCAGATCCGGCCGTCGTTGCGGAGCGACTCGGACATGAGCGTCAGCTTCGACTGATAGTCGCCCGCCTGCGGGATGCAGGTCGGGTGGATCTGCGTGTAGCAGGGGTTTGCGAAGAAGGCGCCCTTCTTGTGCGCCGCCCAGTTGGCCGTGACGCTGCAGCCCATCGCGTTGGTCGACAGGTAGAAGACGTTCACGTAGCCGCCGGTCGCGAGGCAGACGGCGTCGGCGGTGTGGACCCGGATCTCGCCGGTGACGAGGTCGCGGATCGTGATGCCCTTCGCCTCGCCGTCGACGACGATGAGGTCGAGCATCTCCGTGCGCGGGAACATCTTGACCGTCCCGGCCTTGATCTGGCGGGAGAGGGCCGAGTACGCGCCGAGGAGCAGCTGCTGGCCGGTCTGGCCGCGGGCGGAGAAGGTGCGGGAGACCTGGGCGCCGCCGAAGGAGCGGTTGTCGAGGTACCCGGCGTAGTCGCGGGCGAACGGCACGCCCTGCGCGACGCACTGGTCGATGATGTTGTTCGACACCTGCGCGAGGCGCCACACGTCGGCCTCGCGGGCGCGGAAGTCACCGCCCTTGATGGTGTCGTAGAAGAGCCGGTAGATGCTGTCGCCGTCGTTCGGGTACGCCTTGGCGGCGTTGATGCCGCCCTGCGCGGCGATCGAGTGCGCGCGGCGGGGGCTGTCCTGGTAGGCGAACGCCTCCACCTGGTAGCCGAGCTCGGCGAGCGTGGCCGCGCCGGCGCCGCCCGCGAGGCCGGTGCCGACCATGATGATCTTGTACTTCCGCTTGTTCGCGGGGTTCACCAGCTTCAGGTTGAAGCGGGCGTTGTCCCACGAGTCCTGGATGCGCCCGGTAGGTGCCTTTCCGTCGAGAATCATGGTGCCGTCCTTACTTGAGGATTCCGAGGAGGATGACGACGGGGATGGACCCGAAGCCGATCAGGAAGATGACCGAGAGCAGGATGCCGGCGATCCCGTAGCGCGGGAGCATGACGGCGTTGCTGAGGCCGGAGGTCTGGAAGAGGCTCTGGATGCCGTGCTTCAGGTGGAGGAAGACGGCCACCATCGCGACCACGTAGACGGCGGCGACCAGGGCGCCCTGCATCGACGTGACCACCATCGTGAAGACGTCGAACCGCTCGGCGCCGCCCGGGAGCACCTCGGACTGGAGGACGAGCCCCGGCGTCGCGCGGATCGTGAACTGGAGGAGGTGGTAGCCGACGAAGACCGCCACGATGACGCCCGTCCAGATCATGTTCTTGCTGGAGAACGTCGCGCGAAGGGAGCGGGAGACCTGGTACTTGACCGGCTTCGCGGCCCAGTTCTCCAGCGTCACCTGGATGGCGAGGATGATGTGGAGGACGATCGCCAGCCCCATCACGATCCGGTTGCCCCAGACGACCGGGGTGAGCTGGTGCAGGTGCTCGGCGTAGGAGTTGATGCCCGCCGCGCCCTTGAAGATGGTCATGTTGCCGAGCAGGTGGCCGATGAGGAACACGACCAGCAACAGGCCCGTGACCGCCATGACCGCCTTTCTTCCGATCGAGTCCGAGAACAGTCGCATTAGGCTTTTCCCTTCTACGTGGAGGAGCAGCTGGAAGTCGAAAGTCGCGACACGACGTGCAACCGGTGCGCGCGCGGATGTGCACCATGCTGCGACCCCTACGGGCCTGTCAAGAAGTTGATCCGATGTCGGAGTCCCGCGTCGACACGGCAGAAAGTGGACGAATCCGAGCGAGTTTTCGACCGTCAGAAACTACCGCGCGCCGTCCAGCAATATTTGCGCGAGCCGCTCCGGCTCGTCGATCGGCACGAGGTGCCCCGCCGTCTCGATCCGGTGCAGCGTCGCCCCCGGCATCGCGGCGAGGAGCCGCTCCGGCGTCTCGCGCGGCAGGTAGCGATCCGCGTCGCCCCAGACGACCTTCACCGGGATGGCGAGCCGGGCGAGCTCGGGGGCGATCGAGGTGAGATCGGCGGCGTCGAGGGCGCGCGCGAAGCGCGTGGCCGCGCGGCGCCCGGTGAGCGTCTGCAGCGGGTCGCGGAGGGCGCGCACCAGCTCCGGCGCCGCCTTCTCCGTGTGGTAGAGCGCGCTGCGGACGAGCCAGTCTCCCAGCCGCACGTCGCACAGGGAGAGGAAGAGCTGCCGCAGCACGGGCAGGCGGAGCGCCGCGAGCGGCCAGGGCGGCCACCGTCCGGCCGCGAGCGGGCTCACGAGCGCGAGCGATCGGACCGTCTTCGGGTGGCGGACCGCGAGGATCTGGCCGACCGCCCCGCCCACCTCGTGGCCCACGAAGTGGACCGGTCCGATCCCGAGCCACTGCACCAGCTCGGCGACGTAGTCCGCCTGGGCCCTCGCGGAGAGCGAGAGCTGCATCGGGTTGCTCGACTCGCCGCAGCCGAGGAGGTCGACGACGACGACCTGGCGCCGCTCCGCGAGGCGCGGCACCAGCGCCCGCCAGATGACGGAGTGGGTGAGGGTCCCGTGGACGAGCAGCACCGTCTCGCCGCGCCCGGCGCGGGAGTACGCCATCGGGTGGCCGGCGACGAAGACCTTCTGCGTTTCCATGTTGCCTCGCAGTGGAGAGCCGTCGGTGAGCGGTGACTGTAGCAAATCCGGTCGCCGGTGGCCCACCACCCCCCGGGCCGACCCGCCGACGCTGGCCCCGACGGCGCCTTGCCCGCGACCCCGACGACCGCTAACGTCACGCCCGCATGGCCGAGATCGCGCTGCCCCTCGTCGTCGCCGCGATGCTGGCCCTGGCGCTCGGCCTCTTCGGCCGCGCCGCCTGGAGGCGGCTCGCGCCCCTGCGGGCGCTGCGCCGGGACGACCGGTGCGACCGCCGCGACGAGCGGGGCGCCGCGCTCCTCGAGTTCGGCCTCCTTCAGCGCCGGCTCGTGGATCCCGAGGAGCGGGGCGCTGGGGTGCTCCACGTCCTCGTCTTCGCGGCCTTCCTCGTCCTCGCGTGGCGGACGGTGACGCTCTTCGGGATGGCGTTCGGCGTCGAGTTGCCGGGGCTCTGGCCGCGCTCGGCCCCGGCCCGAGCCTACCTCTTCCTGAAGGACGTCGCGGTCCTCTCGGCGACGCTCGGCGCGCTCGGCTTCCTCTGGCGCCGGCTCGTGACGAGGCCGGCCCGCGTGACGCGCTCGTGGGAGGGCACCTTCATCCTGGGGCTCATCCTCGGCCTGATGGTCACGGAGGCGCTCTTCGATGGGTCGCTCAGGTTGATGGGCGCCAGGGAGGACGGCGCCCTGGCCTTCGATCCGCTCGCGCCGCTCGGGTCCTTGGCCGGGTTGGGGCTGGGCGCGCTCGCGCCCTCCGCGGAGTGGCTGGACGACCTCGGGGCGATCTCGATCCTCCTGCACCTGGTGCTCGTCCTCGTCTTCCTCGTCTTCCTCCCCTACGGGAAGCACTTCCACGTCCTGACCGCGCTGCCGAACGTCTTCTTCCGCCGGCTGCCGCCCGAGGCGCGGCTCGCGAAGCTCGACCTCGAGGCCGAGGACGCGCGCTTCGGGACGGCGACCGCGAAGGATCTCTCCTGGAAGGAGGGCTGGGACGTCCTCTCCTGCACCGAG
>DATIVK010000020.1:0-21406 GCA_035465955.1 Anaeromyxobacteraceae bacterium | reverse complement strand
CGCAGCGTGCGGCATGCAGGACGCGCATCTGCCAGGTCCCCCTTGGGAAGAGCGCGTCGCGCACTCCGGCCCTCCAGGCGTCGAGCGCCTCATGGTAGGCGCGCTCGAACTCCTTCAGTCGCTGGAGCGCCTCTTGCCGTTTCCACCAGTTCCGGCAGGCGACGCGCGGGCTCAAGACCCGGTGCGGCTCGCCGGAGCTTGGGCGGGCGAAGAAGCTCTGGGCGAGGATGCGCGCGACGCCCATGAAGGTGCGCTCCTCGCGCGCGAGCCGCGCGGCGGCGGCGGCCTCGGCCTCCCGCAGCGACTCGAGCACCTGCTCGATGAAGGCGGGGTCGTCCTCGAAGCCGGGCGGAGGGGTGAGCTGAAGCTCGACGGAGGCGGGCATCTGCCCTTCCTCGTCGAAGTAGAGCTTCGGCCGGTCGATGGTGATCGGCGGCCCGCCGATGCGGCGGGGGTCTGACCAGTCTCCGGGCCAGCGGGAGGCGTGTCGGACGAGGCCTGCGGCGACGGGATTCGCGAGGGTGTAGACGATCTTCTCGAGGACGGACTCGCGGGTCACGAGCTCGACGGCGCTGTAGCTGACGCGCTCCCAGAAGGCCTCCCAGCGGTGGAGGGCGCAGTTGGTGGCCTTGGCGACGAGGGCGTCGAGGTCCCGCTGGAAGTCGGGGAGGCGGCCGTCCGTGTCGGTGAGGACGAGGTGGTAGTGGTTCGAGAGGACGCAGTAGGCGTGAATCTGGATGCCGTGGCGCTTCGCGTAGAGGGCGAGGGAGTAAAGGAAGATCCCCGCGGTTCGCTTCGAGGGCTTGAGGAAGAAGCGGCGCTCCGAGCAGCGACGGGTGATGAGCAGGGTCTTGCCTGGGAGAACGCGTCGAACGGGAGTCGCCATGCCGGAGGGCATCGCAAGGGGCGCGCCCGGGGGAAGATCGCGGAATCAGCAACGGGCGAGATTCACGGACCGTCCGCCGGAGAGGCCGCGGTCCGAGAGGCGGACCTCTCGGGCGGGTTCAAGGCCCCTACCCCACGAACCGCGCCTCGAACGAGACGCTCCAGCCCGGCCTATCGACGAGCTGGCAGGCGCCGCCGTGGGCCTCGGCGACCAGCCGGCAGAGGTAGAGGCCGAGCCCCGCGTTGTGCCACTCGCGGCGCCCGTTGCTCACGTACTTCTCGAAGAGCTTGCCGCGCGCCTCGGCGGGCACCGGCTCCCCGGAGTTGCGCACCGCGAGCCGGATGCCGTCGCCGGTGCGGTCGGAGGCCAGCTCGATCCGGTCCCCCTCGGCGACGTGGCGGAGGGAGTTGGAGAGCAGGTTCTCGAGGAGGCGCAGCGTGAGCTCGGGATCGAGCGGCGCCATGAGCCCCGTCGGGACGGCGACCTGGATGGTGACGCCGCGCTCCCGCGCGCGGGGGCGATGGGTCTCTGCGACGCGTTCCAGCAGCATCGCGACGGCGGTCGGCTCGCGTCGGAGGGTGAGCCCGCCGCGCTCCAGCCGGTGGACGAGGAGGAGGTCGCCGATCAGCTTCGCGAGGCGACGCCCCTCGTCCCCCACGAGCCGGAGGTCGGCGAGGACCTGCGGCGCCGCCCCCGCCTCCTGGAGCTGCGCCTCGGCGAGCGCGGCGTACTGGAGGAGCGTCGCGAGCGGGTTCTTGAGATCGTGGACGATGGCCGCGGAGAGCTCCTCGGAGACCGTCCGCGCGTCGAGGAGCGCGTCCCGCTGCGCGGCCGCCTCCGCCTTCGCGGCGAGCGCCTCCTCGACCCGCTGCTCCGCGAGGCGGGCCGCGTGCCGATCGACGGCCGTGTTGCGCGCGAGCCGGACCATCCGCGCCCCCGCCCACGCCGCCACCGCCGCGAAGACGGCGATGGTGGCGCCGACCGCCCCGAGATCGTGGGGGTGCACCCCGGCGCGGCGGGTCGCCAGGAGCTGGGTGACGACCCCGCCGGCGCCGACCGCGAGCGCCGGCAGGAGCGGCAGGGTCATCGCGGACGCGAGCACGAAGAGCTCGGTGAGCCCGACCATGAACGCGGCGGCGGCGATCGCCCCCTCCTGGACGACGCCCGGCTCGGTCAGCGCGAGGCCGGCGGCCGCGAGGCAGAGGACGTCGAGCACGGCGGCGGCGGCCGCGACCGCCGCCGGGCGCCAGCGCGCGTTCAGCAGCGCGACCGCCGACACGGCGACCGCCGCGAAGAGCGCGTGGAGGAGGAGCCGCGCCCCCCCGCCCGGCGCCGAGGCGACCCCGGAGGCGGCGTGGGCCACGAGCGTCCCGGTGACGACCACGGCGCGGCACCAGGCGACGATGACCGCGTTCTTGAGCCGCGCGGCCCCCACCGCCTCCGCCGCCGAGGGCGGGCGCGGGACGACCTCGAGGGACGTCAGCGTGTTTCCGTCCATCCGCGCCACGGCGAGCGGCCTACGGCCTGGCGGCCGCCTTCCCCGGGGCCTGCTTGCCTTCGGCGGCGCCGCGCTGCGCGCAGTGCTCGCACTTGCAGCCGGCCTTGCACGTGCACTTGCCGTCCTTGGCGCACCCGCAGTCCTTCGGGGCGTCCTTCGCGGCGGCGGCGCCCGCCCGGTGCGGGCAGTTGGCGCAGTCCCCGTGGCAGTCCGCGGCGAGCGCAGGCGGGGCGGCGAGGGCCAGGGCGAAGGCCGTGGCGGCGGCGGCGAGGAAGCGGGTCATTGCGTCTCCGTGGCCCCCCGGCCCGCGGACGCGTCAGGCAGCCGCGCCGGGTGAGATTTCCGGAGGATGCGGCTCGACCGGGGGGCGTGTCAACGCGCGTTCCGCGCGGGGCCCGTTTCGCCATCGCGCGGCCGGTCGCGCGCAGGTAGAGTCCCGATCACGGTTTGACCCGGCGCGCCACCGTGCGCTACGAGTCGCGCGCGATGGCCGAGCATCGGAACCCCTCCCCCACGGTCGACGTGGTGATCCTGCTCCCGGGCGACCTCGTCGTCCTCGTGGAGCGCAGGAATCCTCCGCCCGGCTGGGCCCTGCCCGGCGGCTTCGTGGACGTGGGCGAGACCGTCGAGGCGGCGGCGGTCCGCGAGGCGAAGGAGGAGACCGGCCTCGACGTCCGCCTCGAGGACCTGCTCTACGTCTACTCCGATCCGCGGCGCGATCCGCGCAAGCACACCCTCTCCGCCGTCTTCGTGGGCCGCGCCGAGGGGACCCCGTCCGGAGGCGACGATGCCGCCCAGGCCAGGGCCTTCCGCTGGGACGCGCTCCCGTCGCCGCTCGCCTTCGACCACGCCGGGATCCTCGCCGACGCGCGCCGCTTCCTCCTGACCGGAGCACGCCCACGCCCATGACCGCGCCCGCCTCGCTGACCGCCGCCGAGAAGGCCGCGCTCCTCGGCATCGCCCGCGGGACCGTCCTCCACCTCGTCGGCGCGGCCGCCGCGCCGCCCCCCCTCCCCACCTCCGGGCCGCTCTCCGCGCCGCGGGGCGCCTTCGTCACGCTGCACGTCGACGGCCGGCTCCGCGGCTGCATCGGCACCTTCTCGCCCCGCGGCTCGCTCGCGGAGACCGTGGCCGCCATGGCGCGCGCGGCGGCCACCGAGGACCCCCGGTTCCCGCGGCTGGCGCCCGACGAGCTGCCCGGGCTCTCCCTCTCGGTCTCCGTGCTCGGCCTCCCCCACCTGCTGGAGGACCGCTCGAGGATCGAGGTCGGGGTCCACGGGCTGCTCGTCCGGCGGGACTGGAACCGCGGGGTGCTGCTGCCGAAGGTGGCGGTCGAAGAGGGCTGGGACGGGCCGACCTTCCTGAAGCACGCGTGCCTCAAGGCCGGCCTCCCGGCGGCCGCGGCGCGCGACCCCGGGCTCGTGGTCGAGGTCTTCGAGGCCGAGGAGTTCGGAGAGGAGCAACCATCGTGAGCTTCCTGCAGGGCCAGGCGGGGATGATCCCCGCGATCCTGGCGGCGGTCGTCGCCTTCGCCTTCCTGATCGTCGTCCACGAGCTCGGGCACGCCCTGGCGGCGCGGGCCGTGGGGATGAAGATCGTCCGCTTCAGCGTCGGCTACGGGAAGGTCCTCTGGTCCTTCCGGCTCGGGGAGACCCAGATCGCCCTCTCCGCCATCCCCGTGGGCGGCTACTGCTGGATCGGCGGGATGATCCCCGAGGACGGCGTCGATCCGGCCTCTCCGCAGGCCTGGCTCAACCAGCACGCGTGGCGGCGGACGCTCGCGATCGCCGCGGGGCCCGTCGCCAGCTACCTCGGCGCGATCTTCGTGGCGGCCCTGCTCTTCGTCACCGTCGGCCTGCGCGTCCCGGTCCCCGGGTCGTTCGTCGGCGACGTGATCCCGGCCTCCCCGGCGGCGCAGGCCGGCCTCGCGACCGGCGATCACGTCGTCTCGATCGGCGGCCAGGCGGTCGGGAGCTGGGAGGACATGCTCGCCGGCATCCAGCGCGCCCCCGGCCGGACGGTCGAGGTCGTCGTCGAGCGCAGCGGGGAGCGGGTCACCCTCTCGCTGACCCCCCGCGACGAGCGCGGCGTCGGCAAGGCCGGCTTCAGCCAGCTCTCGCGCACGGAGCGCCGCCCGGTCGGCGCGGCGCTCGCCGAGGCCTTCCACCAGACCAACCTGGCGATGGTCGCGCAGGGCCGGGGCATCCTGAGGGCCTTCTCCGGCAAGGCCTCCACCTCGGAGCTCTCCGGCCCGCTCGACATCGGCCGGACGCTCGCGAAGGGGGCGCAGCTGGGGCCCGAGCGCTTCTTCACGCTCATCTGGATCCTCTCGGTCGCGCTGGCGGTGCTCAACCTCGTGCCGCTGCCGCCGCTCGACGGCGGGAAGCTGGTCTTCCTCCTCTGGGAGCTGGGGACCGGCCGGCGCGCCAGCCAGCGCATCGAGGCGGCCGTCTCGTGGGTGGGCTTCATCCTCCTCGCGGCCCTCATGCTCGGCGTGACGCTCTTCGGCGACATCCCCCGGCTGCTCCGCTGACCCGAGATGGCCGTCCACGTCCTCTACTTCGCCCTCACCCGCGAGGTCGCGGGCGGCTCCACGGAGCGGCTCGAGCCGCCCCCGCGGACGGTGGGGGAGCTCCGCGCCCGGCTCCTGGCGCTCCACCCCGGCCTCTCGGGGATCCTGCCGCGGTGCCGCGTCGCGGTGGACCAGGAGTTCGCGGACGACGCGACCGCGCTCGCGGACGGCGCGGAGGTGGCGCTCATCCCGCCGGTCTCCGGCGGCGCCGGGCGCTGCCGGGTGACCGACGCGCCCCTCTCCCTGGCCGACGTGGTCGCGCCGGTCGAAGACCCCGGCCGCGGCGGCGTCGTGACGTTCACGGGCGTGGTGCGCGGCGAGACGGGCGGCAGGCGGGTGCTGCGGCTCGAGTACGAGGGGTACCGCGAGATGGCGGAGCGGAAGCTCGACGAGATCGCCGGCGCCATCGAGCGCGAGACCGGCGCGCTCGTCGCGATCGCGCACCGGCTGGGCGCCCTCCTCCCCGGCGAGGCCGCCGTGGTCATCGCCTGCGCGGCCGCGCACCGGGCTCCCGCCTTCCGCGCGTGCGAGGCCGCCATCGAGCGGCTCAAGCACGACGTGCCCATCTGGAAGCGGGAGGTCTACGAGGACGGCTCCGAGTGGGTCGGCTCGGGTCCATGACGCCCCCCTCTGCTATCCTCGGGATCCCGTGAAGATCCTCCTCGCAGACGACGACCGCCTCGTGCGGGCCATCGTGAGCGACCTGCTCGCCGAGCTCGGCCACGAGGTCGTCCAGGCCGAGAACGGCCAGCAGGCCCTGGAGCTGTCGCAGTCCGCCCAGCCGGATCTGATGATCCTCGACTTCCTCATGCCGAAGCTCTCGGGGATCGACGCCCTGCGCCAGCTCCGGGCGGCGGGGCACCGGACGCCGGCCATCATCCTCACGGCCATCACCGACGGCAGCGTCCGGGGCGTCGACGGCGCCGAGGCCGCCGACGGGTTCCTGGAGAAGCCGGTCACGCGCCGCGCGCTCGAGCGGGCCCTGGCGCGGCTCGGCAGCGCCCGATGAGGCTCTTCCGGTCATTCCTCGCGCTCACCCTCGCGGCGAGCCTGCTCCCCACGGCGCTCGCGGCGCTGCTCCTCTACCGGGAGCGCGGTCACCTCCCCGGCTGGACGGCCGCCGCGTTCGGCGTCGCCGTCGTCCTCGCGTTCGCCGTCTCGGGCTACGTGGCCGGACGGGTCACGGCGCCGGTGCGCGAGTGCGTCCGCGGGGCGCTCGAGATCGCGCGCGGGCGGTTCGGCTCGCAGGTGGACGTGAGGGTCCGCAACGAGATCGGCGACCTCGCCTACACGTTCAACCACATGTCCCGCGAGCTCGCGGCCTACGACGGCGAGAACCGCCGGCTGATCGCGGCCCTCGAGCGCGGCTACGTGGACACCATCCGGAGCCTCGCCAGCGCCATCGACGCGAAGGACCCGTACACCCGCGGCCACTCCGAGCGCGTCGCCGCCCTCGCGGTGGAGATCGGCCGCGAGCTGCGGCTGCCCCCCGACGACCTGCACGCCCTCGAGTACGGCGGCATCCTCCACGACATCGGGAAGATCGGCGTCCCCGAGCGCGTCCTCCAGAAGCGGTCCCAGCTCGACCCTTCGGAGACCGCGCTGGTGCGCGCGCACCCGGCCATCGGCGCCGAGATCGTCGGCGGGGTCGAGTTCCTCCGCGGCGCGCTCCCCGCCATCCGGAGCCACCACGAGCGCTGGGACGGCACCGGCTATCCCGACGGGCTCGCGGGGGAGGCGATCCCGCGGATCGCGCGCGTCATCAACGCCGCCGACACCTGGGACGCCTGCTCGTCGGACCGCCCCTACCAGGAGAAGATGGGGCCGCCCGAGGTCCTCCGGATCCTCGAGGGGCTCCGGGGGAAGCAGATCGACCCCGCGATCCACGACGCCCTCGTGCACGTGATCCGCCGCCGATCCCCACTCGAAGAAAATCTTCCGTCCCCCGCGCGGGACGCATAGATTTCCCCACATGACGACGCTGGCGAAGTGGACCGCGGCCGTGGCGCTCGCGCTCTCCACGGGTGTGACCCGAGCCGAAGATCCGACCGCGCGGGGGTTCGACGCCGACACCACGCACCCCGCGCTGGGCGTGACGCGGGGGATCGCCGTCGAGACGGCGTCCATCGCGCCGGCCGGGAGCTGGGCGGCCGGGCTGCGGCTCGACTGGATGCAGGGCTTCCTGGCGTACACCGCCGTCGGCAGCCGCGACCAGATCCTCGAGTCGCGCCTGACGGGCCACCTCATGGGCGCGTGGGCGTTCCGCTGGTTCGAGCTGGGGGTCGACCTCCCCGTGATCGCCTGGCAGGAGGCGGACTTCTCCCGCCTGACCGCTCCCCCGCCGGCCGGCGCCGGCTACTCCGGGCCGCTCACCGCCCCCGTGGCGCACACCGCGCTCGGCGATCTCCGGTTCACCGGCAAGGTGCCGATCCTCGGCCTCGATCGCTTCCCCGTCGGGCTGTCCGCCCTGCTCGAGCTGCGCCTGCCCACCGGGAACAAGGACGCGTTCACCTCGGACGGCACGTTCTTCGCGCCGCAGATCGTGGCCACCCGCCCGCTGGGGCCCGTGCGGCTCGACGCGCAGGTCGGCTACCAGCTCCGGGGGCAGGGCCAGTACGCGCAGCTCGTCGTGCACGACGCGCTCGCCTGGGGCGTCGGCGCCTCCACGCCCCTGCCGAAGATCGGCGCGCTCACCGACTGGCGCGCCCACGCCGAGGTCGTCGGGGCGTGGCCCCGCGGCAACGACCTGGACACGGCGCGCTACCGGTCGCCCCTCTCGGCGATCGCCGGGCTGCGCGTCGGCCTCGGCGGCGGCTGGGAGGCCGAGGCCGGTGGCTCGACCGGCCTCGGAGCGCCCGGCTACGGGCGCGAGTCCTGGCGCGTCTTCTGCGGGATCCGCTTCGCGCACCAGGGGAAGGACTCGGACGGCGACGGCGTCCTCGACGAGGACGACTGGTGCCCGGGCAAGCCGGGCCTGCGCGACAACCACGGCTGCCCCGAGGGGCCCATCGACCTCGACGCCGACCACGACGGCGTGAACCTCCCGATGGACAAGTGCCCCGACGCGCCCGGGACGCCGGAGATGGACGGCTGCCCCGACGCCGACTTCGACTTCATCCCCGATCCCGAGGACGCCTGCCCGAACGAGCCCGGCCCGGCGACCAACAACGGCTGCCCCCTCGGCGAGGAGCCGGTCGTGGAGCTGGAGGCGGAGAAGATCTCGCTCAAGGACGCCATCAACTTCGAGACGGCCAAGGACACCATCCTGCCCAAGTCGAACCCCATCCTCGACTCGATCGCGCTCATCCTGAAGAACAACCCGGACATCCCGCGGGTGCGCGTGGAGGGGCACACCGACAACGTCGGCTCCGCCAACTACAACCGGGATCTCTCGCAGCGCCGGGCCCAGGCGGTCGTGAACGCCCTCGTGCAGCGCGGCATCGCCGCGGAGAAGCTGCTGCCGAAGGGCTACGGCTTCGACCGGCCCGTGGCCTCCAACGCGACCGCGCTGGGGCGGGCCAAGAACCGGCGCGTCGAGTTCACGATCCTGCGCGAGGGGGAGGGGGTCGACAAGTGACGCCCCCCGCACCGCGCGTCGCCGTCCTCGACCTGGACGGCACGCTCGTGGACTCGTTCGCGGACCTCGCCGGCTCCGTCAACCATGCGCTGCGCGCCGTCGGGCTCCCGGCGCGCCCGCTCTCCGAGGTCCGGACCTTCATCGGCGAGGGGGCGCGCCTCCTCCTCCAGCGCGCCGTCGACCCCCACCTGCACCTCCTCGAGCCCGCCCTGGCGGCCTGGTGGGAGCACTACGAGGCGCACTGCCTCGACCACACCACCCTCTTCCCGGGCGTGGCGGAGGCGCTCGCGGGGGCTGGCCGCGTGCTGGCGGTCCACACCAACAAGCCCGGGCGGCTCGCGCGCAAGATCCTCGACGGGCTGCAGGTCGGCTCCCGCTTCGCCGCGGTGCTCGGCGGGGACGAGGCGCCCCGCAAGCCGGATCCGACCGGCACGCTCGGCCTCGTCGCCCGGCTCGGCGGCGACCCCTCGCAGTCGGTCTTCGTCGGCGACAGCCTGATCGACGCCCAGACGGCCGCGGCGGCCGGCGTGCCGTTCGTCGCCGTGACCTGGGGCTTCGGCGCGCGCGACGCCCTGCGCGCCCGCCACCCCGCCGCGATCGTGGACGCCGCCGCCGGCCTCGCCCCCTGGCTGGAGTAGGCCGCCCGCGCCGGAAAACTGGCCCCCCGGGCCCGGCGGTGCTACCCGAGGATCATGTTCAAGCTCCTCAAGCTCTGCCTCGTCGTCGGCGCGCTCGCGGCCGTCTGGATGCTGGTCCCCGTCGGGGGCCGGACGCTCGACGCGCGCTGGCGCGCCGCGGGCAGCGCCGAGGCGTTCGCCTCCGGCTGCTGGGCGGAGCTGAAGCGCGCCGCGGACGGCACGCCGGCGAAGCCGAAGGCGGCGCCCGCCCCCGCGCGCGCCGCCGAGCGCGCCGCCGAGCGGACCCGCCCCGCCGAGGGGCACACGGAGCGCGACCGGAAAGCCGTCGACCGGATCCTCGCGGAGCACCTCAAGAACTGACGCCGCCGAGTCCTTGAGGCGCGCAGGCTCGAGCCGAGATCGGGCGCACGACGAGCGCGCAGCGCAGCCGTACTTTTTCGTACGGCGAGCAGCGAAAGCGAGGAGTCCGCCCGAGGTCGGCCGAGACCGCGCGCCGAGGCCCGGCCCGTTGCCAACGGGCTCAAGGTCGGGTTAAGTAGCGCCCTCTCGCGGCCGCAACAGGGCGGCGCGCAAAGGTTTTCGAAGAACGAAGCCCGAGGAACAGCACATGGCCGAGACCAAGAAGACGACGAAGAAGAAGGCTCCCGCGGCGAAGAGCGCCGGCAAGAAGGCCTGCAAGGTTGCGGGCTGCAAGCGCGCCTACCGCGCGAAGGGCTTCTGCTTCTTCCACTACAAGAAGTGGCGCCGCGGCGAGCTCGAGGCGACCCCCCGCCGCTGGAAGGCCTGCTCCAAGCCCGAGTGCAAGAAGAAGGTCGCCGAGCACGGCCTCTGCCAGGAGCACTTCGAGGCCTGGAAGAAGAGCCGCAAGAAGAACCAGGCCGCCGCGGCGGCCTAGGCGGTGATCTCGTGAGGGGGAGCCTGCGCTCCCCCTCAGCCTCGCCCGATCCTCCTTTGCAGCGCCCGAACCGCCGCGACGAGGAGCTCCACCTCCCGTTGCGTCGGCTCGGCGCGCGCGAGGAGGCGGCGCCAGTCGGAGAGGATGTGCTCCGGGTTCTGCGGATTGAGGTAGCCCGCGGCGCCGAGGAGCGCTCCCAACCGCTCCCAGAGAGCCTCCAGGGTGCGGTGGCGCGCCGGCTCCTCCGATCTGGCCTGCACGCCGGCGGGGACGAGCGCCAGCCCCAGCTCGTAGGAGACCACCGCGACCGCCTGCGCGAGGTTCATCGAGTCGTACTCGGCGCTCGTCGGGATGGTGCAGACCGCCTGGCAGAGGTCGAGCTCGGCGTCGGAGAGCCCGCGGCGCTCCTCGCCGAAGACCACGGCCACCTCCCCGGTCCGCGAGCGGGGCCCCACCTCGGCCGCGAGCTCCCGCGGCGAGAGCCGGGGGCGCCCCGGAAGGAGCCTGGAGGTGGTGCCGCAGACCCACGTCGCGCCGGCCACGGCGTCGCGCAGATCGGCGTGGAAGGTGGCCCCCTCGAGCAGGTCGGACGCGTGCCGGGCCAGCCGCGCCGCGCGCTCCAGGACGCTGGCGCGCACCCCCTCGCCTCCGCTCCGCGGCAGCCCCTCCCAGGCCTCCGGCTCGACGATGGCGAGGCGGCGCAGGCCGAAGTTCTTCATGACGCGCGCCGCCGCCCCGACGTTCTCGGCGCTCTGGGGGCGGTGCAGGACCACTCTCACTTTTTCGCGATCCATCGGGCCCGCCACATATAACATCGCCGCCATGATCTCCGACGCCAACCTCCGCGCGCAGCTCCCGCACACCCTCCGCCAGCTCGACCTCCCCGGTCTCGGTGAGCTCTACCGCGGCAAGGTCCGCGACAACTACTCCCGGAACGATCGGATCGTGATGATCACGAGCGATCGCATCAGCGCCTTCGATCACGTCCTCGGGACCATCCCGTTCAAGGGCGAGGTGCTGTCGCGCCTCACCTCGTTCTGGTTCGACAAGGTGAAGGACATCGCGCCGACGCACATCATCGACGTGCCGGATCCGAGCGTGATGGTGGTGAAGAAGGCGAAGCCGCTGCCCATCGAGATCGTGATCCGCGGCTACATCACCGGCTCGCTCTGGCGCGACTACGAGGGCGGCAGCCGGGAGGCCTACGGCATCGCCTGGCCCAAGGGGCTCCGGAAGGACCAGCAGTTCGACCAGGCGATCATCACCCCCTCCACCAAGGAGGAGTACGGCAAGCACGACATGCCGATCAGCGAGAAGGAGATCCTGGACAAGGGGATCGTCCCGGCCGCGGTCTGGCACGAGGCCACCGCGATCGCGAAGCGGCTCTTCCAGCGGGGGCAGGAGTGGGCGAAGACCCGCGGCCTCATCCTCGTGGACACCAAGTACGAGATGGGGATCGCGGACGGGAAGCTGGTCGTGATCGACGAGATCCACACGCCGGACAGCTCCCGCTACTGGATCGCCGACGGCTACGCCGATCGCTTCGCGAACGGCGAGGACCAGCGGATGCTCGACAAGGAGAACATCCGCCAGTGGCTCATCAAGGAGCACGGCTTCTCCGGCCACGGGAAGCCGCCGGCCCTCACCGACGACGTCCGCTGCATGCTGGCGGCGAAGTACATCGAGGTCTTCGAGCTCCTCACGGGGCAGGTCTTCGAGTCGGAGGTCGGGAGCGTCGCCGAGCGCATCGAGAAGAACCTCCGGGCGAAGGGCTACCTCTAGTCCCCTCGCGGAGCCCGCGCGGGCCGCTTCGCTTGGCGGCCGCTCGATTGCCCTCCTTTGGCGCGCCTCTTCCGGGATCCGCAAGACGAACGGCCGCGAGCCCCGAACGGGTCTGCGGCCGTTTGCTTGTCCCCTGAACAGGGTATGCCGCTGTAGGCAGTATTCCCAATCGACTTGTGACGCCGAACGCTGCTTACTTATGCCCGTGATTCAAGCTTCCGGGGGAGCCGTGCTGGATCCCGTCGCGGGACCGCTGCGGGTGAGCGACATGCGTGCGCAAGGCATGGGCGGGGCGAGACGCGTCTTCGTCCTGGACGACGAGGAGGGCATCCTCTCCGCCGTGGGGAGGACACTCCGCCGCGCGGGCTACGCCGTGTCCACGTTCAGCTCGCCCCGGGCCTTCCTCGACGAGGCGAAGCTCGATCCGCCCTGCTGCGTCGTGCTCGACGTCCACATGCCCGAGATCAACGGCGTGGAGATCCAGGAGCGGCTGGCGAGCCTCGAGCAGCCGCCCTCCATCGTCTTCATGTCGGGCGCCTCGGACATCGGCACCTCCGTCAGGGCCATGAAGGCCGGCGCCATCGACTTCCTCGCGAAGCCCTTCGAGACCCGCGAGCTGCTCGAGGCGGTCGACGTCGCGATCCGGCGCGCCGAGGAGCGGCTCGCGGAGCGCACCGAGGCGGCCAAGGCGCAGGCGCTCCTGTCGCGCCTCACGCCGCGCGAGCGCGAGGTGGCCGACCTCGTCGCCCGCGGCCTGCGGAGCAAGGAGATCGCGGAGGAGCTCGGCGCCGCGGTGAAGACGGTGAACATCCACCGCAGCCGCGTCATGGCGAAGCTCGGCGCCGCGACCGTGGTGGAGCTGGTCCGGCTGCTCCAGCGCTCCGGGCAGCCGGACTGACGGCGGCCTACGCGGCCCCGAAGACCCGGGCGAAGATCGTGTCGACGTGCTTGAGGTGGTACTCGAGCGCGAAGCAGGCGTCGATCTCGGCCTCGGTGAGCGCCTTGCGGACGTCCGGATCGCCCTTCAGCGCCGTCCGGAAGTCGACCTTCGCCTCCCAGACCTTCATCGCGTTCCGCTGGACGTAGACGTACCCCTCCTGCCGCCCGACGCCCTTGCCGACGAGCGCCAGCAGGACCCGCTGCGCCTCGTAGAGGCCGCCGGTCAGGTCGAGGTTCTCCCGCATCCGCTCCGGATAGACTCGCAGGTTCTCGATCATCCCGGCGAAGCGGTTGAGGGCGAAGTCGAGCGCGATGGTCGCGTCCGGGCCGATGACCCGCTCCACCGAGGAGTGCGAGATGTCGCGCTCGTGCCAGAGCGCGACGTCCTCCATGGCCGCCAGGGCCCAGCCGCGCAGGAGGCGGGCGAGGCCGGTGAGGTTCTCGGAGAGGATCGGGTTGCGCTTGTGGGGCATCGCCGAGGAGCCCTTCTGCCCGGCGGTGAACGGCTCCTCCGCCTCGCGGACCTCCGTCCGCTGGAGGTGGCGGACCTCGGTCGCGTGCTGCTCGAGCGTCGCCCCCGCCAGCGCGAGGGCGGTGAAGAACTCGGCGTGGCGGTCGCGGTTCACGACCTGCGTGGCCGAGCCCTCCCCGCCCGCGAGCCCCACCCGCTCCATCACGAAGGCCTCGACGCGCGGGTCGACGTTGGCGAAGGTGCCCACCGCCCCGGAGATCTTTCCGAACGCGACCGTGCGGCCGGCGCGGACGAGCGCCTCCCGGCGGCGCGACCAGGCGTCGTACCAGCCGGCGAGCTCCAGGCCGAACGTCGTCGGCTCCGCGTGGATCCCGTGGCTGCGCCCCACCATCGGGGTGAGCTTGTGCTCGAGCGCGCGCCGCTTCACCGCGGCCAGCACGCGGTCGACGTCCTTCAGGATCAGCGCGTTCGCCTCGGTGAGCTGCACGGCGAGGGTCGTGTCCAGGACGTCGGACGAGGTCATCCCCTTGTGCAGGTGGCGAGCGGCGGCGCCCCCCTTCTCCTCCACGAAGGTCAGGAAGGCGATGACGTCGTGCTTCACCGTCTTCTCGATCTCGTCGATGCGGGCGACGTCGGCCGCGGTGAAGGAGTAGCCGTCGAACGTGCGCCGGAGCTGCGCGTAGTCCTCGGCCGGGACCTGGCCGAGTCCCACCATGGCCTCGCACGCGGCCAGCTCGACGTCGAGCCAGATGCGGAGGCGGCGCTCCGGGGTCCAGATGGCGCCCATGTCGGGGCGCGTGTAGCGGGGGATCATGGGGTCTCCTCCTTCAGGGGCTGGGGTGTCTCAGCGCTTGCCGGTCGAGCCGAAGCCGCCGGCGCCGCGGTCGCTGTCCGCGAGCTCGTCCACGAGGACGAGCTCCGCGCGCGCGACGGCGGCGATGACGAGCTGGGCGATCCGCTCGCCGCGAGCGAAGGAGACCGGCTCCCGCCCGTGGTTCACGAGGATCACGCCCACCTCGCCGCGATAGTCCGAGTCGATGGTCCCCGGCGCGTTCACCATCCCCACGCCGAGGCGCAGGGCGAGCCCGGACCGCGGCCGGACCTGGCCCTCGTAGCCGTAGGGGATCTCGACGGCGAGCCCCGTGGGGACCAGCCGCCGTTCGCCCGGGGCGAGCGCCACCGGCTCGTCCGCGCGCAGGTCGAGGCCGGCCGATCCGGCCGTCTCGTAGCGGGGAAGTTCGAGCGGCGGGCCGCGCTGCGCGACCCGCCGGAGCCTGACCTTGACGTTCATGGCCGTGGGCCCGCCCAGCCGCCGGAGCCGGCGCCGGGCGGGGCCTCTGCCCGGGCGCCCTACGGCTTGGAGCCCTCGCCGCCCTCCGGCTTCTTGCCGGCGGCCTCGGCGAGCGCCTCCTTGCGGGAGAGGCGGATCTTGCCGGCGCGGTCGACGTTGATGACCTTCACCAGCACCTCCTCACCCTCCGAGAGGACCTCGGAGACGCTCTTCACGCGCTTGTCCGAGAGCTCGGAGATGTGGATGAGGCCGTCCGTCCCCGGGAAGATCTCCACGAAGGCGCCGAACTCGGCGATCTTGCGGACGGTGCCGAGGTAGGTCTTGCCGACCTCCGCCTCCTGGGTCAGCGCGCGGATCATCTTCACCGCCTCGTCGACCTTCGCCTGGTTCGGGCTGGCGATGTTGACGGTGCCGTCGTCCTCGACGTTGATCGAGCAGCCGGTGCGGGCCACCAGGTCCTTGATCACCTTGCCGCCGGGCCCGATGACGTCCTTGATGCGCTCCTGGCGGATCTTGATCGACGTGATCCGCGGCGCGTAGGAGCTGATCTCGGCGCGCGGCGCGGCGAGCGCCTTGGCCATCTCGCCGAGGATGTGGCGGCGGCCGTCGCGGGCCTGCGAGAGCGCCTTCTCCATGATCTCACGGGTCACGCCGCCGATCTTGATGTCCATCTGGATCGACGTGATGCCGGCCTCGGTGCCGCAGACCTTGAAGTCCATGTCGCCGAGGTGGTCCTCGTCCCCGAGGATGTCGGAGAGGATCGCGATCTTCTCCCCCTCCTTGATGAGCCCCATCGCGATGCCGGCGACCGGCGCCTTGATCGGCACGCCGGCGTCCATCAGCGAGAGGCAGCCGCCGCAGACCGAGGCCATCGAGGAGGAGCCGTTCGACTCCATGATGTCGGAGACGATCCGGATCGTGTACGGGAACTTGTCCTCCGCCGGCAGCACCTGGCGGAGCGCCCGCTCGGCGAGCGCGCCGTGGCCGATCTCGCGGCGGCCCGGGCCGCGGAGGAACTTCGCCTCGCCGACCGAGAACGGCGGGAAGTTGTAGTGGAGCAGGAACCGCTTGAAGCTCATGCCCGTCAGCGACTCGATGCGCTGCTCGTCGTCGGCCGTGCCGAGCGTCGTGGCGACCAGCGCCTGCGTCTCGCCGCGGGTGAAGAGGGCCGAGCCGTGCACGCGGGGGAGGAGCCCCGCCTCGCAGGTGATCTTCCGGATGTCGGCCATGCCGCGGCCGCCGATGCGGCGGCCCTCGTCCGTGATCATCTTGCGCATGTACTCGTACTTCACGTCCTCGTAGTAGCCCTTGATCTCCTTCTCGCGGGCGGAGACGGCGGCGAGCTTCGTCGCGTCCCCGGCGGCCTCGGCCTTGAAGGCCTCCATCAGCTCCTTCTTGACCTCGGAGAGCCGGGCGTACCGCTCGATCTTGTCGTCCTTGGCGTAGGCCCCCTTCACCTTCTCCCAGGTGAGGGCCTTCACCTTGGCCTTGAGCTCCTCGTCGCTCTTCGGCGCGTCGAACTTGCGCTTCGCCTTGCCGCCGGCCGCGGCGTGCAGGGCCACCTGCGCGTCGAGCAGCTCCTTCACGGCCGCCTGGCCGAACAGGAGGGCGTCGACCATCACCTGCTCGGACACCTCGCGCGAGCCGCCCTCGACCATCACGATGGCGTCACGGGACGCGGCCATGATCACGTCGAGGTCGCACTCCGCGCGCTCGGCGAGCGTGGGGTTCGCGATGAACTGGCCGTTGAGCCGGCCGACGCGCACGCCGGCGATCGGGCCGTTGAACGGGACGTCCGAGACCTGGAGGGCGGCCGACGCGCCCGTCAGGGCGAGGACGTCGGTGTCGTTCTCCTGGTCGAACGAGACGACGGTCGCGATGATCTGCGTCTCGTTGGCGTAGCCCTCGGGGAAGAGCGGGCGGCAGGAGCGGTCGACGATGCGGGAGGTCAGCGTCTCGCGCTCGGTCAGGCGCCCCTCGCGCTTGAAGTAGCTGCCGGGGATCCGTCCGGCGGCGAAGAGCTTCTCCTGGTAGTCCACCGTGAGGGGGAAGAAGTCGATCCCCTCCTTCTTCTCGGCGGCGGAGACGACCGTGACGAGCACGATCGAGTCGCCCTGGCGGACCCAGACCGCGCCGTGGGCCTGCTTCGCGATCTTGCCCGTCTCGAGCACGATCTCCTTGCCGCCGACGCGAGCGGACTTCTGGATGGGGGTCATCTGTGTGGTTCTCCCGGGTGTGTGGAGCGGCCATCGCCGCCCCGAGTGGTCGGCCCGAGCCGGACCTCGCCCCAGGGTCACCGCAGAGGTGCTTCAGTTCCTGACTCCGCCGTCCCTCCCGCGGGGAGGGGCGGCGGAGTCGGAAACGGAAGCGCCCTTCGGTGCTCCGGGCTCGGGTCCGCCGCGAGCCGTGCTTCTACTACCGCGCCTCGTCTGGAAGCGCGAGCGCCCCGGCGGGTCCGCCGGGGCGCCGTCACCGCCAGGGCTACTTGCGGATGCCCAGCTTGTCGATGAGGGCCTTGTAGCGCCCCTGGTCGACCGACTTGAGGTAGTCGAGCAGGCGCCGGCGCTGGCCGACCATCTTCAGCAGGCCGCGGCGGCTGTGGTGATCCTTCTTGTGGGTCTTGAAGTGCTCGGTCAGGTACGCGATCCGCTCGGAGAGCAGGGCGACCTGCACCTCGGGCGACCCGGTGTCCTTCTCGTGCCGCCGGTTGGTGACGACGACGTTCGTCTTCTTCTCCTGCGTCAGCGCCATAGCTGCTTCCTTTCGTTGGGTTGCCGGTCACCGCCGCGGGGGCGAAGGCGCGCGCCTCGGGAGGCCGTGACGGCCATGAAGGGTGGGTTGATAGAGGATCCGGCCCGAAGAGTCAATGGTTCTGCCCGGTTCCCTCGGCCGCAGGGAGGGGCGCGAACACGCGGACCGGCCGGAGCAGCCCCTCGCGCACCCGGGCGACCGCGACGAGCTGGCCGTCCGGCCCCACCACGGTCCTCAGCCCCTCCGGCCCCTCGGCCGGGAGGAACCTGCCGTTGACGAGCCAGCGCACCCCCTCGACGTCGACGGGCACGGCCGGGAACGGGAGCGCGCGCGCGAGCGGCAGCAGGCAGGCCCGGAGGGCCGCCGGATCCCGGGCGGCGAGCGCCTCCGCCTCGGCGAGCCCGATCGCGCCGTCCACCCGGAACGGGCCCGCCATCGTCCGGCGCAGCGCCCGCAGGTGGGCGGGGACGCCCAGCGCGCGCCCGAGGTCGGCGGCGAGGGTCCGGACGTAGGTCCCCTTCCCGCAGTGGATGGCGATCCGCGCCTCGCGGAGGCCGTCCGGCCCCGCGGGCGCGAGCGAGCGGAGCTCGAGCGCGTGCACGGCGACCCGCCGCGCCGAGCGCTCGACCGACTCGCCGGCGCGGGCGGCCTCGTGGAGGCGCCGGCCGCCGACCCGCACCGCCGAGTACATGGGGGGGAGCTGGTCGATGACGCCGACGAAGCGGCGCAGCGCGGCCTCCAGGGGATCGACGTGGAGGCCGCAGGGATCCCCGCGCTCCACCACCTCACCCTCGGCGTCCTCGGTGTCGGTGGCGGCGCCGAACGCGACCGTCGCCTCGTACCCCTTGTCGCCGTCGGCGAGCCAGTGCTGCAGCTTCACGGCGTCGTCGGCGCAGACCACCAACAGGCCGGTCGCCGCGGGGTCGAGGGTGCCGGCGTGGCCCGCCTTCCCCGCGCCGAGCGCCCGCCGGATCCGCTCCACGACCGCGTGGCTCGTCGGCCCCTTCGGCTTGTCGACGAGGAGGACGCCGCCCGGGCCGGCGGGCGGACGGCCCCGCGACCGACGGCTCACTTCTCCTCGCCGTCCTTCGTCGCGGCCGCGGCGTCCTGCGCCTTCGCCTCGCGCAGGAGCCGGTCGATCCGGTCCCCGCGCCCCACCGACTCGTCGAAGACGACGCGGAGGTGGGGCGTGTAGCGGAGCTTCACGGCGCGGGAGACCTCGCGCTGCAGGTACCCGGCGGCCGCCCGGAGGCCGGCGAGCGTCTCCGCGACGACCTTCTCGTCGCCGAGGATCGACAGGTAGGCGACGGCCTCCTTCAGGTCCGGGGACATCTTGACGCCGGTGACGGTGACGAGGCCGGTCACGCGCGGATCCTTCAGCCCGCGCGCGAGCAGCGAGGAGAGCTCGCGCTGGAACTCGTGGGCCACGCGGGCCGGGCGGTCATGGGTACTCATCGTCGTCCTCCTGCGGCGGGAGCCCCTCGGCCTCCGCCAGCGTCCTGTCCGAGCCCGCGCCGAGGTGGTCGGCGTAACCCTGGATCTCCACGTCGCGGGCCGTGACGAGGATCTGGCCGCCGTGCATCGACTCCACGAAGTCGGCGACCCGCCCGAGCGTCTCCTCGACGAAGACCCGATCGTTGCCCACGGCGGCGACGCCGAGGACGCTCCGCTGCCAGAGGTCGTTCTCGGCGACCTCCGCGATCGAGACGTTGAACTTCCCCTTCACCCGGTCGATGGCCGAGCGCACGAGGTGCCGCTTCGACTTGAGCGACCCGGGCGCCGGGAGGTGGAGCGTGAGCCTGAGGATGCCGACGATCATCTGTAGGCCCCCTCACCCTGCCCTCTCCCCCGGTGGGGGAGAGGGGGTGGTTTGACTTCCTCCCCCGGTGGGGGAGAGGGAACGGCGCGAGGCTAGTCGAGCGACGGCCGGATCTCGATGAGCTCGTAGACCTCGAGGACGTCGCCCGCCTTGAGGTCGGTGAAGCCCTCGATGCCGATGCCGCACTCCATGCCGGCCGCCACCTCGCGGACGTCGTCCTTGAAGCGCTTGAGCGAGGTGACCTTCCCGGTGAAGACCGCCTTGCGCTCGCGGACGACGCGGACCTGGGCGTTGCGCTTGATGACGCCGTCGGTGACCGCGGAGCCGGCGATGGTGCCGAGGCGCGGGATGTTGATGAGCTGCCGGACCTCCGCCTTGCCGAGCGGCTTCTGCTCGATGATGGGCTCGAGGAGGCCGACCATCTCCTCCTTGATCGCGTCGACGGCCTCGTAGATCACGTCGAAGAGGAGGATCTTCACCCCCTCCTGGCTGGCGATCTGCTCGACCTTCGTCTCGGGCCGGGTGTGGAACCCGACGATGATGCCCTTGCCCGCGGCGGCCGTGAGCACGTCCGACTCGGTGATGGCGCCGACGCCGGAGTCGAGGATGTCGACCCCCACCTTCTTGGTGGCGCACTTCGCGAGGGCCTGCGAGACCGCCTCGGAGGAGCCCTGCACGTCGGCCTTCACGACGACGTTGAGCACCTTGCGGCCGGCCTCCTTGCCCTTGGCGAAGAGGTCCTCGAGCGTCGCCCGCTTCGTCTGGGAGAGCTCCTTCTGCCGCTGCTTCTCCGCGCGGTGCTGGGCGACCTCCTTGGCGGACTTCTCGTCGGAGACGACGTTGAACTCGTCGCCGGCGACGGGGACGCCGGAGAGGCCGAGGACCTCCACCGGGTAGCCCGGCGGGACGTCCTTCACCTGCTCGCCGCGCTCGTTCATCATCGCGCGGATCTTGCCGTAGTGGGTCCCGGTGACGAGCGCGTCGCCGACGCGGAGCGTCCCCTCCTGGACGAGGACCGTGGCCACCGGGCCGCGCCCCTTCTCCAGCTTCGCCTCGATGACGCGGCCGCTCGCGACCTTGTTCGGGTTGGTCTTGAGCTCGAGCACCTCGGACTGCAGGGCGATGTACTCCAGCAGCTCCGGGATGCCCTCCTTCGTGCGGGCCGAGACCGGCATCATGATCGTGCTGCCGCCCCACTTCTCGGCGACCAGCTCGTACTCGGTGAGCTGCTGCATGACGCGCTCGGGCGTGGCGCCCGGCTTGTCGATCTTGTTGATGGCGACGAGGATCGTGACGCCGGCCTCCTTGGCGTGCTTGATGGCCTCGGCCGTCTGCGGCATCACGCCGTCGTCGGCGGCCACCACGAGCACGACCAGGTCGGTCACCTGCGCGCCGCGCTGGCGCATCGCGGTGAAGGCCTCGTGGCCGGGGGTGTCGAGGAAGGTGATGGGGCCGTGCGCGGTCTGCACGGAGTAGGCGCCGATGTGCTGCGTGATGCCGCCGGCCTCGCCGGCCGCGACGTCCGCCTTGCGGATCGCGTCGAGGAGCGACGTCTTGCCGTGGTCGACGTGGCCCATCACGGTCACGACGGGCGGCCGGACCCGGAGATCGGCCTCGTTCTCCTCGATCTCGGGGATGTACTCCTCGACCTCGAAGCCCTTCTTCTCGATGGTGTAGCCGAAGTCCGTGGCCAGGATCGCCGCGGTGTCCGCGTCGATGAGCTGGTTGATGGTCGCCATCTTCCCGCCCTGCATCAGCTTGCGGATGATGTCGGCCGCCTTGACGCCCATCGCCTGGGAGAGCTCGGAGACCGAGATGGCCTCCTCCACCCGGATGATCTTCTTGTGCTCGGCGCGCTCGGTCACCAAGGTCTTCTGTCCCTTCTTGGTGGGCTTCTTCTTCTTCCCGCGGATCGGCACGAAGGAGCGGTCGTTGATCGCGGCCTGGAGCAGCTCCTTGCCGGACAGCGCCTTCTGCGCCTCGGACTCCGGGCGACCGCCCGTGCCGCGCCGCTTCTTGTCCTTGCCGACCTCGATGAACTCCCGGTCGCGGCCCGGTGCGCCGGGCACCACCTTGAGGTCACGGATCGGGCCGAGCGCGCGCGGGCCCGGTGCCGCCGGGTAGTGGCCCGGCGCCCGGGTCGGCGGCGTGACGCGCCGGACGGGGATGAGCGGCCTCGAGATCACCACGGCCTGCGTCGACGTCGGCCGCAGCGTGCGCGGATCGATCGGCGGGCGGACCGGCGCGGCGGGGGCCGCCGGTGCGCCCGGTGCGGCCGGGGCCGCG
>DATIVK010000019.1:0-15459 GCA_035465955.1 Anaeromyxobacteraceae bacterium | reverse complement strand
CATCTTCCTCGCCGAGATGGGGGACAAGACCCAGCTCGCGACGATGACGCTGGCGGCCGGCCACTCGCGCTGGACGATCTTCGCGGGCGCCGCCGCGGCCCTCGTCGCCACGAGCGCCATCGGCGTGCTCGTCGGCGGCGGGATCGCCAAGGTGATCCCGGCGATCTGGATCCAACGCGCGGCGGGGCTGATGTTCGTCGTGATGGGCGTCGCCTTCCTGTTCGGGAAGGGCGAGTAGGCCCCGAGACGACGAGAGCCGGGGCGCTCGCGCGCTCCCGGCTCCCTCGTGCAGCGTCTGCGGCCGACGGACGGCTACTTGCCGCTGCCCTTCGCGCGGCGCTTGCGCTTCACCGAGAGGGTGCGCTTGCGCTTCGCGGCGACCCGCTTCACCTTGCTGCGCTTCGTGTTCTTCCGCTTGGAGCGGTTGCCCTTGATGGCGGCCATGTCGTTCCTCCTCCGGAGTGAGTCGTTGAAAACGGGCGCAGTCTAGCGATGTTGCGCGTGGGGTCAACCCCGCCGCCTACTCCAGCCAGTCCTTCTCCTTCAGCTTCCGCGGCAGGTACTCCTCGGTGATGAAGCTGATGCCGCGGCGGGAGAGGGCCTCGAGCTCGAACTTCACGCCCGACTTCACCATCTCCTGGATCTCCTGCTGCCACTGCTTCGCCTGGAACCACGGGTAGGCGAGCATCTGCTTCGCGCGATCGTTGTCCTTCTCGTTCATCTTGATCGCGACGTTGGACGGGAGCTTGTAGGTGAGCTTGTCGAAGGAGGAGAGGCCGATGAAGCGCGCCCCCGGCACGGCCATCCGCATCGACTCGTAGGCCAGGTTGATCGAGCCCTGCTTGAGGACGGAGTAGATGTAGAAGCCCCAGGGATCGTTGTCGACGAGGACGTAGACCGGGAGCTTCAGCTCGGTGTGGAGGCGCTGGATGAGGCGGCGGACGCCGCGGGGCGGCTGCCCCTGCCCGGTCACGATGATGCACTTCTCGCGCTGCCAGAACTTGTCCTCGTTGAACCGCTTCCAGACGGCGTCCTTCTCGATGAGCAGGACGTACTTCGCCTCGGACTTCCCGAACTCGACGACGTTGTCCTCGACGATGGAGGGGACCGACCAGCCCCCCGAGCCCATCCGCCGCAGGTCGATGGTGTCGCCCGAGTCCCGGATCGTGAGGGGGCCGACCATGGAGCCGCGGCCGGTCGCGAAGAGGTGCAGCTCCTCGCGGAGCGAGTCGATGGCGACCTCGAGGTCCTCGATGATCGGGTCCGACTCCTCCTGCTCCTCGAAGGTGTTCTGCTTCGTCTCTCCGAGGGTGTGCTTCGTCATGTAGTAGAGGTCGCGGATGCTGGTCGTCTTGCCGCTCTCGACCAGCTCCTTGCAGGCCTCGGAGACGAGGAAGGTCTGCATGAACTTCTTCGCCATCGAGACGTTGAAGAAGTAGCGCTTCTGGCGATCCTTCCCGAGCTCGATCAGCCGCCGCTTCTCGTTGAAGTGGACGTTCGCGAGGGAGCGGATCGGGATCTCGACGAAGGGGCTCTGCCCCCCCTTCACGCTCTTCAGGACCCCCTCGGCGAGCTTCTCGATCTTCTGGATCGTCTTCTTGTCGACCGCGTCGAGCCTGGCCATCGGCTACTCCCCTTCGTCCTCGCCCCGCCGCGGGCGCTTCGTGAGCTTCTTCGAGGCCTCTTCGAGCGCCGTGTCCTGCTCCGCCAGCTCCTGCTCCGTCACCCGGTCCGCGAGCTTGAGGAAGTCGCGGCGGATCGGGTCGGGGGACTTGTCGGTGATCTTGCCGATCGCCCCCGCCACCTCCCGGATGTAGAGCTCGAAGATCGACCGGCGCTGCGCCTGGTAGTCGGCGTGCTTCTTCTTCCGGATGTGGGCCGCCAGCTTGCGGCCGCACTCCTGCGCCGCCAGCTGGATCTCCTTCGTGATCTCCGGGTAGTGGGCCACCGCCTCCTTCGCCTCGCTGGTGAACGGCACCCAGACCGAGGCGATGTGGACGAGCAGCGCCATCGGGCCGACCGGCAGCGAGCCCTTGGGCTGGGAGAGGAGGTAGTTGCGCCAGTCGGTCTTCACGACCGCCTCGGTCATCCCGCACGCCCCCTTCTGGAAGAGGAGCGGCACGCGGTTCGCGAAGCGGAAGAGCTCGACCGGCTTGTCGGCGGGCCAGCTGCCGCCGTACGCGAGCCCCACCTCCACCTGGAACGGGTTGCCGCGGTAGACCTTCGGCGGCCGCGTCACGGTGGCGATGAAGTAGTTGTGCCCCTTGATCTTCTCGACCCCCTCCTCGGGCGGCGCGTCCGGCACCTCGGGGGCGGAGTCCCGCGCGTCCTTCCCCCTCTTCGAGGCCCTCTTCTTCGCGGCCGAGTCGAGGTCGAGCTGCTCCTCGGCCTCCGGCCCCTCCGTCTCGACGACGTTGAGGAAGGAGACGAGCCCGCGCTTCATCAGCTCGTCGCCGATGGGCGACAGGCAGTGGGTCGGCGGGTTCATGATCCGCGTCTCCACGATCGCCTTGTGGAGCGTCTCCGCAAGCTCGCGGTCCTCGGCGAGGTCCCGCGGCCGGATCCGCTTCTTGAAGCCGGCCCGCTTCACGATCTCGTCGGCCACCTGCCCCGAGACGCGGGAGAAGGAGGTCTTCAGGAAGCCCTGCACGTCGTGGGCCTTCGAGTCGCCCGCCATGATCATCAGGGCGCCCAGCTCGACGCCGTGCGGGTGCGGCTTGATCTCCGTGGCCTCCTTGGGGAGCTCCTCGGTGGCGCGCGGGAAGGTGAGCGGCTCGGCGCGGGGGCGGACGTAGTGGAGCGTGCAGTGAGGGTTGGAGAGCGCCGTGTGCTCGACGTAGCGGTTCACGAAGCGCTGGCCCGTGCGCCAGTCGGCGACGATCTCCAGCTCGATGCGCGTGCCGTGCTCCAGGTGCCAGACGTCCAGCTGCTCGTCCCGCGTGACGACCGGGTTGTTCTTGCGGGTGTCGATCTGGATGTCGAAGTCGTGGGCCGGCTTCCCCTTGCCGACGCGCGAGGTGACGTGGATCGGCTTGCCGGTCGTCAGCTGGCCGTACATCGCCGCGGCGCTGATGCCGATGCCCTGCTGACCGCGGCTCTGCTTCAGCCGGTGGAACTTGGAGCCGTAGAGGAGCTTGCCGAAGATCTTCGGGACCTGGGCCTTCACGATGCCGGGGCCGTTGTCCTCGATGACGACGACGAAGCGCCCCTCGCCCTTCGTGAGCTCCCCCTCCCCCTTCGCGTTCAGGGCGAGATCCCGGACCTCGATGGTGATCTCGGGGAGGATCCCGGCCTCCTCGCAGGCGTCGAGCGAGTTGTCGACCGCCTCCTTGATCGTCGTGAGGAGCGCCTTGGACGGGTTGTCGAAGCCGAGCAGGTGGCGGTTCTTGGTGAAGAACTCGGAGATCGAGATCTCGCGCTGCTTGGCCGCCATCTGCTCGGCGGTGGCGCGGCGCCGCTGCCCCTTCTCCGGCGTCGGCACCTCGACCTCGGGCTCCCGGACCCGCTCCGGCTGGGGCGGCGCCCCCTTCTTCGCGCCGCGGGCCGGCTTCGCGAGGGGCGCCGCGGGGCGCGCCTCCTTCTTCGCGGGAGGGAGCGCGACCAGCTCCAGCTGCGCCCCTCCACGGGCGGGGGCCTTCGCCCTGCCCTTCCCCTTTGCCGCACCCTTCGAGACCGCTGCTTTCCTCGCCGCCATCACGCCCATCCCCTTGCGATATCGCCTGCTTGCGTTTAGCACGCCGGGGGATCGCGCGGAAGAAAGCGGCCGCTTGGATTGACCACGGCCCCCCAGTGGTTACAGGTATGCCATGCCCTTCGACACCCCCTCCGTTCCCCGCGGGATGCAGCCCGCTCGCGCCGGCGGCTCCGGCCGCGGCTACCTGAAGACCGCCATGCTCATGGCCTTCCTGATGGCGCTCCTCGCCATCGGCGGCCAGATGTACGGCGGCACCGGCGGGATGCTCCTCTTCGGCGGCATCGGGCTCGTCTTCAACTTCGCCTCCTACTGGTTCTCCGACCGGATCGCCCTCATGGCCCACCGGGCGCAGCCGGTGACGCGGGCTCAGCTGCCCGAGGTGTACGAGATGGTCGAGCGGCTGACGCGCAAGGCGGGGATGCCGATGCCGCGCCTCTACGTCATCCCCTCACCGACGCCGAACGCCTTCGCGACGGGACGGAACCCCGAGCACGCGGCGGTCGCGGTCACGGAGGGGATCCTCCAGATCCTCGACCGGCGCCAGCTCGAGGGCGTCCTCGCCCACGAGATCACCCACGTCCGGAACCGCGACATCCTGATCTCGACCATCGCCGCGGCGGTGGCGGGGCTCGTGTCTGCGCTCGGCCATGCGATCCAGTGGGGCGCGTTCCTGGGCATGGGGCGCAGCAGCGACGACGACCGCGGCGGGGGCGCCATCGGCGCGCTCGCCTGGGCGCTCCTCGCCCCGATCATCGCCATGATCATCCAGCTCGCCGTCTCGCGCTCCCGCGAGTACGGCGCGGACGCCGGCGGCGCGGAGCTGGTGGGCGATCCGATGCCGCTCGCCGACGCGCTCCTCACGCTGGAGCGCGGCAACCAGGTCCGCCCCTACGACTTCGCGGGTCCGGCGACGGCCCACCTCTTCATCGTCAACCCCTTCCGCGGCCTCGGCGGCGCGATGATGTCGCTCTTCTCGACCCACCCGCCGATCGAGGAGCGGGTGCGCCGGCTGCGCGAGATGCGCGGCGGCGTGCGGATCGTGTGAACGAGGCTGCGCCCTCGACCCACCGGTTTTGCATCACGACATCAGGCACGTTATTCTTGATGCATGAGGACGACCCTCACGCTCGACGACGACGTGGCGACGGCGCTGGAGCGGTTCCGGAAGCGCTCGAAGCTGGGGCTGAAGGAGGCCGTGAACGAGGCCATGCGCCGCGGCCTCGCCCAGCTGGTCCACGCCCGGCCCGAGCCTCGCCCCCCGTACAGGACCCCGTCGGTCGCCCTCGGTCGCTGCCTGGTGGCGAGCATCGATGACGTGGCCGAGGTCCTCGCGGTCGCCGAGGGTGAGTCGTTCCGGTGATCCTGGTCGACGCGAACCTGCTCGTCTACGCCCACGTCGCGTCGCTCGCCCAGCACGAGCGGGCGCGGGCGTGGCTCGATGAGAAGCTCTCCGGGCCGGCGCCGGTCGGCCTCCCGTGGGAGAGCCTCCTCGCCTTCGTTCGGCTCGTCTCCAACCCCCGCGTCTTCGAGCGACCGCTCACGGTCGCGGACGGCTGGGCGCAGGTGGAGAGCTGGCTCTCCTGCCCGATCGCCTGGATCCCCGAGCCCACCGAGCGCCACGCGCAGGTCCTTGGCGCGCTGCTGAAGGCGCCGGGCCTGCGCGCGAACCACGTCCCCGACGCGCACCTCGCCGCGCTCGCGCTGGAGCACGGGCTCGCCGTCTGCTCGACCGACGGGGACTTCGCCCGGTTCCCCGGCGTGCGGTGGGAGAACCCGCTGTCGTGACGCGGAGGGCGCCGCGGTAGACTCGCCCGATGCTCGGGATCCGGACGATCGCCCTCCTCGGGACGAACCGTGACGCGGTGGGGCTCGCCCTCCTCTCGGCGCTGGCCGGCCTCGACGTCCGCGTCCACCACGCGAGCCCGGACGCGCTCGACGCCGGCTTCCGCGCGCTGCGCGAGGACGTGGAGCGGGCGGTCGCGGACGGCCGGCTCGATCGCGAGGCGCGCCAGCGGATCTTCGACGGCATCCTCTTCACGCCGGTCCTCGACGAGGCGGTGGTCGGCGCCGACCTCGTCTTCGCCGCCGGCGACGCGGACGCCGGGCCGGCGCGCGCGCGCCTCGCGGAAGCGGCGAGGTCCTGCCGCGCGACCGCGCTCCTCGCGACCCCGCTCGATCCCCCCGAGGTCTCGGACGCCGTCCCGCAGCCCGGGCGCGTCGTCGGCCTCCGCCTCTCGGCCGGGGCCGATCCGTTTCCGCACGTGGCGTTGCGGGCGGGCCCCGGGACGACGGCGCACGCGCGGGAGCGAGCCACCCTGCTCGTGGAGCGGCTCGACCAGGCCGCTGGACGCCGCTGAGGGCTGCCCCCTCGCCCTGACCCTCCAGCCCGGTGGGGGAGAGGGGAGCGGATCCATCACTCCTCGCGGTAGACCGCGACCGAGCCGTCGCTCTCCCAGACCTCGACCTTCGAGATCCGGACGCGATCGCCCTCGCGCGCCGCGACGAGCCGGTTCACCTCGGTGAAGAAGAAGCGGGCGAGGTTCTCGGCGGTGGTGTTCACCTGGTCGAACGGTGGGATCTCGTTGATCACCTGGTGATCGAACCGGCTCCCCACCTCGTGGACCAGCTTCTGGAGGTCGGCGAAGTCGAGGACCATGCCGATCCGGTTCAGCTCCGACGCGCGCGCGTGGACGCGGACGCGCCAGTTGTGACCGTGGAGCCGCTCGCACTTCCCGCCGTGGAAGCGGATCTGGTGGGCGGCGCTGAAGAGGAAGTCGCGGGAGATCTCGAAGACGGGTGCGGCCATGCGCGGCGCACCATAGCAGCCGCGGGCCCCTCGCGCACCCCTCCCCGGTTTTCGCGTTGCGGGCTGCCCCTTTCGCACGTAAACCGGCTCTCAGAGAGGCGGCCGACCCGCCGCTGGAACCCGCACCGGAGAGCCCGAATGACCGCCAAGCGCCGCGCCACGCCGTCGAAGCGCCCCACCCGGAAGCCCGCAGCCCGCCGCCCCGCGAAGCCCTCTGCGAAGCCTTCCGCGAAGGTGGCGGCGAAGCGGGCGGGCCACGCGCACGGTCACGCGCACGGTCACGCGGCGCCGTACGGCACGAAGCGCGACCGCCACGGGAACCCGACCGACTTCGAGGCCTACCTCGCGCGGCTCGACGATCCGGCCCGCGCGAAGTGGCAGCTCCCCGACGACGTCGTCGCCGCCCTCCGGCTGAAGAAGGGGGGCGTCGCCGCGGAGATCGGCTCCGGCACCGGGCAGTTCACCCTCCGCATGGCGAAGAAGGTGGGCGGGGACGGGCGCGTCTACGCCATCGACGTGGAGCCCCGCATGCTCGACGTGCTGGCCGAGCGGGCGGCGAAGGCGAAGGCCTGGGGCATCGTCGGGATCCTCGCGCCCGACGGCGGCGGCCTCCCGCCCGAGCCGGTCGACGCGATCCTCATGGTGAACGTCTTCCACCACGTCCAGGACCGCGCCGCCTACCTCCGCGCCCTCGCCACGCGCCTCGCGCCCGCCGGGCGCGTCGCCATCGTCGACTTCCACGAGCGGGAGCTCCCGATCGGGCCGCCGCCCGACCACAAGCTCGCGCGGGCGGACGCGATCGCGGCGGTGAGGAAGGCCGGGCTCCGGGTGATCCGCGAGGAGCGGTTCCTGCCGTACCAGTACTTCCTGATCGCGGAGGTAGGCGCGCCCGGGAGCGCACGCAGCGCAGACCGCCGCGCAGCACCGCGGCCGGCACGCGGCGCCGCCCTCTCAGCCCTGGTCGATCAGGAACGCCCGGCGGAGCAGCATCTTCTTGCCCGACGTCTGGATGAAGCCGCGGCGGGTGAACTCGGAGATGGCGCGGGAGACCGTCTCGCGGCTCGTCCCGACCATCGCCGCGATCTCCGACTGCGTGGGGCGGTCCCGGATGAGGACGCCGTCCTCCGCCTCGACGCCGTCGGCGCGCGCCAGCTCGCGCAGCTTCCCGGCCACCCGGCCCCAGACGTCGAGCAGCGCGAGGTTGCCGATGACGCGATCGGCCTGGCGCAGCCGCCGGGAGAGCTCCTGGAGGACCCGCAGCGCGGTGGCCGGCTGGGCCTCCACGTGCGCCCGGAAGGCCGCGCGCGAGAGGACGTAGAGCGCCGAGGGCTCGACCGCGACCACGGTGGCGGAGCGCGGCTCGTCGTCGAGCAGGCTCATCTCCCCGAAGAAGTCGCCCGGCGACTTGAACATCGTGAGGATGATCTCGCGCCCCTGCTTGCCGAACAGGACCACCTTCACCTTGCCCCGGGCGAGGACGAAGAGCGCGTCGCCCGGATCGTCCTGGCCGACGATGACCGCCCCCGCGGGGTACTCGCGGAGCTCGCCGAGCCGCTCGAGGTCCGCGGCGGTCGCCGCGTCGAGGTGGTTGAAGATGGAGACGTTGCGGAGAAGCTCGCGCAGGCGGGCACGGCTCGTCGCGGCCGAGTCGTTCATGGGGCGCGACTGTAGGGGACCGGATCGCGGCGGGTCAAGGACGCCGCCGGCTCGCGGCCTCCGGTCCGGCGAGCGCCCGCACGGCGGCGGCCGGATCCTCCCCGACGAGCCAGGCGCGGATCGCCGCAACCCCGGCGGCGCCCGCGGCGCGGACCTCCGGGGCGGTGACCGCGTCGATCCCGCCGAGCGCCACGAGCGGCAGCCCCACGGCGACGGCGTCGCGCAGCGCCTCGACGCCGACCGGCGGGCCGTACGGGCGCTTCGACGGCGTGTCGTAGATCGGCGAGAAGGTCGCGTAGCTGGCGCCGCCCGCGAGCGCCGCCTCGACGTCGGCGCGGGAGTGACAGGAGGAGCCGACGAGCGCCCCGGGCCCCAGGAGGCGCCGCGCCTCCGCGGCCGGGATCCCGGCCGCCGGCAGGGGGACGCCGTCCGCGCCGGCCGCGACGGCGACGTCGAGGCGATCGTTCACGACGAGGAGCTGGCCGGCCTCGTCGCACGCCCGGCGGAGCGCCCGCGCGAGGGCGAGGAGCGCCCGCCCGCCGAGGTCCTTCTCGCGGAGGTGGAAGGCGATCCTCCCCCGCGGGAGCCCGCGCGAGGCCTCCCGCACGCGCGCAGGGAGGTCCGCGGCGAGCGCGCGGTCGGTGATGAGGTGGACGGGAGGGATGGACGCCCCCCGCATCGCCCTCGCCCCCTCACTCTTTCCCTCACCCCCGGTGGGGGAGAGGGGATGGGCCTCGCCCAACGTGTCAGGTCCCGATCAGCCCGGTCATCGGGCTGGAGGCGGCGGCGTGGAGCTTCATCGGGATGCGCCCCGCGAGGAAGGCCTTGCGGCCGGCGGAGACGCCGTCGCGCATCGCCTCGGCCATGAGCACCGGATCCTTCGCCTCGGCGATGGCGGTGTTCATCAGGATCGCCACGGCGCCGAGCTCCATGGCGATGGCGGCGTCGCTCGCGGTGCCGACGCCGGCGTCGACGAGGACCGGCACCTTCGCCGTCTCCATGATGATCCGCAGGTTGTAGGGGTTGCGGAGCCCGAGGCCGCTGCCGATCGGGGCGCCGAGCGGCATGATGGCCGCGCAGCCCGCGTCCTGGAGCCGCTGCGCCGTCACCGGGTCGTCGTTGGTGTACGGCATCACGACGAAGCCCTCCTTCACGAGGACCTTCGCCGCCTGGACGAGCCCCTCCACGTCGGGGAAGAGCGTCCGCTTGTCGCCGATGACCTCGAGCTTCACGAGGTCGCCCATCCCGAGCTCGCGCCCGAGGCGCGCCGTCCGGATCGCCTCGTCGGCGGTGAAGCAGGCGGCGGTGTTCGGGAGGAGGACCATCCGCTTCGGGATCCACTCCAGGAGGGAGGCCTCCCCCTTCGCGGAGAGGTCGAGCCGCCGCACGGCGACCGTCACCACCTCGGCGCCGGAGGCCTCGAGGGCGCGCTGCATGGTGGGAAAGTCGGGGTACTTCCCCGTCCCGACGAGCAGCCGGCTCGTGAAGGTGTGCTTCCCGATCTGCCACGTATCGGCCATGACTACCCTCCTCCGACGAAAGCGACGATCTCGACCGCGTCGCCGGGGCCGATCCGCTGGCTCTCGTAGCGGTCCTTGGTGACGACGGCCTCGTTCAGCTCCACGGCGACGCGCGCCGCCTTGACGCCGAGGTGGGCGAGGAGGCCTGCCACGGAGGTGCCTTCCGGGATGTCCCGGAGTTCGCCGTTGATCCTGACCTGCATGGCGTGGCGATCTAGCAAGGTGCGCCCCGCCGCGTCAAACCGCGATCTGGCGATCCGGCCGCTCGGGCTGGGGGAGATCATCGACCGGGCGATCGCGCTGACGGTCCGCCACTTCGGCGTCCTCTTCCTCTGGATGCTGCCGTTCCAGGCGCCCGCCATCGCCGCGTCCCGGCTCCAGCTCGCGGGGGCCGGCGAGGTCCTCGCCAGCTTCGACGACGCGGCGGCGGCGCTCGCGTCGCTCAAGGGGCTCGCCCTGGCCTCGCTCTGGGAGGTGGGCGCGCTCTTCCTCCTCCAGGTCGCGGCCTCGGCCGCCTGCGCCGCGATCGTGGCCCCGTCGCTCGGCGCGACCGTCGCGCCGGGAGGGGCGCTGCGGCGCGCCGCGACGGTCGCGAGCGCCGCGCTCGCCAGCCTGGCCCTCTTCCTGACCGTCCCCCTGCTCGGCGCGCTGCCGGGGCTCCTGCTGCTCGCGCGCGCCCGGAGCCTGGCCGCCTGGATCGCGGCGCTCGCCCTCTTCCTCGGCGGCGCGGGGGTCGCCTTCCTCCGGGTGGTCCTCTGGACCCTCCTCGTCCCGTCGGTCGCTGCCGTGGAGGGCAGGCCGCACTTCGCGGCCGTCCGGCGCTCGATGGCGCTCATGCGCTCCACGCCGGGGCTCCCCTGGACGGCGCGCCCCGCGCTGCGCGCCTCGCTCGTCCTCCTCGCCACCTTCGCCATCGCCCTCGCGGTGAGCCTCGTCGTCGGCGTGCCGCGGGGGATCGCCGGCCGCCTCGCCGGAGGCTCCGCGCTCCTGCCGGCCGCGCTCTCCCCCTGGGCGGAGATCCCGCTCGGCCTCTTCGAGACGATCGCGAGCGCGGCGCTGCAGCCCTTCAGCCTCGTCGCCGTCTCCGTCCTCTACCTCGACCGGCGGGCCCGCCGCGAAGGGCTCGACCTCGAGCGCTTCGCCGCCGAGCTGGAGGGGGGCGCGCCGCCGTGATCCCCCTGCTCGCCGTCCCGCTCGCCGTCGCGCTGGGCGCCGCGCCGCCCTCCTGCGCGCCCTCGCCCGCGGACGGCGCGCTCGGGGGCTGGTGCGCCGCGCTCTCGGCGCGACCGCGCCTCCCCCTCCCCTCCCCCGCGGACCGGGACGCCCTCCTGGCCGTCTTCGACCGTCCCGAGCTGCGGCGTGCGCGCGCCGACACCGGCGCCCTCCGGCGGTGGCTGGCGGCGCTCTGGGCCGGTCTCCTGGAGCTGCTCGGCAGCGCGGAGGCGGAGCGCTACGCCAGCGTGGGGCGGATCGCCTTCGTCGGCGCCGGGGTCGCCGCCCTGTTCGGCGCCCTGGCGGCGCTCCGGCGTCGCCGCGGGGCGGGCGCGCCCGAGGAGGCTCCTGCGCCCCCGCCGGTGGCCGGCCGCCTCCTCGCGCCGGACTCGAGCGCGGAGCTGGCCGACGCCGCCCTCGCGCGCGGCGACCTCTCCGCGGCGGTCCGACACGCCTTCCTCTCGGCGCTCGCCGCCCTGGAGGGGGCCGGCCGTCTCCCCCGCGACCGCGCCCTCACCAACGCGGAGCTCTCGTCCCGGCTGCCCGCCGGCGACGGCGACGCCGGCGACTTCGCCGCGCTCGCGCGGGACTTCGACGGCGCCGTCTACGGCGGGAGGCCGCTCGACGAGCCGCGGGTGCGCGAGCGTATCGCCGCCGCCCGCCGGATTCGGCTGGCCCACGGGGGCGCGCGGTGAGGCGCGCGCTGCTCCCGGTCGCCGCCGGCTGCGCGGCGCTCGCGCTCGTCGCGGCGGCGGGCGTGGTCGCCAACCGGCGGCAGCGGGCGCAGGAGCTCTCGCCGCTCCCGACGGTCGGGAACGGCGGACCGCGCGGCCTCGCCGCGGCCCGCGCCTGGCTGGCGGCGACGCAGCGCGCGAGCCGGGTGCTGCGGGTCGGGGACACCCCGAGGGGCGGCGAGGTGCTGCTCCTCGTCGCGCCGGGTGCGCCGCTCGACGCGCAGGCGGCCGAGGCGCTCCTGTCCCACGCCGAGCGCGGCGGGCTCCTGGTCTGGGCCATGGGGAGCGCCCCCCAGCCGGCGTTGGAGCGGCGGCTCGGCGTGTGGCGCGGCGCCCGCTCCCAGGATCCCGAGGAGCGCGTCGCCCCGCCGCTCGCTCCCCACCCGCTCTTCGACGGGCTGGCGCTGCGGACCGGCGGCGCCTCGCTCCGCGCGGAGAGGGAGGTCGCGCTCCCCGTGGCGGGGGACACCGACCACCCCTTCGCCGCGTCGATCCCGGTCGGCGCCGGGGAGGTCGTCGTGCTCGCGGCCCCGGACGCGCTGGAGAACTACCGCCTGGCCCAGGGCGACAACCTCGCCCTCCTCGCCCGCCTCGCCGCGGCCGGGCCGATCGCCTTCGACGAGCGCCACCTCCCGGCGCCCGGCGCAGGGGGACCTCGCCGGGGGACGCGCGCGGCGGCGTTCGCGGCCCAGGCCCTCCTCGCCGCCGCGGCGCTCCTCCTCGCGCTGGGGCGGCGGCTCGGCGCGGTGCGCGCCTCGGCCGTGCCTCCCGGCGGGCCCACCGCCCGGGACTACCTCGCCTCGCTCGCGGGGCTCTACCGGCGCGCCGGCGCCGAGGGGGAGCTGCGCGCAGCGGCGTGGCGGAGCCTCCGGCGAGGGCTCGAGCGGCGCGTGGGGATCGCCGCGCGCCTCCCCGACGACCAGGTCGCGAGCCGGCTCGCGAGGCGATCCCCTGCGGCCGCGCGCGCCTTCGAGCGGGGGCTCGCCGCGCTCCGCCAGCCCGCCGGCGAGGGCTCCTTCGTCGCGGTCGCGCGCGCCGCCGGGGCGGTGGACGCGGCCCTCGAGGCGGGATGGCGGGCGCCCATCGGTTCACGGTTCGTTCGCCCCCGAGGCGCGCGTTGACGCTCCGGAGCGCGACCCGGTACCGTGGAGGCGTCGTTCACGGACGGAGGGAACCATGAAGCGGCTGGCCATCCTCGGCGCGGCGCTGCTCGGCGGCTGCGCGTCGTTCAGCACGATGTCGACCGCGCGGACGACGCCCCGGGACACGACGCAGGTCTGGCTCGCCCCCGAGATCGCGGGCCTGACCTTCGACACCGGGACGCCCCCCGACCGCCAGGCGATCACGCTGCCCCAGCTCGAGTTCGGCGTCCGCCGCGGGATCACCGACGACCTCGAGGTGGGCGCGAAGGTCTGGCTCCTCGGGGCCGCCATGGAGGGCAAGCTCCAGGTCCTCCGCGCCCCGACCCAGGACGGCGGCGTCGACGTCGCGATCGCCCCGAGCATCGGCTGGCTCGGGTTCAACACCGGCGACGGCGGCAGCTTCAACGTCGTCACCGGCTACCTGAGCGTCCCGGTCGGCGTGAACGTGCCGGGCGGCAGCCAGCTCGTCCTGACGCCGAAGGCCATCTACCAGCAGTACCTGTCCAGCGGGGGCGGCGAGAGCGGCAGCGCCTCGCTGCTCTTCCTCGGCGGCTCCGTCGGCTATGCGTGGAAGGTCGGGACGATGTACGTCCTCCCCGAGCTCTCGATGATGCGGCCGGTGATCAACCCGGCCACCTCCGACGTCATCAAGTACGACGGCGTGGTGTTCCAGGGGGGGCTCGGCTTCCTCTTCGGGACGTGACGTTGGCCCCCGTGGACGACATGGCCGCCGCCGCGCGGCTCGAGGCGGAGATCGGCAGGGCGGTCGTCGGCCAGCGCGACGCGGTGCTGCAGGTGCTCGCCGCCCTGCTCGCCGGCGGCCACGTCCTGCTCGAGGGGGTGCCCGGCGTCGCGAAGACGCTCCTCGCCAAGGCGCTCGCGCGGGCGCTCGACCTCCGCTTCGGGCGCGTCCAGTTCACGCCGGACCTCATGCCGTCCGACGTCCTCGGGACGAGCGTCTACCGGCCGGAGAGCGGCACCTTCGAGCTCCGGCGGGGCCCCATCTTCACGGACGTCCTCCTCGCCGACGAGGTGAACCGCACGCCGCCCAAGACGCAGGCGGCCCTCCTCGAGGCGATGGAGGAGCGGCAGGTGACGCTCGACGGGCAGCGCCAACCGCTCGGGGACGGGTTCTTCGTGATCGCCACGCAGAACCCCGTCGAGTACGAGGGCACCTACCCGCTGCCGGAGGCGCAGCAGGACCGCTTCCTCATGAAGGTCCGGCTCGACTACCCCGCCGCGGACGACGAGCGGGAGATCCTCCGGCGCGCCGCGGCCGGCTTCGACGGCCACGACCTGGAGCGGGCCGGCGTGCGCCCCGTCGTGACGCGCGCGGAGCTCGTCGCGCTGCGCGCCCGCGCGGGGGCGCTCCTCGCGTCCGAGCCGGTCCTCGAGTACGTCGCCCGGCTCGTGCGCGGCAGCCGCGAGCTCCCCCGCGTCCGCCTCGGCGCGAGCCCGCGGGCCGGCGTCGCCCTCCTCGCCGCGGCCCGAGCCCGCGCCGCGCTCCGCGGCGCCGAGTGGCTCGCCCCCGACGACGTGAAGGCCGTGGCGGCGCCCGTGCTCCGGCACCGCTTCATCCTCCGGCCGGAGGCGGAGCTGGAGGGCGCGACGCCCGACGACCTGGTCGAGGAGCTGCTCGCGTCCGTGGAGATCCCACGCTGAGCTGCGGGGATCACGCCTCGCTCCCCGCCCGGGGTGCGGGGCAGGGCAAGGGGACCGGCGTCCCCTTCCCCACGCCCCTCGCCGCCGCCCTCCTCGCGCTCGGCCTCCTGCCGCTCCTCTCCGGCGCCGGCCTCGCCTGGGCGCTCGCGTGGGACGCCTTCGTCGGCCTCGCCTTCTCCCTCGACGCGCTCCTCGCCCCGGGCCCCGCCGCGCTCCGCGCCGCGCGCGCCTTTCGCGACCCGCTCTCGGCCTTCGCGCCCAACGCGATCGTGCTGCGGGTCGCCAGCGCCGCCCCCCGCGCGCTCCGGCTCGACCTCGCCGACGCCCCCCCGCCCTCCTTCGCCGCCACCGGCCACCGGCGCCGCGTGCTCCTGCCGCCGCGCGCCGAGGCCGAGGTGCGCTACGAGGCCGTCCCGCGGGAGCGGGGGGCGGTGACCTTCGGCGACCTCCACGTCCGCGCAGTGGGCCCGCTCTCCCTCGCCGCCCGCCAATGGCGCGTGGCGCTGGCGCAGCCCGCTCGCGTCTACCCCGACCTCCGCGCGCTCGCGCTCCCGCCCGCCGCCCGGGACGCCGAGGCGGCGCGCGGGCATCGCCACGGCGCGCGCGAGGGGCGCGACTTCGAGTCGCTCCGTCCCTACCTCCCGGGCGACGACGTCCGCGCCATCGACTGGAAGGCCACCGCGCGCCGCGGCGCGCCGGTGGTCCGCCGGTGGCAGCCCGAGCGGAACCAGTCGATCTGGCTCCTCGTCGACTGCGGGCGCCTGCTCTCGGCGCGCGTGCCGGACGGGAGGAGCCAGCTCGATCGCGCCGTCGACGCGGCGCTCGCCGTCGCGCGGGCCGCCGTCGAGCGCGGCGACCGGGTCGGAGCGCTGCTGTTCGGCGCCGAGGTCCTGCGGGTGGTCCCCCCGGGCCGCGGGGCCGCCGGGCTCGCGCCGCTCGCCGAGGCGCTCCACGCGGCGCGCGCCACCGTCGAGGAGTCCGACTACGCCGCCGCGCTCGACCTGCTCGAGGCCCGGCAGCGCCGGCGCGCGCT
>DATIVK010000018.1:0-48524 GCA_035465955.1 Anaeromyxobacteraceae bacterium | reverse complement strand
CTTCACGGTCGAGCCCATGATCACCGAGGGGACCTGGGAAGACCTCCTCTGGGACGACGGCTGGACCGCCGTGACCGCCGACGGGAAGCGGACCGCCCAGTTCGAGCACACCCTGGTCGTCACGGCGAAGGGGGCGGAGATCCTGACGGTCGAGGGGTAGGGGACGGGAGAGGCCGGGGCGCGGGATCTCGCGCCGGACTCGAAGTGCGGGTATGCTCGCGGTGAATGAAACCGCTCCTGATCGCCCTCGGCGCGCTGCTCGCGGCCGCCCCCGCCTCCGGTCCGACCACGGCAGCGCGCCTGATCGGCAACGCCGCCTTCGTCGGCGACAGCGGCAGCCCGTGGATGGGCTGGGTCAACACCCGCCAGGTGCAGCTCGACACCCACGCCATGCAGGCGTTCCGCAGCGGCGACCGCGCGCTGGTCACGCTGGAGCGAAGGCTCGAGGGGACGAGCGCGCGGAGCGCCCTCACCGTGGTCGCGGCGGTCGAGTTCAAGATCCCGAAGGGGCACGAGCTCTCGGAGCAGGGGCTCTGCGAGTGGGACGGGCGCGCGACGCCGCTGGTCTTCGCGGTCGTCGCGACGGCGAAGCCGGGCGCCGAGTACCACCCCCGGGTGCGCGCCGCGTGGCTCCTCGACCTGGCCCGGGACCGCATCGAGCCGCTCCCCGCGGCCGCCGTCCGCTGCGGCAACGCGGCGTACGGGCCGTAGGCGGGGGGACGCTGGCGCGTGCTCCTTCGTCCGCGCCCTTCGTTCCCTCTGGCCGTGGTGGCCCTCGCTGCCTGCGCCTGCGGCTCGGGAGCGCCGAGGGGTCCCGCGGCGCCCCCTGAGGAGCGCAGCCTCCGGGAGTTCGACGTGGAGGAAGGTGGGGGCCCTTCCTGCGCCGACTCCATGAAGGCCGCCTTCGCCTTCGCGGAGTCGTCGCACGCCCGCGTCGTCATCGAGTGCCGCGACGGCGCGGAGCGGGTCGTCTCGCTGAACGGCGCGGTGGCGGAGCGCTGGGAGGTCGAGGAGGCCTGCGCGCGGGGTTGCGAAAGCTGGACCTACTCCCGTGGCGCGCGCGTGATGATGTGCTGGCACCTCTGGCCCGGGGACGGCCCAGGGATCGGCGTCCCTGGATGGGGAGAGCTCGTGGCGGTGGCCGGATCCGGCGGCAACGTCACCTTCACCCGGGTGCGCAAGGTGTTCCACTCCGAGGGGCGCAAGAAGCCGGGAGCGCGCTGGAGGCTGGGGGCCTTCCCCGCGGCACCCCTCGAGCCTTCCCTCCGGGTGGCCGCTCGCGACCTCGTTCCTGCCCGGATGACCCAGGGCGAGATGGAGGCCGCGCTCGAGTGGGGCGTCTGGGACGGCGGCCGATCCGCCTTCGCCGCTTCGTGGCGAGGGGCCACCGGCAGCGTCGTGGTGGTGTTCCTGCGGAAGCCCGCCGGGGGCTTCACGGCCGTCGACGTCAGCGACGTGGAGGGGGGCAACCTCGGGAAGCTCGGGCGCCCGCGCGCCGCCTTCGAGCGCGTGGAGACGGCACCGGTGAAGGCAACGCGCCGCGAGGACGGGCGGATCGAGGTCGAGGTGCGCACCCGGGCGTGGCGGCAGGGGAGGCGCCATACGGTCACGGAGTTGCTGCTCCTCGATCCGGACGGCACGGTGCTCTGGAGGTAGCGGCTTCAGCGCCGGAGCCGGACCTCGAAGGGGGGGCCGCGGCCCGCTCGACCTCCCGTTAGATCGTCGGCATGGCTCGCCCCCTCCTCCTCTTCGCCCCCGGCGCCGGCGCGCCGTCCAGCTCGGCCTGGATGAAGCGCTGGGCGGAGCGGCTGGCCGCGATCGGTGAGGTCGTCCGCTTCGACTACCCGTACCAGCGCGAGGGGCGGAAGAGCCCCGACCGGCTCCCCGCTCTCGTCGCCGCGCACCGCGCGGCGCTCGCGGAGGCGCGCGGGCGGCACCGCGGACCGGTCGTGCTCGTGGGGAAATCGATGGGCGGCCGTGTCGGCTGCCACCTCGCGGCGGAGGAGCCGGTCGCGGGCGTCGTCTGCCTCGGCTACCCCCTGCGCGGACAGCGCGGCGACCTGCGCGACGGGGCGCTCCTCGCGCTCCGGGTCCCGAGCCTCCTGGTGCAGGGCTCGCGCGACGCCCTCTGCCCGCTGGAGGCGCTGGAGGGCGTCCGACGGCGCATGACCGCCCGCAGCGCGCTCCACGTCGTAGAGGGCGGGAACCACTCGCTCGAGGTCGGCGTGCGCGCGCTCGCGGCGCGCGGGGAGACGCAGGCCGACGTGGACGCGAGGGTCTTGTCGGTGATCGCCGCCTTCGTGGAGGGTCTGAGCGGGTGACGTGCCCTCACCGGAAGGGGTTGACGACGCGGACCCCATCGACGGCGCGTTGATGCTGAAGATCCTCCGAGTAGAGGACGGTGCAGCCGCCCTGCTTCGCCGCGCGCAGCACGAGCGCGTCCCAGAACGAGATCCGGTGCAGGCGGTGGAGGTCGATGGCGGCGACGACGTCGCCGACGTCCGGGATCACGACGTCGAGCTCCGAGAGGAGCTCGACCTTGCGGCGCGCGACCGCAGCGTCGACGTCCAGCTTCCGCGTGACCGTGACGAAGTACTCCTGCAGCACCTGGAGCGAGACGACGCCGCTGGCGGCGCGGCGATGCTCCGCGATCAACTCCAGCGCTCTTCGCTGCTTGGCCGGGGCGGACCGGTCGTCCGTGTAGACGAGGACGTTGGTGTCGAAGAAGCTACGAGCGGCCATGGATCTCGTCCCGGTCGAAGCGCCACCCCCTCGAGTGGCCGCTGCCGGAGAGTTTCCGCAACTCCTCGATGCTCCGCTCCGGATCGTCACCCCCCGCCACCCGCTCGAGGTAGTCGCGGACGAGCTGGTTCAGGCTCTTGCCGAGCGCCTCCGCCCTCTTGCGCGCGCGCGCGAGCACCTGCTCGTCGATCGAGAGCGTCACGTTCATGCACACATATTATGTGCGCACGACATGTGGCGCAACCCGCGGGTGGCCGCCCGGCCCCCCTAGACCTCCGCCGGCGCGGGCGCCTTCTTCGTGGGGGTCGCGGGGGCCGGGGCGTCGGGCAGGCGGGGGCGCAGGTCCTCGATCTCGGCGCCGATGGGCATGGTGCCCTTCTCCGCCCACTCGTAGGAGCCGGCGAGCACCCTGCGGCCGGTCTCGTAGTTGGCGTCGTCGTCGTTGGACCAGAGGGCCGTGAAGAGGCCGTCGACCCGGCGTGAGGCCTGGCGGCAGAAGGCGCCCGCCAGCTCCACCGCGCTGTGCCCCTCGTCCTTGCGGGCCTGGAGGAGCGCCTGGGCGCGCGAGACGGTGGCGGCCATCGCGAAGAGCTCGTCCGCGATGTCGATGGCCCGGAAGAGGAAGGCCTGCTTGCGCTCGGTCCGCGCCCCGAAGACCACCATCGCGTGGAAGATCTGGCGGGCCAGCTTGCGGGCGCGCCGCTCGACGAAGCGCAGGTGGCGCGCGAGGGGGCCGAACTCCCCGTAGCGCTCCCCCAGGAGGCCGCGCAGCCAGAGCCCCGGGTACCAGGTCAGGTAGAAGCCGGCGATGGCCGGCAGCTGGGCCAGCTTCGCGCCGAGCCCGACCTTCGGATCGATCAGGGCGCCCGCGATCTTGAGGTGCTTGTCCACCGCCTCGCGGGCCATGAAGAGGTGCATGATCTCCGACGAGCCCTCGAAGATCGTGTTGATGCGCGTGTCGCGCATCCAGCGCTCCACGCCGACCGGGGTCTCGCCGCGGGACTCGAGGGAGCGCTCCGTCTCGTAGCCGCGGCCGCCGCGGACCTGCATCGCCGTGTCGATGAGCCGCCAGGCGCTGCTGGTGTTCCACTCCTTCGCCGCCGCCGCCTCGAGCCGGATGTCGTAGCCGTGCAGGTCCGCGAGCGCCTGGGCGAGATCGGAGACCGCCTCCATCGCGAAGGTCGTCGCGCCGATGTCGGCGAGCTTGTGCGTGATCGCCTCGTGCTTGCCGACCTCCTGGCCCCACTGGACGCGCGCGTTGGCCCACTTGCGGACCAGCTCGAGGGCCGCCTTCGCGCCGCCGGTCACGGCCGCCGGGATGGTGAGCCGGCCGGTGTTGAGCGTGGTGAGGGCGATCTTGAGGCCGCGCCCCTCGCCGCCGATCAGGTTCTCGCGCGGCACCTTCACGTTGGTGAACCGGAGCGCCGCGTTGGAGATCGCCCGGAGCCCCATGAAGTGGAGGCTCTGCGCCACCTCGACCCCGGGCCAGCTCGTCTCGACGACGAAGGCGCTGATCGCGTCGTCCTTCGGGTTGCGCGCCATCACGACGAGCAGCTCGGCCATGGTGCCGTTGGTCGTCCAGAGCTTCGAGCCGTTGAGGACGTAGAACCTCCCGTCCTCGGTCGGCTCCGCGGTCGTCGCGAGCCGCGCCGGGTCGGAGCCGACGACGGTCTCGGTGAGGGCGAACGCGCTGATGGCCCCTGCGGCGCAGCGCGGCAGGAACCGCTTCTTCTGCTCCTCGGTGCCGAAGAGCTTCACCGGCTGGGGGACGCCGATCGACTGGTGCGCCGAGAGGAGGGCGGTCAGGCTCCCGTCGTAGCCGCCGAGCAGCTGCATCGCGCGGGAGAACTCGCGCTGCGTGAACCCGAGCCCGCCGTACTCCTTCGGGATCTTCATCCCGAAGGCCCCCATCTTCTTGAGCCCCTCCACCACGTCCTCGGGGTACACGCCCGTCTCGTCGATCCGGGCCGGATCGACGCGCTCGTCGAGGAAGCGGCGGAACTCCTCGTAGAAGCGCTTGAACTCGGGCCGCTCGTCATCCAGCTTCGGGTAGGGGTGGATGTAGTCGAAGCGGAAGCTGCCGAGGAACAGCTCGCGGAGGAAGCCCTTGCCCTTCCACTCGCTCTCCCGCGCCGCCTCTGCCACCTGGCGGGACTTCTCGATCTCGGCTGCGGTCCGTGTGGTCTCGGTCATGTCGCATCCTCCGTGGGCGAGGTAGGCGCGAGGGGTTGCTTACCCCCTCCAATGGGATAATGACTCCTGCGTCAAAGTGCACGGTAAGCGAATCGACCCCGACCCTTCAGGGGTACTCCGCGAGAGAGAAAGATGACTCATCCGACCGACGATTCAGCCTTCCGCCTCCCCGAGGGGACGCGGCCGCTTCGTTACGACGCCGAGCTCCGCGTCGATCCCGCCGGCAGGGCCTTCACCGGCGAGCTGCGGCTCGCGCTCTCGCTCACGAGTCCGACGAGCGAGATCGTACTCCACGCCACCGACCTCACCATCCCCCGGGCGGTCGTCCGCGCCGGAGGCCGGGAGGTCCCGGTGTCGTCCGTGACGCCGAAGCCGGCGAGCGAGACGGTCGTGATCGCCCTCGGCCAGCCCGCCGGGCCGGGTGAGGTGACGGTGGAGCTGACCTGGAGCGGCCGCTTCTGTGAAGGGCTTCGCGGGCTCTACCCGGCCGGCGCCGGGGTGGCGGCGACCCAGTTCGAGGCGGCCGACGCGCGCCGCGTCTTCCCGTGCCTCGATGAGCCGGGGTTCAAGGCGCCCTGGCGGCTCGCCGTGGAGCTGCCGGCCGGCACGCCGCTCCTCGGCAACGCGGAGGTCGAGGCGGAGGAGGCGAGGGGGGCGACGCGCCGCGTGATCTTCCGCGAGACGCCGCCGCTCCCCACCTACCTCGTGGCCCTCGCGCTCGGGCCTCTCGTGAGCGGCCCGGAGGAGCGGGTCCGGGGCGTCGCGGTCCGGACGTGGTCCGTCGCGGAGAAGGTCGCGCTGACCGCGTTCGGCCAGGAGGCGGCGCTGGCGGCCCTGCCGCGGCTGGAGGACTACTTCGGCCTCCCGTACGCCTTCGGGAAGCTCGACCAGGTCGCGCTGCCCGAGTTCGAGGCGGGCGCGATGGAGAACGCCGGCCTGATCACGTTCCGGGAGGTCGCGCTGCTGCTCGACCCCGCCACCGCCGCGCTCGCGCAGAAGAAGCGGGTGGCGGAGGTGGTGACCCACGAGCTGGCGCACCAGTGGTTCGGCAACCTCGTCACGATGAAGTGGTGGGACGATCTCTGGCTCAACGAGGCGATCGCCACCTGGATGGCCTACCTGATCGTCGACGACTGGCGCCCGGAGTGGCGCATGTGGCTCGACTTCGACAAGGGGAAGGCGGCGGCCCTCGCGCTCGACGCGCTCGCCTCGACCCACCCGATCCGCTCCGAGGTGCGGACCGTCGCGGAGGCGACCGAGTCGTTCGACCTCATCACCTACGAGAAGGGCGGCGCCGTCCTCCGGATGATCGAGGGCTGGCTCGGCGCCGGCCCCTTCCGCGACGGGATCCGGCTCTACATGCGGCGCCACGCGCGCGGGAACGCGGTGGCCGACGACCTCTGGGGCGCGCTCGGCGAGGCGTCCAGCCTGCCCGTGGTGGAGCTCGCGAACGCCTGGATCCGGCAGCCCGGCCACCCGCTCGTGCGCGTCTCCCGCGAGGGGCGGACGCTGAGGCTCTCGCAGCGCCGCTTCCTGTCGGACCCCGGCGCCGCCGCGCCGGCAGAGGGCGCGCGCTGGCCGATCCCGCTCGTGATCCGCTGGGCGGACGCGGACGGCGTGCACGAGACGCGGACCCTCCTCCGGCTGGAGTCGCGCGAGCTGGAGCTCCCCGGCGCGGGGCCCGTCGCCTGGGTCACGGCCAACGCCGGCTCGACGGGCTTCTATCGCGTCGCCTACGACGCGGCGTCGCTCGCCGCGCTCGCCGCGAACCTGGAGGCGCTCGCGCCGGCCGAGCGGATCGGGCTCCTCTCCGACGAGTGGGCGCTCGTCCGCGCGGGAGAGCGCGAGATCGGCCCCGTCGCCGATCTGCTGGTGGCCTTCGCCGGCGAGCAGGACCACGCGGTGCTGGACGAGGTGGTCGGGAGGCTCTCGATCCTGGAGCACCGGCTGGTCGCCGACGCGGACCGGCAGCGGCTGCGCGAGCGCGTGGCCGGGCTCTTCGGCCCGCCGCTCGACCGCGTCGGCTGGGAGCCGGCGCCGGGGGAGGAGGACGCGGTGCGGCTGCGCCGGGCGGCGCTCGTGCGCGCCGCGGGGCTCGTGGGGCGCGCGCCCGCGGTCGTCGCCGAGGCGACGGCGCGCCTCGACCGGTTTCTGGCCGGGGAGCGGGGGGCGCTCGAGGCGAACCTCCACGACGCCGCCGTGGTGATGGCGGCCCGGGGCGGGGACGCGGCGCGCTACGAGCGCTTCGCGGCGCTCGCCGAGCGCGAGACCGAGCCGACCTTCAAGCGGCGCTACCTGTACGCGCTGGCCGCGTTCGAGGAGCCGTCCCTCTCCGCGCGGGCGATCGAGCTGGCCTTCTCGGACCGGCTGCCGCTCCAGGAGGCGGCCGGCTTCGCCGGGGCGCTCCTCGGGAACCCGGCGGCGCGCGGGCCCTTCTGGGAGCAGCTCCGCGCGCGCTGGGCGGCGTTCCACGGGCGGCTGGCCCACGCGCCGATGCTCGTGCGCCGGACGGTGGAGGCGATGGCGGCGCTCGTCACCCGGGCGCAGCTCGAGGAGGTCGAGGCCTTCCTCGCCGCGCACCCGATGGAGGAGGCGCGGCAGGCCGTCGCCCAGACCGTCGAGCGGCTCCGCCAGGACGTCGCGCTCCGCGAGCGGTCGCTGCCGGCCGTCGGGCGCTGGCTGGGGGGACGCGGTGCCTAGCGCGTGTGGACGGTGACGTAGGCGGAGAGGCCGGCGCGGAGCCGGAGGTCGGGCGCAGGGGTCGCCCAGGAGATCCGGACCGGCACGCGCTCGACCACCTTCACGAAGTTGCCGGAGGCGTTGTCGGGCGGGAGGAGCGAGAACCGCGCGCCCGTGCCGCCCGAGAGGCTCTCGACGTGCCCCTCGAGCGTGCGCCCGGCCCAGGTGTCCACCTGGACCTCGACCCGCTGCCCCGGCCGGATGGCGCCGACCTGCGTCTCCTTGAAGTTGGCGACGAGGTAGGTCCGGTCGGGGACGAGCTGCCCGAGCGGCTGGCCCGGCTGGACGATCTGGCCGGCGCGCGCCGCGAGGCGCGAGACGGTGCCGTCGCCGGGGGCGCGCACCTCGGTCCAGGAGAGCTGCAGCCGCGCGAGGTCGAGCGCCGCCTGGGCGCCCTTCGCGCGGGCGTGGGCGAGGCTCGCGTTGGCGAGCGCCGCCGCGTACTGGGCGCGGTTGACCCCCGCGCCGGCCCGGGCCGTCTCGTTGCTGGTCCGCGTGGCGTCGTACCGGTCGGCGGCGATGGCGTCGCCGGCCTTGAGGTCCTCGGCGCGGCGAAGGTCGAGCGCGGCCCGCTCCGCCTCCGCCTCCGCGCGGGTGACCGAGGCGCGCGCCGCGGCGATCTGGGCGTCCGCCGCCGCCGCCTGCGCCCGCGCGGTCTCGAGCTCGGCCTCCGCCTGCCGGACGCGGACCCGGAAGTCGGCGTCGTCGAGCCGGAGGATCGGCTGGCCCTGCTTCACGGCGGCGTCGTCGGGGACGAGCACCTCGGTCACGAGCCCCCCGACGCGTGGCGCGATGGCGACGACGTCCGCCTCCACCTGTGCGTCGTCGGTGCTCTGGTCGCCGCGCCCGGCCCAGGCGCGGGCGCCGCCGAGCGCGAGGGCGGCGGCGAGGACCCCCCCCCCGCCGAGGAGGAGCCGACGCCTGCGCGGGGGCGCTCCGGCGGGCAGGGGGATCGCGGCGGGGGTCTTCCCGTCGGGCTCGACGGCGTGGAGCGGGGTCTCGTGGGAGCTCATGGTCAGATCTCGATCTCGACGTGCACCTTCTCGGGGGCGGCGCGCCGGTTCGCCTTCAGGAAGTAGAGGAGCGGGAGCACCGCGAGGAAGAGGATGCCCGTGAGCAGGAGGACCTGCTCGAAGGAGAGGACCACCGCCTCCCGGGTGACGAGCCCGTCGAGGGCGCGCAGCGCGGCCCCCTTCGCGGAGACGGCGTCGAAGCCGCGCGCGGCGAAGCCCGCGGTGAGCTGCGCGAGGCGGGCCTGGACCTCGGGCCGCTCGGCGGTGACGTGGGCGGCGAGGGCGGCCTTGGCGTGGATCGCGTCGCGCGAGAGCAGCGTCGCGAAGACGGCGAGCCCCATCGAGGCCCCGACCTGGCGGAGGAGCGAGTTGAGGCCCGTGGCGTCGGCCAGCTGGTGGCGGGGGACGTTGGAGAGCGCCGTCGCCGTGAGGGGGACGAAGAGGAAGCTGAAGCCGACCCCCTGCACGATGATGGCCTGGGTGATCCCGGCGGCGGTGGTCTGGAGCGTGACGTGCGACACGAGCCAGGAGCCGTACGAGATGAGCAGGACGCCGACGCCGATGAGCACCCGCGGGGAGACCCGGCCGTAGAGCCGCCCCACGATCGGGGTCACCGCCATCATCACCAGCGTGCGCGGCATCAGCGCGAGCCCGGACTGCATCGCGGTGAAGCCGAGGAGCTCCTGCATGAAGACGGGGAGCAGGAACATGCTGGCGAGCAGGATCGCGAACATGAGCGCTCCGATCACGGAGCCGGAGGTGAAGACCCGATCCTTGAAGAGGCGGAGGTTCACGGCGGGGACCGGCGCGGTGAGCTCCCGCCAGACGAAGAGGGCGAGCGCCGCGACGGAGAGGACGGCCGTCCAGGTGATGAGGCCGGACTCGAACCAGTCCTTCTGCTGCCCCTCCTCGAGGAAGAACTGGAGCGAGGCGAGCCCCATCGCGAGGAGCGCGATCCCGAGCCAGTCCATGTTCCGCCGCTGGGCGACGGCCGCGGCCGCGTTGGCCGCCCGGATGTCCTCCGGCTCCTGCACGAAGCGCCAGACCATGAAGAGGCCGAGGGCGCCGACCGGCAGGTTGATGAAGAAGATCCAGGACCAGTGGAAGTTGTCCACGATCCAGCCGCCGAGCGTCGGGCCGATGGCGGGGCCGATCATGACCGCCATGCCGAAGAGCGCCATGGCGGTGCCCTGCTCCTCGGGCGGGAAGGTCTGGCGCAGGATCGCCTGCTCGGTCGGCTGGAGCGCGCCGGCCCCGAAGCCCTGGAGCATCCGGAAGAGGACGAGCTGGGGGAGGGTGGTCGCGAAGCCGCAGAGGGCCGAGCCGGCCACGAAGAGGACGAGGCTCGCGAGGTAGACGCGCTTCTGGCCGAAGAGGCGGCCGAGGAACGCGGTGAGCGGCATGACGATCACGGTGGCGATCGCGAAGCCGGTGCTGATCCAGGTGATCTCCTGGACGGTCGCCCCGACGGCGCCCCGCAGCTGCGGCAGCGCGACGTTGACGATCGAGGTGTCGATCGCCCCCATGAGCGTGCCGAACGTCACCGAGAGGGTGACGAGCCACTTGTTGGGGACGCGGCGGGCGGCGGGGGCCCGCGCGGACGGGGCCACCGTTCGGCTCAACGGGCGACGCCCCGGCAGAAGAGCTCGGCCAGCGTCCGGACGTCGTCGGGGCCGACCGCCTGCTCGATCGACCTCACGAGCATCAGCCGGGCGAGCGAGACGAGCGCCTCGGCGTGGAGGCCGTTCGGGTCCTCCCGGAACTCCCCCGCCGCGACCCCTCGCGCGACGAGCTCGCTCGCGCGCCGCCCGAGCTCCTGGCGCGCGAAGGTCGGCGGGCGCAGGCGGGCGGGCCCGGCGTGGTCGGCCATGAGCGCCGCGAAGAAGGCGCCGTGGCTCCGGCCGTGCTCCACCATGCCGGCGAGGAGCGCCTCGACGTGCTGCCGCGCCGACCCGCCCTCGACGGCGGCGAAGGCGCCGTCGAGCTTCTCGCGCATCCCGGCGGCCCGCTGGTCGAAGAGCGCCTGCACGAGGGCGGCGCGATCCGCGAAGTAGTTGTAGACGGTGCCGACCGAGACGCCGGCGTGCGCCGCGATCTTCTCCATGCGGGCCGCGTGGAGCCCGTCCGCGCCGATCACCTGCTCGGCCGCCGAGAGGATCACTGCGGCGGTCTCTTCCCGGAGCCGCTCACGGAGCCGGCCCATGTGGTTCGAATCGTGGTTCACGGGGTGAATCCTTGTTCAGAGTTGCGGCATGATGCCGCAGCCCGGAGACCCCGTCAATACCGCCATCCGTGAAGTGGCTACCCCTAAAGACCTAGACCGGGACCCGATATCGCCGGGCCGCGAGGTCGGATGGGTGCGGGATCTCGTGCAGCCGGATGGAGTTGGTCTGGCCCGCGACGCCGATCGGCGACCCGTGCACGAGGACGACCCGGTCGCCGGGCTGGCAGAGCCGCTCCTCGAGCAGCCGCTCGGAGACGAGATCGGCCACCATGTCGGCGTTCTTGACCGGCTCCATGACCCGCGGCACGACGCCCCAGTAGAGCGCCAGCCGCCGCCGGATCTCCTGGTCCGACGAGAAGCCGACGATCGGCACCGCGGGCCGGAAGCGGGCGAGGAGCCGCGCCGTCGAGCCGGAGAGCGTGAAGCAGCAGATGAGCGACGCCCCGGCGTACTCCGCGGCGCGGCACGCGATCGAGGCCGTCACCTCCGGGAAGTCGGCGTGGAACTCGCGCCGATCGACGGCCGGGGGGCGCGTCGCGCCGGCCGTCGCCTCGGCCTCGCGCACGATGCGGTCCATCATCTGGAGCGACGCGATCGGGAACCGCCCGCTCGCCGTCTCTCCCGAGAGCATCACGGCGTCGGCGCCGTCCCAGATGCCGTTCGCCACGTCGCTCGCCTCGGCGCGCGTGGGTCGCGGGTGCTCGATCATCGAGTTGAGCATCTGCGTCGCGATGATGATCGGCTTGCCGGCGGCGCTCGCGCGGCGGCACATGTCCTTCTGGATCCCCGGGACGCGCTCCGGCTGGATCTCCACGCCGAGATCGCCCCGCGCAACCATCAGCCCGTCGGCCGCGGCGATGATCGCGTCCAGCGCGTCGAGGGCCTCCGGCTTCTCGATCTTGGCGATGATCGGCACGACGCGGCCGCGCCGCTGCATCTCCTCCCGGCAGCCGACGACGTCCTGCGCCGAGCGGACGAAGGAGAGGGCGACGTAGTCGACCCCGTTCGCGAGGCCGAACGCCATGTCGTCGCGGTCCTTCTCGCTCATCGCCTCGGCCCGGATCTTCACGCCGGGCAGGTTGATCCCCTTCGACTCGCCCAGGAGGCCGCCCTCGACCACCTCCGTCTGGACCTGGACGCCGTCGGTCTCGACCACGCGGAGCTCGAGCAGCCCGTCGTCCATCAGGATCCGGTCGCCGGGCCGCACGTCCTCGGCGAGGTGGGGGTAGGTGGTGGAGACGAGGCTCGAGTCCCCGAGCACGTCCTCCTTCACCGTGATGGTGAGCGCGGCGCCGGGGACGAGCCGGACCCCCTCGCGCCCCGCCTTCAGCTTGCCCGTCCGGATCTTGGGCCCCTGGAGATCCTGGAGGATCGCGACCGCCCGCCGCTGGTGGCGCGACGCGTTGCGGATCCGCGCGATGACGTCGGCGTGATCGGCGTGGGTCCCGTGCGAGAAGTTGAGGCGGGCCACGTCCATCCCGACCGTCAGGAACTTCTCGAGCGTGTCGGCGTCCTGGCAGGCGGGGCCGATGGTGGCGACGATCTTGGCGCGGCGCACGGTGACTCCTCCGGGGGCATCCCCGGGCGCCAGCCTATCAGACCCAACGGCAGTGGAACTCGCAGTGCCCGGCGCCCTTGGCGCGGCAGAGCTTCTCCTCGACGCGGACGTCGCGCCCGCCGGAGAACTCGATCGCCTTCGCCATCCACCCCAGCGTCGTCAGGCAGTCCTCCGGCCTCGGCGCCTCGCCGTCGAAGCTCCGGATGATCGCGCCGGCGGCCCCCGTCTTCTCGTAGGTGCGGTTGCCGTCGGTGTGCTGCGCCACGTACATCCGCGGCACGTTGGAGAGGAGGAAGTGCGGATCGTTGTCGCGGACGTACGCCCGCTGGACGCCCGTGGGCCCCAGGTTGGCCTGGGCCGTGTAGCGCCCCATCTCGACGAAGAGCGCCTTCGGATCGCCGCGGGAGATGATGGCCGCCGCCGTCATCTCGAGCCGGAGCAGGAGGTTCGCAGGGTACCAACTGCTCGGCAGGACCAGGCCCCGGAGGATCGCCTGGTCCTCCGCGCTCATCCGGTTGAGCACGCGGTCCGCCATCTCGGGGCCGCGCGCGCGGATGAAGCGCAGGCGCGCCGCGATCAAGGTCCCCTTCACCTGGTGGCCGTTGCGTTCAGAGGTCGTCCTGGCCGCAGGCTTTGCGCTCGCTCGCTCCAGCATCCCTTCCTCCGTTCGCCCCCGTGTGCACGAAACTAGAGCATCACGGTGCGACTGCGTCAATGTGTCACAGGCTGGATTCGTGAAATACTGCCACCTTGCGGCTGCTCCCACGACGCAGAGCGGTGACGGAGGACGAGTTGGCGACGGACAAGTCGACGCTGGAGAAGCTCAAGAAGGTGGCGACGCCGGGGGACACCTCACGGGGCCTCAACTACACGACGCTCTTCGACTTCGCGCGCGCGGAGATCGGCCCCACGGCCCCGCGCGACGTCGATCCGACCGGTCAGGGCACGCGCGTCGACTTCTTCTCGTACCCGATCACGGAGTACCTGGACACCGCGTGGAAGATCGCGGAGCGGCTGGCGCCGAAGTACGGCTCCTACGACGCGGTCTTCTTCGAGCTGGGCAAGCGGACCGTCGATGGCTTCCTCGCCTCGGTCGTCGGCAAGACCATCTTCAGCATGGCCGGCCGCGATCCGCGCCGGGTGCTGGCGGCCGGCCCGGGGGCGTTCAAGTCGGCGGTGAGCTACGGCGAGCGCTCGATGGAGTTCACGGGGGAGAAGAGCTGCCGCTACCTGTTCAAGCGGGACTTCATGCCCCACTCCTTCCATCGCGGGGTGATCGTCGCGGCCCTGCACGCGACGGAGGCGCGGAACCCCCGCGTGGAGGCCAGGGAGGTGGCGTTCATGGAGACGGTCTTCGAGATCGCCTGGGATTGACCGCCGAGCTCGTCCTCCACTACCGGCGCGCGGCGAGGTACGCGCTCAACGTCCTGGGAGGGGCGGTCGCATCCCACCCCGCGACCGCGGGCGTCCCGATCCGCATCGCCCGCTCGCCGGTCGAGCTCCAGGCGGCGCTGCAGGATTCGCTGCGCGCCGGCCGCACGCCCGTGGTCGCCTGGTCCTTCTACACGGCCGGGTTCGAGGAGGCGGCCGCTGAGCTCGCCGCCGTGCGGCGGGCCCTCCCGGCAGGCGCGCGCCACGTCGCCGGAGGTCCGCACGCCTCGGCAGACCCCGCCGCCGTGCTCGCCGCCGGCTTCGACCTCGCGGCGCTCGGCGAGGGGGAGGAGACGCTCCCGGCCCTCGTCGCGGAGGTCGGTCGAGGCGGCGACGTGCGCCGCGTCCCCGGCCTGGCCTGGCTCGAGGACGGTGGCGTCCGGACGAGCGGGCGGGCGCGCCCGGTCGACCTCGACGCGGTGCCGGCGCTCTTCGAGCGGCTCGATCGGATCAACCCCATCGAGATCACGCGGGGGTGCGCGTGGGGCTGCCGCTTCTGCCAGACCCCGTTCCTCTTCAAGGCCCGCTGGCGCCACCGCTCCCTCCCGGCGGTCCGGCGCGCCGTCCGGCACATGCGCGAGAGCGGCGCGCGGGACGTGCGGTTCATCACGCCGAGCGCGTTCTCCTATGGCGCGGAGGGGGCCGAGGCGAACGTGGAGGCCGTCGAGGGGCTCCTCGCGGCGGTGCGCGAGGAGGCGGGCGAGGGGATGCGGGTCTTCCTGGGCACCTTCCCGTCCGAGGTGCGCCCCGAGCACGTCTCGGCGCGCGTCCTCGGGATCCTGCGCCGCGCCTGCGACAATCGCTCGATCATCCTCGGAGCCCAGAGCGGCTCCGATCGGGTCCTGTCGGCCGCCGGGCGCGGCCACGACGCGGCCGCGGTGGACCGGGCCGTCGCGCTCGCGGTGGAGCATGGCTTCGAGCCGTGGGTCGACTTCGTCTTCGGCTTCCCCGGTGAGGACGAGGCGGACCGGGAGGCGACGCGGGCGCAGCTCGTCCGGCTGGCCGAGGCCGGCGCGCGAGTCCACGCCCACGCCTTCATGCCGCTGCCCGGGACGCCCTGGCAGGACGCGCCACCGGGCGAGATCGACCCGGCGACGGCGCTGCTCCTCGACCGGCTCGCCTCCGCGGGCAGGGCGCACGGCCCCTGGCGAACGCAGCAGGCGATCGGCCGGCGGACGTCGCGCGCGGCACCCTGACCCGGACCCCGACGGTCCCGTGCGAGCCCCAGATGGAGGCCGCGGAGGGGCAGGGATCCCTCAGGGCATGCCGACTTGGGTGCAGGCGCCGAGCACGCTTGCCTGTCCGTGAATCGGCGGGCACCCTGTTGGCGGACGTCGGTGGTCGGTCGTCGGGAGGCGGACCTGCATGGAGCCCGGGATGGAGGCAGCGCGCCAGTTGCCGGTTCAGCTCCTCATCGTGCTCCTCGCGACGGGCTACCTGGCCTGGCTCGGGGTCGTGACGGCCTCGTTCACGGCCGCCGTGGCGATGGACGGGCTGGGGAGCTCCGCCATCCGGCGCTTCGCCGGCCCCGTGGCCCGCCTCGGGCGCCTGAGCCTCGTGTCGGCGGCCCTCCTCGAGGCGGGGGCGATCGTCCTCCTCGTCCTCGCCCGGGTCCGCTACCCGGCCTTCGTGCAGACCGGCGGGTTCTGGGCCGGCGTGCTGCTGCCGCTGGCCGCCGGGCTCGCGCTGCTGGGGCTCTTCGAGGCCCAGCTGACCCAGGAGCGCCATCCCTCGCTCCGGCTCGCGGCCGGGCTCACGGGGGTCGGCCTCTCCGTCGCGTCCACCTGGGTCCTGGTGAGCGGGGCGGGGGCGCTCCTCCAGCCCGAGGCCTGGCCGATGGCCGAGCCCCCCTGGCGCTTCCTGCCGACGTGGAGCGGGACCGGCCGCTTCGGGGAGTGGACGCTGCTCTCCTTCGCGGCGACCGGCGTCCTGATCGCGTGGGCCGGTGAGCGCGCCGGCGATCCCGCCGTCACGCGCTTCGCGCGGCGCTTCGGGGGTGGAGTGACCTTCGTCGGCGCGCTGGGGTGGGCGCCGGCGATCCTGTTCAGCCACTACAACCTGCCCGACGTCACGCTCTCCCCGGCGCTCTGGGCGCTGGCCGTCGCCGGCGTCCTGCTCTCGGGCCTCACCGCCGGGCTCGCGGCGTCGCGGCTGGGCGGCGGCGCGGCGCCTCGCGTGCGGCCCCTCGCCGTCGCCGCGTCGGCGCTCCTCGGGATCCTCGTCGTCAGCGACCACGTGTCCCGGGAGCGCGCGCTCGTGCCGGCGACGCTCGCCGGGGTCTTCCCGGCGCCCTCGGCGCCCGCGCGGGCCGCCCCGGCGGCGCCGGAGGCGGCGGGAAAGCTCGCCGCGGGCAAGGCGGTCTTCGACCGGGTCTGCAGCCTCTGCCACCGCTTCGACGTCCGGCTCGTGGGGCCGCCCTTCGACGAGACCGTGCCGAAGTACCGGAAGGATCCGGGGGCGCTGAAGGCCTTCATCCGCGATCCGGTGAAGAAGGATCCGGGCTACCCGCCGATGCCGAAGCCGGCGGTCACCGAGGCCGAGATCGACGCCGTCGTCACCTACCTGCTCGAGAAGGCGGCCCGGTGAAGGCGCCGGGGCCCACGCTCGCGGCGAAGGCCGGCGGGCTCGCGATCGCGGGCTGGGTGGCGGCCTGGCTCCTCGCGCTCGGCGCGCTCGCCGCGTGGCGGGGCGCGGTGCCGCTCGCGCCGGCGCAGCCCATCGCCTTCCCACACGTCGTCCACGCCGGGCGGCTCGGCCTCCAGTGCACCTTCTGCCACGTGAACGCGCCGCGCTCGCCCGAGGCCACCGTGCCGCCGCTCTCGACCTGCATGACGTGCCACGAGACGATCGCCCTGGATCGGCCGGAAGTGCAGAAGCTCAGGGGGTACGTCGCGCGAGGGGAGCCGGTGACCTGGACGCGCGTCCACACCCTCCCGGACTGGGTGCGCTTCACGCACAAGCGGCACGTGCGGGCGGGCGTCGACTGCTCGGCCTGTCACGGTGGCGTGGCCCAGATGGCGCGCGTCACCCGGGTCCGCCCGCTCACGATGGGCTGGTGCATCGGCTGCCACAGGACGCGAGGGGCCCCGACCGACTGCACGACCTGCCACGTCTGAGGTGCGACGACTCCAGCGGCGCCGCCGACGGCGCGCGCGACGGTGAACGAGATGATGGACCGACGGACCTTCCTTCACACGCTCGGCCTGCTCACGGGGGGCAGCGCGCTCTCCGCGTGCACCCCCGGGAAGGATCGGCGGCACCTGGTCTCGGCGCTCGTCCCGCCCGAGGACGGCGTCGTCCCCGGCCAGTCGGTCTGGCACGCCACCACCTGCACCGAGTGCCCCGCGGGCTGCGGGATGCAGGTCCGACTGCGCGAGGGGCGGCCGGTGAAGGCGGAGGGCGTCCCGGGCCACCCGGTGAGCGGCGGCGGCCTCTGCGTGCGCGGCCAGGCGAGCCTCTGGCGGCTCTATGACCCCAGGCGGCTCCGGGGCCCCCAGGTGCGCGACGGCGGGGCGCTCCGCGCCGCCACGTGGGACGACGCCCTCTCGCGCGTCGCCTCGGCCCTCGCCGAGGCGCGGGGGGCGGGCCGGACGGGCGCCTATCTCTCGGGCCGGACCACCGGCGCCCTCGCCGCGCTCCTCGCCGAGAGCGCGCCGGCCCTGGGGCTGGAGTGGCTCCCCCGCTTCGAGCCCTTCAGCCACGCCGCCATCCGGCGCGCGAACGGCCTCCTCTTCGGCGCGCCGGAGGTGCCGCGCCTCGACGCGGCGCGCCCCGACGTCCTGCTGACGGTCGGCGCCGACCTGCTGGAGACCTTCGTCAGCCCGGTCGGCCTCGCCGCGCAGGTCGTCGCGGGGCCCGCGGGCCGGCGCTGGTGGCACGCCGAGCCCCACTGCTCGCTCACCGGGGCCAACGCCGACCGGCGCCTCGTGCTGCGCGCCGGCAGCGAGCCCTGGCTGCTCGCCTGGCTGCTGGCTCGCGTCGCCCCGTCGGCGCGGCGCCCGCTCCCGCCGGCGGTCGTCGCGGCGATGCCGCGCCCGTCGATCGCGGCGACGGCGGAGGCGACCGGCGTGGCCGTCGACGCGCTCGAGGCGCTCGGCGCGGCGCTCGCGGCCGCGAAGGAGCCGTTGGTGGTCGCCGGCGCGATCGCGACCGCGGCGGAGGGCGGGCTCGCGGTCGCGGGGCTCGCGGCGCTCCTCCAGTGGACCCTGGGGGCCACGGGGCGGACCGTCGACCTCGCGCGCGGGGAGGGCTACGGCGACGTCGGCTCGCTCCTCGATCTCCGGGCGCTCGGCGAGCGCCTGGAGCGCGGGCAGGTCGGCGTCCTCTTCGTGGCGCGCGCCAACCCGGTCCGGCACGCGCCGGCGGCGTGGCGGCTGGCGGGGAAGCTGGCCGGCGCGACGCTGCGCGTGGGGCTCGGCGACCTGATGGACGAGACGCTCCGGGAGATGGACGTCGTCCTCCCGCTCTCCCACCCGCTCGAGACGTGGGAGGAGCTGGCTCCGCGCCGCGGGCTGCGGGAGCTGCTCCGGCCCGCCGCCGCGCCCCTCGGCGACACCCGCGCGGAGGGGGACGTGCTCCTGGAGCTGCGGCGGCGCGCGGGGGAGACGGTCGCCCCCAGCTACCAGGAGCGGCTCATGGCGGGCTGGCGCGCCCGCTACGACGACGCCGCGCTCCGCGCCTACTCGGCGGCCGGCTGGGCCGAGGAGCCGGTCAGCGGGCCGCCCGTGGGGCTCGACGCGGGCGCCGCCGCGGAGCTCCTGCGCGGCGTGAGGCTCTCGCCCCCGAAGCCGGGTCTCGTCCTCGTCCTCGCCCCCTCCATCCGCAGCTTCGACGGCCGCAGCCGCGCGCTCCAGCTCCTCGAGGAGGTGCCGGATCCACTCACGACCGTCACCTACGGCCCATGGATCTCGGTCGCGCCCGGGGACGCGAGGAGGCTCGGGGTGGCCGACGGCGACGAGCTGCGGGTCACGCTCGGCGGCTGGTCGGCGGAGCTGCCGGCGAAGCTGCAGCCGGGGCTCGCGGAGGGGGTCTTCGTGGTGCAGCGCGACGTCCTGCCGTCGTTCCCCGGGGGGATGGATCCGGCGACGGGCGAGGCGATCTGCGCGCTGCCCGGCCCGGGGCTCGAGCGGACGGGGCGGGGCGGGCGCATGCCGTACCTCTCCGGTTCGCCGTCGCAGCAGGGGCGGGGGCTCATCCCCGAGCCCATCCACCGGAAGGAGACCGCGAAGCGTGCGAGCCTCTACCCGGAGCACCCGCACCCCGAGCACCGCTGGACCATGGCGATCGACGTGAGCCGGTGCATCGGCTGCGGCGCCTGCGCGGCTTCCTGCTACGTCGAGAACGACGTGCCCGTGACCGGCGCGCGGGAGCACCGGCTCGGGCGGGAGATGTCGTGGCTCCGGATCGAGCCGTTCTACGACGCGGCCGGAGGGGTGGACTTCCTGCCGATACTCTGCCAGCAGTGCCACGCCGCGCCCTGCGAGCCGGTCTGCCCCGTCTACGCCGCGTACCACAACCCCGAGGGGCTCAACGTACAGGTCTACAACCGCTGCATCGGGACCCGGTACTGCTCCAACAACTGCCCGTACAAGGTGCGCCGCTTCAACTGGTTCGACCCGGTGCGGGAGGCGCCGCTCGATCTACTGCACAACCCGGATCTCTCGGCCCGCGGGCGGGGGATCATGGAGAAGTGCACCTTCTGCGTGCAGCGGATCACCGCCGCCAGGGATCGGGCGAAGGACGAGGGGCGCGCGGTGCGGGACGGCGAGGTGGTGCCGGCCTGCGCGCAGAGCTGCCCGACCACGGCGATCGTCTTCGGCGACCTGAACGACGCCGGCTCGCGGATCGCCGCCCTCGTGAAGGCGCCCGGGAGCTGGAGGGTCTTCGAGGAGCTCGGGACGGAGCCGTCGGTGCACTACCACCGCGGCGGCGGGGAGGGGGAGCGATGACCGGCACCCGCGTCGGGAGCGAGGTGGAGCGGGACGTCCTGGGCGCGATCCGGCGTCCGGGCTGGCGCTGGCTCCTCGGGCTCGCCGTCTCGGGTCTCCTCGCGGTCCTGCTCCACGTGCTCTGGGGGGCGCTGATCGTCCGGGGGCTCGGGCTGACCGGCCTGAACAACCCGGTGGGCTGGGCGGTCCTCATCACCAACTTCGTCTTCTGGGTCGGGATCGCGCACTCGGGCACGTTGATCTCGGCGGTGCTCTTCCTCTTCCGCGCCCGCTTCCGGACCAGCTTCAACCGCAGCGCCGAGGCGATGACCGTCTTCGCCATCCTGGTGGCGGGGATGTTCCCGCTCATCCACCTCGGGCGGGTCTGGGTCTTCTACTTCCTGCTGCCGTATCCGATCGAGCGGCTCATCTGGCCCAACTTCCGCTCGCCGCTCCCTTGGGACGTCTTCGCGGTCACGACGTACCTCATCGTGAGCGTCGTCTTCTTCTACGTCGGCATGATCCCCGATCTCGCCCTCGCGCGGCGCCACCTCCCGGGGCTCCGGGGGCGGATCTACGCCGTGCTCTCGCTGGGCTGGCAGGGGACCGGGGAGCAGTGGCGCCACTACGCGCGGCTCTACCTCTTCCTGGCCGCCTTCGCGACGCCGCTCGTCGCCTCGGTCCACTCCATCGTCTCGTGGGACTTCGCGGTGAGCATCGTGCCGGGCTGGCACACGACCATCTTCGCCCCCTACTTCGTCGCGGGGGCGATCCTCTCCGGCACCGCGATGGTCCTCACGCTCAGCATCCCGATGCGCCGCTGGCTCGGCCTCGAGGCGCACATGCCGATCGATCACTACGAGGGGATCGCCAAGATCCTGCTCTTCACGTCGCTCCTCGTCGGCTACACGTACGTGGTGGAGCAGGGGCTCTCGCTCTACGGCCCGAGCCCCTTCGAGCGTGACCAGTACGCGTTCAGGGCGTTCGGCCCGTACCGGGGGCTCTTCTGGCTCATGGTCGTCTGCAACGCGATCCTTCCCCTGACGCTCTTCCTCCGCCGCGCCCGGCGGAGCCTGCCGTGGCTCTTCGTGCTCGGCATCCTGGTGAACGTCGGGATGTGGACCGAGCGCTTCGTCCTCATCGTGGCGTCGCTCTCCCACGACTTCGACCCGTACGCCTGGGGCACCTACAGCCCGACGCGCTACGAGATCGGCATCACGGCCGGCTCCTTCGGCCTCTTCTTCCTGTTCTTCCTCCTCTTCTCGCGGCTCCTGCCGGTGATCGCCATCACCGAGTCGAAGCAGGCGCTCGCGGATCGGGCGGGGGAGGAGGGGACTCCATGACGCGCCTCGAGTTCGATGGGAGGGAGGAGTTCCTCGCGCGGCTCCGCGCCCTCGTGGAGGCGGGGACGCCCCCGGAGCGGATCCGGCTCCAGATGCCCTTCGAGGTGGCCGAGGCGGCAGAGATCCTGGGCGAGCGCCCCGGGGCGGTGCGGTTCTTCGCGCTCGCCGGCGCCCTCGCCGGCTTCGGGACCGGCCTCGCCCTGACGATCTACTCGGTGGTGAGCTTCCCGCTCCGGGTCGGCGGCAAGCCGATCGTCTCGCTCCCGCCGTTCCTCCTGATCGGATACCTGCTCACGATCCTCTTCGGCTCCCTCGGCGCCTTCGCCGGCTTCCTCCTGCTCGCCCGCATGCCGAGCCCCCGAGGGCTGGCCGCGGACGCGGAGCTCGCGGATCGCTTCGTCATCGTCGTGGAAGGGGAGGAGGGGCGATGACCCGGGGTGGGGTCGGGGGCGGCAGGCTCCTCGTCGCGCTCGCTGGCGCGGCGGGCGGCTTCGCCCTGCTCGAGCTGGCGGGGGTCGCCGACGGGCGCGGGGCGCTGATCGTCGCGGTCTCCCTCCTCGCGTCGGTCGCCCAGGGGACCGTGGCCGCGGCGGCGGCGTCCGATCTGACCGGTGCGCGGTGGATCGGGTCGGTGCGGAAGGACCTCCTCGTCGGCGCCCGGCTCCAGCCCCTGCTCGCGCTGCTCTTCCTGCTCCTCTGGCCGCGGCTCGGCCTCTACCCGTGGGCGGCGGAGCCGGGGGAGTGGCTCAACCGCCCGTTCTTCCTCGCGCGCAACGTCGCGCTCCTCGGCGCCGTCGCGCTCCTCGCGCGGCTCTACGCGGACCGCGCGCTCCGCGGCGATCCCGCCACGAAGCCGTTCGCCGTCGCGTACCTCTTCGCGTTCTTCGTGTCGCAGACGCTCGTCGGCTTCGACTGGTTCATGTCGCTCGCCTACCCGTGGGTGAGCAGCATGTTCGCCTTCTACTTCCCGGTGGAGGCGTTCTACGTGGGGGTGGCCGTCGCCGGCCTCCTCTTCCTCGCGCGCGGCCGGGGGGGGGGCCTGGGCGCGCGGGGAGCCGCGGCGGCGCGCGACGTGGGGCTCCTGCTCTTCGGGTTCAGCGTCCTCTGGGGTGGGCTCTTCTTCGCCCAGTTCCTGCTCCTCTGGTACGGGAACCTCCCCGAGGAGGTCTCCTTCATCACCGAGCGGCTCGCCGACGGGCGCACGCGCGCGCTCATGCCCACCTTCATCGCCGCCTGCTGGGCGATCCCGTTCTTCGGGCTCCTGCCGGAGGGGGCGAAGCGGCGGCCGGGCGTCGTGGCCGCGGTCTCCGTCTCGGTCCTGCTCGGGATCCTCGCCGAGCGGCTGCTGCTGGTCCTCCCGGGCACTCCGGTCGGCGGCGCCGTGCTGACGGCGGAGCTGGCGCTGGTGGCGGGGGCGTGGATCCTCGCGAGGCCGCGGGCCGACGAGCCCGGCGGCGCCGACGCCGCGGCGGCGGCGGGAGGTGGGAAGTGATGGGGATGGCGTGGATGGTCGCCGCCGGGGCTCTCGGGCTCGCGGCGGTGGGGGCGCAGGCGGGGAAGGAGCCGACGGGCGCCAAGGGGGCGAGGTCCGAGCTGGTGGAGGCGCAGCCGCCGCCGTTCAGCGAGGGGATCTTCCCGTGCTCGCAGTGCCACGACCCGAAGATCGCGCCGCCGAACCGGACGCGCCGGGCCCTCGGCTTCCACGCCGACGCCGGCGAGCCGGCGGCCGTCTTCGACCACGACGCCGAGCACCGCTGGTGCGTCGACTGCCACGACCTCCAGGACCGCGACGTGCTGCGGCTGGCGAGCGGCGACACGATCCCGTTCACCCGGTCCTACCTGCTCTGCGGCCAGTGCCACGGCGACAAGCTGCGCGACTGGCGCGTCGGCGTCCATGGGAAGCGGGTCGGGTCGTGGAACGGCCCCAAGACGTACTTCCTGTGCGTCAACTGCCACAACCCGCACACCCCGCGGTTCAAGGGCGTGCGGGAGCTCGGGCCCGGGGGGGGGCCGGGGATCTGGAGGGCGCCGACGGCGCCGACCCTGGAGCTGCTGAAGCCGGAGCCGCGGCCGCGACGGCCGGAGGAGGATCGCCTGTGAAGCCGCGCAAGGGGCTCCCCATCCTGCGAGACGAGGACGCCGCGGACGCGGGGCGGAGGGCGTTCCTCCGCTCGGCGGCCGTCGGGGCGGCGGCCGCGCTGGTCGGCGGCTGCAGCAGCTTCGATCCGCAGCTTCGCCGCCACTTCCGGGAGCTCTCGAAGGAGGAGATCGCGAGGCTGCTCGAGCGGGTGAAGGAGGAGAACCGCAGGCGCTTCGGCCGGGAGACGCGGGTCGAGGCGACCGGGGCGATCCCCGGCGTCGAGTTCGGCTACGGGCTCGATCTCTCCCGCTGCGTCGGCTGCCGGCGCTGCGTGTACGCCTGCGTGAAGGAGAACAACACCTCCCGCGCGCGGCCGCAGATCCAGTGGATCCGGGTGCTCGAGCTGGAGAAGGAGCGGGGCGTCGATCTCACGCACGCGGAGGTCTACTACGAGACGCCGACCGTCCCGCGCCCCGGCAAGTTCTACATGCCGGTCCAGTGCCAGCAGTGCCGCAAGCCGCCGTGCGTGAAGGCCTGCCCGACGCAGGCGACCTGGAAGGAGCCCGACGGGATCGTCGTCGTGGACTACGACTGGTGCATCGGGTGCCGCGCCTGCATGGCCGCCTGCCCGTACGGCGCGCGCCACTTCAACTGGGGGAAGGGGACGCTCCCCGCCGAGGAGCTGAACCCCGAGCAGCACTTCCTGGGGAACCGCCCCCGGCCGCGCGGCGTGGTCGACAAGTGCACCTTCTGCATCCAGCGCTCGCGGCAGGGGCGGTACACGGCCTGCGTCGAGGCCTGCCCGGTCGGGGCGCGCAAGTTCGGCAACCTGCTCGATCCCGAGAGCGAGATCCGGAAGGTGATCGAGACGAAGCGGGTCTTCGTGCTCAAGGAGGAGCTCGGGACCGAGCCGACCTTCTTCTACTTCTACGCGACCTGACCGGCGGCGCACCGCCACCGGCCGAGGGGGTTCGAGATGCGGGGACTCTTCCACTTCCTGACGGGCGCCGGCCGCGAGGTCGTGCGCGGGACGCGGGCCTACTACGCCTGGCTCGGCTTCCTCGCCGTCGCCATCGCCGTCGGGATCGTCGCCTACGTCCGGCAGGCCGAGCACGGCCTGCTCGCGACCCATATGCGCGACCAGGTCTCCTGGGCCTTCTACATCGGCAACTTCGCCTTCCTGGTCGGGGTCGGGGCGGCGGCGGTGATGCTCGTGATCCCCGCGTACGTGTACGAGTGGAAGCCGCTCAAGGAGGTCGTGCTGCTCGGGGAGCTGCTCGCCGTCTCGGCGCTGACGATGGCGCTCCTGTTCGTCACGGTGGACATGGGCCACCCGGAGCGCGTGCTCCACATGGTCCCGCTGGTCGGCACGCCCAACTGGCCGTCGGCGATGCTCGCCTGGGACGCGATGGTCCTCAACGTCTACCTGGTGGTCAACGCCGCCGTCATCTTCTACGTGCTCTACCGCTCGTACAACGGCCTGGAGGTGGAGAAGCGGATCCTGCTGCCGCTCGTGCTCGCGTCGATCCCCATCGCGGTGTCGACGCACACCGTCACGGCCTACCTCTTCAACGGCCTCGCGGCCCGGCCCTACTGGAACGCGTCGATCCTCGCCCCGCGCTTCCTCGCGTCGGCCTTCTGCTCGGGGCCGGCCGTGATGCTGGTCCTCTTCCAGCTCCTGCGGAAGCGCGCGGAGATCCCGATCCGGGACGAGGCGATCTTCAAGGTGGCCGAGCTGATGGCCTACGCCATCTTCATCAACCTCTTCCTCCTGGGGGCGGAGGTCTTCAAGGAGTTCTACTCGGCGACGCATCACCTGCTCTACACGCGCTACCTCTGGTTCGGGATCGAGCACCACCGCGCGCTGGTCCCGTGGACCTGGGCGTCGCTCGCGGCCAACGTCACGGCCTTCTTCCTGCTCATGGTCCCGCGCTGGCGCCGCAACTTCACGACCCTCAACCTCGGCTGCGCCCTCATCTTCTTCGGCGTCTTCATCGAGAAGGGGATGGGGCTCGTCGTCCCCGGGATGACCCCCGACGCGCTCGGCGAGATCTACGAGTACGCCCCCAGCCTGAACGAGTGGGCGGTCACCGTGGGCGTCTTCGGCGTGGGGGCGCTCGTGCTCACGGTCCTCGTGAAGGTCTCCGTCCCGATCTTGACGGGTGCGCTCCGGACGCCGGGCCGCGCCGCGCACTGAGCGCTTTGGGGAGGGGCGGCGGCGGGGCGGAAGTGCTATAGGACCGGCCGCCGTGGCCGCCTCCAAGCCCTACACCCGCATCCCCGCGCTCGACGCGGCGCGAGCCCTCGGCGTGGCCGCGATGGTGGCGGGCCACACGCTGGACGCGCTGCTCGCGCCCGCCCTCCGCGCCCACCCGGCCGTCGTCGCGTACTGGAAGGCGCGCGGCTTCACGGCGCCGGTCTTCATCGCCGTGGCCGGCTGGGCGGTCTCGGCCGCCATCCAGCGGTCCGGCGCGCGCGGGTGGGCCATCCCGGCGTCCCGGGCGCGGCGCGCGGCGCTCCTCGTGGCCATCGGCACGCTGCTCTACTGGCCGGGGTGGGGGCTCGACGCGCTCCTCCACGGCGACGCGGGCGTCTTCGCCCACCTCGTCTCCTTCGGCGTGCTGCACACGATCGGGCTCTCCATCCTCGCCACGGCGCTCCTCTTCGCGGCGCTGCCGGGGCGCCGGGAGCGGCTCCTCGCGCTCGCGGCGTCCGCGCTCCTCGCGGTCGCGCTCGGCATGCGCCCCGCCGGGAGCCCCGACGGCCTCGCCGCGATCGCGCTCGAGCAGGCGATCGGTGGGACGTCGCCGTTCCCGCTCTTCCCCTGGATGGCCTACTTCTTCGCCGGGGCCGCCGTCGGCTTGCTGGTGGTCGACGGCGGGCGCAGGGAGGCGGCGTGGCTCGGGGGGATCGGCGCGGCGATCGTGGGGGCCACCTGCTGGACGGGGGTCGGGACGATGCCGTTCAACGATCCCGTCCTCGTCGTCTACCGGATCGGCGTCTTCCTGCTCCTCATCGCGGCCCTGTCGAGGGTCCCGGCCGCCGCGGCGGCGCGCCTCGCGCCGCTCGGGAGGGCCTCGCTCGGCGTCTACGCGATCCACGTCCCCATCGTGTACGGCTGGTCCACCCACCCCGGGCTCGCGGCCCGGATCGGCCAGCGGCTCGGGGTTGGCGAGGGGCTCCTGGTCGCGGCCGTCGTGCTGCTCTTCTCCCTCGCGGCGCAGCGCGTCCTGAAGGACGCGTGGCGCTGGACGCTGGCCGGGCTGGACCGTGGCCGCGACGCGCTGGGGCGCGCCTGGGCGGCCGCCGGCCGCTTCCGGGTCTAGGTGAGCGCGGCGGGGATCCCCCGCAGCCGCGCCGCCCGCTCGACCGCCAGCGCGTTCAAGGCGAGCAGCCGCTCGGCCTCGTCTCCGTGGCCCAGGAAGCGCAGGGCCTCGGCGATCGCCTCCATCGTGGACATCCCGCCCGGCACCGGCGGACGGCGGAGGCGTGGCGCCGGCGGCGCGGCCGGCAGCGAGAGCCGGGGGAGCCGCTGCAGCGCCGGGACCCGGTGCATCATGCGCCGCGCCTGCTGCCAGGTCCCGTCGGGGACGACGATCCGGCGCGGGGAGGCGCTCCCGGCCGCCGTGGGGCGGGCGGAGGGGAAGAGGGCCCAGGCCCCCTCGGTCGGCAGCGCGGCGCCGTCGAGCGGCGCGCCCGGGAGGGCGTAGTCGACGATCTCGGCGCCGGGCAGGGCGAGGGCCGCCCAGCGCGCGGTGCTGGTGAGGCGCGGGATCTCGCTCGCGTGGCGCAGGATGACGAACTGGATCGGGACCTCGAGCCGCGGGACCTCGTCGCAGAGGCAGAGCTCGCGGGGGAAGGCGCAGCGGGCGCAGCGCCCCGGCGGGAGGGTGCGGAGGGGGACCGCCGTCACCGTGCGGCCTCGCCCTGCGCCCCGCCGACCGGGTGGGCGGCGCGATCGGCGAGCTCGCGCGAGAGCTCGGCCAGCGCGCGGGCGGAGCGCTCGAGCGCGGCCGCGTCCTCGGCCCCGGCGTTGAGGGTACGGGCGAGCTGGCCGAAGGAGGAGACCATCGCCTGCACGTCGCCGGTCTGGCCGTGCGCCGCCTCGGCGATCTGGCGCGCGGCGTGCGCGGAGTTGCGGATGACGAGGATGAGCCCTTCGAGCGCCTCGCCGGCCGACAGGGCGAGCTGCTGCGCCTCCTGGGCCCGCGCGGCCCCCTCCTCGGTGGCGGCGGCGGAGACCTGCGTCCCGCGGTCGATCTCGGTGAGGATGGCGCGCACCTGCGTCGCGGCCTGGCGCGACTGCTCCGCGAGCTGCCGCATCTCCATCGCGACGACCGCGAAGCCGCGCCCCTGCTCGCCGGCCTTGGCGGCCTCGACCGAGGCGTTGAGCGCGACCAGATCGGTCTGCTCGGCGAGGTCCTGGACCGTGACGACGATCTCCGCGATCTGGGACGTCCGCTCGGAGAGCTCGGCGACGGTGGAGGTCACGCGCCGGACGTGCTCGGCCAGCGTGCCCGTGGCCCGGACGGCGCCGGCGACGACGCGCGCGCCGTCGGTGCTCAGCTCCTCCGAGCGCTGCGCCATCGCGATGACCGAGTCGGCCTGCTCGAGGGAGCGCAGGGTGGACTGGGCGATCTCGAGGGCGGCGGCGTTCGTCTCGTTGATCGACGCCGCCTCCGCCGCGGCCTGCGAGGATCGCCGCGAGGCCGCCTCGTGGATCGCGTTGGACTCGCCGTGGATGCGGCCGGCGGCGGCCGCGAGCTCCTCGCGCGCGAGGAGGAAGGCCCGGGCCATCGCCGCGGCGCTGCGGGCGGTGTCGCCGATCTCGGCGGGGGCATCCACCGGGATCGCGGGGACGCCGGCGCCGCCCGGGGGGGCGCGGAGGGCCTCGGCGAGCGCGGCGAGGGGGAGGGCGAGCCAGCGGCCCATCCGGGCGCCGACGACGGCGCCGACGGCGCCGGCGGCGAGGGCCGCGCCGACGACCACCGCGACGTGGGTCGCGTCGGGGGCGGGGTGGAGCCACTCCAGCAGGAGGCCGCAGGCGCCGCCGAGGACGGACGTGGCGGCGCCGCAGCCGAGCGCCAGGTGCGCCCGCAGCCCTCTCGCCTCCAGCCAGCCGGGGGGTGTCCCACCCATCCCGCTCGACGTACCACGAAAGGCGGCCGCCGGGCCACGTCGGCGCCCGCAGGCCGGGGTGACGCCGTGCGCGGGGACTTCACAGCGCACCGGCCGGCGGTGCAGAGTGGATGCACAGGGCGCGGGCGTCACCGCGTCCCCGGGAGGCGTGCATGCCGAAGGCGAAGCAGCTCTCCGCGTGGGTCGAGGATCGTCCGGGAATGCTGGGCCAGGTCGCCGACGCGCTCGGCGAGGCCAAGGTCGGCATCCGGGCGTTCATGGCGGCGACCTTCGACGGCCGCGGGTTCGTCCGGGTCGTCGTGGACAAGCCCGCGGTGGCGAGGCGAATCTTCAAGAAGCACGGATGGGAGACGACCGAGGACGAGGTCGTCGAGGTCCGGGTGAAGGACCGCCCCGGCGCGCTCGGCGGCGTGGCCGACCGGCTCGGCGAGCGGGGCGTCAACGTGCTCTACGCGTACGTGGGCACGGCGCGCAGCGCGACGCAGGTCAACCTCTACCTGGCGGTCTCCGACGTCAAGGCGGCCCTGGCCGCGCTGCGGCGCTAGGCGGCGCGCGACGCCGCGGCGGGCGGCGTCCCCGCCGTCGCGAGCTCCAGGGCGCTCCGGCGCTCCTCCACCGCGGCCTGGAGCCGCTCCGCGACCGGGAGCAGCTCCGGGGCACGATCCGCCGCGCTGCGCAGCGCGATGAGGGCGTCCTCGAGCTGCTCCACCTGCCGGGCGTCCCGCGCGCGCGCCTGCTCGATGGCGGCCGCGACGGTCACGAAGAGCTCCGACAGCTCGTCCGACCTGCGCAGCGTGCGCACCCGGGGGTAGCGGCCCGCGGCGAAGGAGGTCAGGTAGCGCCGCATCATGAGCGCCGGGCCGGCGACGCGGTGGGTCATCCGCACGCCGAGCCAGCCGAGCCCGGCCGTCACCGCCACGGCCACGCCCGCGAAGGCGACGAAGAGCACGCGGTAGCTCGCCTCCAGGGCGCGGCGCCCCTGGAAGTCGAGGCCGGCGCCGAGGAGCGCGTAGTGGTGGGCCTGCTGCAGCCAGAGGCCGAGCGCCACCGCCACGGCGCCGGCCACGGCCGCGATCATCAGCGCGTACTTCAGCTGGAAATGGCGATCGACGAGGTAGCTCCGGCGCTGCCACGTCCCGAACGCTGCCACCCTTCCGATTGCGCGAGCCATGCGAGGCCTCCTTCTCCAAAGAGGCTGGCACGCGCCGCGGGCGGCGTGCGCGCCCGCCGCCGGGGAAGTGAGGTTCCCTTCGAGGAGGCAGCCCTCGGCGGCGGGTCCGGCGCGGCCCCATCCTCCCTTCGGTGGACCCCCCGACTTGTTGCCCGGGACCCCGCGTCGTAGCGTAGCGCCCGCATGACGGCGGGGTTCACGCGGACGGCGATCGCGGCGCTGGCGTTGGTGGCCGCGGGCTCGGCCGCCCGGGCCCAGCCGATGCCGGAGATCGCCGGTCCCCCGCACGTGATCGTCGGGGCCGACCCCGACTACCCGCCGTACGAGTTCGTGGATCGCGACGGGAAGCCCGCTGGCTACAACGTCGACCTCACGCGCGCCATCGCCGACGTGATGGGGATGACGGTGGAGTTCCGCTTCGGGAAGTGGGCCCGGATGCGCGAGGCGCTCCGCTCCGGGGAGGTGGACGTCCTCCAGGGGATCTCCTGGTCGGAGGAGCGGGCGAAGGATCTCGACTTCGCCGCGCCCCACGCCATCGTCCACCACGCCATCTTCGCGCGTCGGGGCGCGCCGGCCGTGACCTCCCTCGACGACCTGAGGGGCAAGCGGGTCATCGTCTTCGGCGGCGGGATCATGGACGAGCAGCTGACGCGCCGCGGGTTCGGCCAGGACCTCGTCCGGACCGGCACGCCCGCGGACGCCATGCGGCGGCTCGCGGCGGGGCAGGGGGAGTACGTCGCGCTCGCGCTCCTCCCGGGCGTCTACATCGCCCGCGACCTCGGGCTCACCAACGTGGAGCCGGTGGCCCGGCGCGTCGCCGCCGAGTCCTACGGCTACGCGGTGAGGAAGGGGGAGGGGGAGCTCCTCGCCCGCTTCGACGAGGGGCTCGCGATCCTGAAGGCCACGGGGCGGTACGACGAGATCCACCGGCGCTGGCTGGGCGTGCTCCAGCCGCAGGGCGTCGGCCCCGCGACCATCGCCCGGTACGCCGCGGCCGTGCTGGTGCCCCTCCTGCTCGTCCTCGCCGCGACGGTGATCTGGTCGCGCTCGCTCCGCCGCGTCGTCGCGCAGCGGACCGAGTCCCTCCGCCAGGAGGTGGCCGAGCGGGAGCGCGCCGTGGCGGCCCTCCGGCTCCACCAGCAGCAGCTGGTGCAGGCGGACAAGCTGGCCGCCCTCGGCGTGCTGGTGGCGGGCGTGGCCCACGAGATCAACAACCCGACGGGGCTCATCCTCCTGGACGTGCCGATCGTGAAGGGCGCCCTCGAGGACGCCCTCGCGGCGCTCGACGCCCAGCCGGACCGCGCGCCGGCCACGCTCGCCGGCCTGCCGTACGCGCGGATGCGCCAGGAGATCCCGAAGCTGCTCGAGGAGATGGCCGGGAGCGGCCGGCGGATCAAGCGGATCGTCGACGATCTGAAGGCGTTCGCACGCCGCGAGGACGCGCCGGCCCTCGAGGCGGTGGACCTCAACGCCGTGGCCGAGACGGCGGCGCGGCTCGTGGGGAACTCGCTGCGAAAGGCGACGCACCGCTTCGAGCAGGCGCTCGCCCCGGGGCTCCCGCGGGTCCGGGCCAACGCCCAGCGGATCGAGCAGGTCGTGGTGAATCTCCTCCTCAACGCCTGCGAGGCCCTCCCGTCCCCCGACCGCGCGGTCCGCCTCTCCACCCGCCACGACCCCGCCGCCGGCCTCGTCGTCATCGAGGTCCGCGACGAGGGCGTCGGCATCCCGGAGGAGCACCTCTCCCGCGTCACCGATCCGTTCTTCACGACGAAGCGGGCGTCGGGCGGCACGGGGCTCGGCCTGTCCGTGTCGGCCGGCATCGTGCGGGAGCACGGGGGCACCCTCACCCTCACCTCGGGCGTCGGCGCCGGGACCGTCGCGACCCTCTCCCTCCCGGCCGTGCAGGAGGCGTCGGCGTGAGCGAGCGACCCACCGGGATCCTCATCGTGGACGACGAGCCGGCGTGGCTCCGCTCGATGTCCCTGACCCTCGAGCGGGCGGGGCTCGGGCGCGCCGAGACCTGCCAGGACCCGCGCGAGGTGATGGACCGGCTGCGCCGGGACGCGATCGCCGTCGTCCTGCTCGACCTCACCATGCCCCACCTGGCCGGCGAGGAGCTGCTGGCGCGGATCACCGCCGAGCAGCCGGAGATCTCCGTGATCGTGGTGTCGGGGATGGACCAGGTCGAGACCGCGGTGCGCTGCATGCGGCTCGGCGCCTTCGACTACCACGTCAAGACGGAGGAGGAGGACCGGCTCGTCGCGGGGGTCCACCGGGCGCTGCGCATGCAGGAGCTGCAGCGGGAGAGCCTGGAGGTCACGGATCGGCTGCTCTCGGGGGAGCTGAGCCACCCCGAGGCCTTCGCCGACATCGTGACCCGGGACCGGGCGATGCTCACGCTCTTCGCGTACGTGGAGGCGGTGGCGGCGAGCCCGCAGCCGCTCCTCGTGACCGGCGAGAGCGGCGTCGGCAAGGAGCTGGTGGCGAGGGCCGCGCACCGGCTCTCGGGGCGCCCGGGCAGGCTGGTGGCGGTCAACGTCGCCGGCCTCGACGACGCGGTCTTCGCCGACACCCTCTTCGGCCACGTGCGCGGGGCCTTCACCGGGGCCGACCAGCCGCGGCGGGGGATGGTCGAGGAGGCGGCCGACGGGACGCTCTTCCTCGACGAGATCGGGGACCTCTCGATCCCGTCGCAGGTGAAGCTCCTGCGGTTCCTGGCGGAGGGGGAGTACCTCCCGCTCGGCGCCGACCGGCCGAAGCGGGTGGGCACCCGCGTGATCGCCGCGACGCACCAGGACCTCGCCGCGAAGGAGCGGGAGGGGACCTTCCGCCGGGACCTCTATTACCGGCTGCGCACGCACCGCGTTCGCGTCCCGCCGCTGCGAGAGCGGAAGGACGACCTCGCGCCGCTGCTCGACCACTTCCTCGCGGAGGCGGCGCGCTCGCTCGGCAAGCGGAAGCCGACGCCTCCCCGCCAGCTCCTCCAGCTCCTCGCGACCCACGACTTCCCGGGGAACGTCCGCGAGCTGGAGGCGATGGTCTACGACGCCGTCTCGACCCACCGCGACCACGTCCTCTCGATGCAGACCTTCGCGGAGGCCATGGGGCGCCGGGCTCCGGAGCCCGACGGCGACGACGCGCGTGAGGGGGCGAACCCGTTCTCCCCGGTCGAGCGGCTCCCGGGGCTCGACGAGGCGCAGGAGCTGCTGATCGACGAGGCGATGCGGCGCGCGGGCGGCAACCAGACGCTGGCGGCGCGCCTGCTCGGCGTCGGGCAGTCCGCCCTCTCGAAGCGGCTCAAGGCCAGGCGGGGCTGAGCCGGCATTCCGGCCGGCATGGAGGGGGAGGGGGTATGCCGGCGGGCATGCCCCTTCGCCGGCTGCGCGACCCTCGGGACGCCCGGATCCTCCAGTCCTGTCGCGGCGTTGGGCCGCACCCGGCCCCCGTTCGCGGGCCGGCACCCTCCGTGCTCAACGGTGGCGCTCACCCGAACACGCGGGGCTCCCCGCGCCCCCCGGAGGTGCCACGTGAAGCGGTTCACCCGAAGCCTCTACCTTCAGGTCCTCGTCGCGGTGCTCGCCGGGGCCGTCGTCGGCCATCTCTTCCCCGCCTTCGGCGCGTCGTTGAAGCCGCTCGGCGACGCCTTCATCAAGCTCGTGAAGATGCTGATCGCGCCGATCGTCTTCGCGACGGTCGTGACCGGCATCGCGAAGATGGGGGATCTGAGGAAGGTCGGGCGCGTCGGGCTCAAGGGGCTCGTCTACTTCGAGGTGCTGACGACGGTCGCGCTCGCCATCGGCCTCGCCGTGGCCAGGCTCGTCCAGCCGGGCAGCGGCATGAACGTGAACCCCGCCACGCTCGACGCGAAGGCGATCGCGACCTACACGTCCGGCGCCCAGGCCCACGGGACCGTCGACTTCCTCCTCAACGTCATCCCCAAGGACGTCGCCGACGCCTTCGCGAAGGGCGACATCCTCCAGGTGCTCCTCTTCTCCATCCTGTTCGGGCTGGCGCTGGCGATGGTGCGGGAGGCCGGCGCGCCGGTCCTGTCGTTCGTCGAGGGGCTGTCGAGCGTGCTCTTCCGGGTCGTCGCGATCGTGATGCGGTTCGCGCCGGTGGGGGCCTTCGGCGCGATGGCCTTCACGGTGGGGAAGTACGGCGTGGCGAGCCTGCTCAGCCTCGGGAAGCTGATGGCCTGCTTCTACGCGACGAGCGCGCTCTTCGTCGTCCTCGTGCTCGGCCTGGTGCTCCGCGGGTGCGGCCTGGGGCTCCTGGGCTTCCTCCGCTACATCAAGGAGGAGATCTTCGTGGTCCTCGGGACCTCGTCGTCCGAGTCGGCGCTGCCCCTCATGATGCGCAAGATGGAGCGGCTCGGATGCTCCAAGCCGGTCGTCGGGCTCGTCGTGCCGATGGGCTACTCCTTCAACCTCGACGGCACGTCGATCTACCTCACGCTCGCGACGCTGTTCATCGCCCAGGCCACCAACACGCCGATCACGCTCGCGCAGGAGCTCGAGATCCTCGCCGTCCTCCTCCTCACCTCCAAGGGGGCGGCCGCCGTCACCGGGGGCGGCTTCATCACGCTCGCGGCCACGCTGTCGGCGGTCGGCAACATCCCGGTCGCCGGGCTCGCGCTGCTCCTCGGGATCGACCGCTTCATGTCCGAGGCGCGCGCGATCACCAACCTCATCGGCAACGGCGTCGCCTCGGTCGCCGTCTCCCGCTGGGAGGGGGAGCTGGACGTCGCCCGCGCGCGCCGGGTCCTCGCCGGGGAGGTGGGGGAGAACGAGCCGATGCCGTCGGAGTCCGCGCGGCTGCCCGGGACCGAGGGGGTCGCCGCGGGGGCGTAGAGCCCCCCTCCCGGCGGGCGCGACGGAGGGGCGCCTACCCCTCCGCCGCGCGCCCCGCCGCCCCGAAGGCCGGCGCGAGCGCCCGCCAGGCGGTCGCCGCGAGGACGACCGCGCCGCCCGCGAGGGCCCAGGGGCCCGGACGCTCGCCGACGACGAGGCGCGTCCAGACCGGGTTGAGGACGGGCTCGAGGAGCGCGAGCAGCGAGGCCTCGACGGCCGTGACGCCGGCGGAGAGCCCCCGGGCGAAGCAGACGTAGGCGAGCGCGAGCTGGAAGACGCCCAGGAAGAGCAGGAGCGCGAGGTCGCCGGCGCCGGCGGCCGGCCCCGTGCCCCAGAGCGGGAGCGTCGCCGCGGCGGCGAGGACGCTCCCCCAGAGCAGCGCCCCCGGCCCCTCCTCGCGCAGGCGGCGCAGCCCGACGATCGTCACGCCGAAGGCGAGGCCGGAGCCGAGCGCGCAGAGCTTCCCCGCGGTCTGGCCCGCGCTGAGGTCGTCGAGGAAGAAGAGGGCGAGCCCGGCCGCGTAGACCGGGATGGAGAGGAGCTCGCTCCTCGTGGGGCGCTCGCCGAGGACGACCGGCGCGAGCAGGAGCACCCAGAGCGGGGCGGTCTCCTGCAGGAAGATCGCGTTGGCGGCGGTGGTGAGCTTGGTCGCCAGCACGAACAGGATCACGGTGATCGCGTTGGTGAGGGCGACGCCGAGGACGCGGGGGCGCGGCCGGATTCGCGCGGCCGGGACCATCGCGGCCACGGCGATCGCCGCCACGAGCGAGCGCCCGCCCGCGACCTGCCAGGCGTTGAGGGCCGTGAGCTTGATCGCCGCGCCCGCCGTCGACCAGAGGGCCGCGGCGGCGAGGATGAGCAGCCTCGACCTCATGCGGTGACGAAGTCCCGCAGCACCTGGTCGATCTGGCTCTCGTCGAGCTGCCCCTTGTCGGCCAGCTCCTTGATCTTCCGGGTGATGGCCTTCAGCTCCTCCTCGCCGAACGTGATGCCCATCTCCCGGGCGCGGTAGGCGATCGCGTGCTTGCCGGTGAGCCGGCTGCCGACGATCAGCTTGCGGCTGAGGCCGAAGGCCTCCGGCGGGATCACCTCGTACGAGCCCGGGTTGGCCATCATGGCCTTCAGGTGCATCCCCGCCTTGTGCGAGTAGGCCGTCTCGCCGGTGATGTAGTTGTTGAACGGCACGTCGATCCCGCAGACGCGCGCGACGATCCGCTCGAGCTCCCGCAGCTGCCCGAGCCGGTAGGTGCCCGCGACGGCCTGGGGCTCGATGCTGAACATCCGCGCGACGAAGCCGCCCAGCGGCGTGATGCCGACCCGCTCGCCGATCCCGAGGACCGACACGTCGACGTGGGTCGCGCCCGCCGCCACGGCCTCGGAGGCGTTCGCGATCGCGCAGCCGGTGTCGTTGTGGCAGTGGAAGCCGATGTCGCAGCCGACGGAGCGCCGGACCGAGCGGAAGAGCGCGTAGACCTGGCGCGGCGTCGCGATGCCGACGGTGTCGGCGATCCCGACGCGGTGCACGCCGAGCGCCTCGGCCGCCTGGTAGACGGCGATGAGGTTCGCCTCCTCGGTCCGGAAGGCGTCCTCGGCGGAGAAGCGGACCTCCAGCCCCGCCTTGAGCGCCAGCTCGATCGGCGGGCGCATCGCGTCGATGATCTGCTGGATCGACTTGCCGTGGGAGGACTCCCGCAGGATGCGGCTCGTCGCGAAGAGGAGGCCGATGCCCCGGACGCCGGTGTCGATGGCGGCCTTCACGTCGTCGACGACGCAGCGGGCGTGGGTGATGACCCGGGCGCCGAGGTTGAGCTTCGCGATGAGCGTCGCGTCCTTCTGCGACTGCGGGGAGGCGGCGGGGGAGGTGACCTCGACGTAGTCGACGCCGAAGGCGTCGAGCGCCCGCGCGATCTCGAGCTTGTCGTCCGTGCGGAAGGAGGCGCGGGCGAACTGCTCCCCCTCGCGGAGGGTCGAGTCGATCAGCTTCCAGTGGAGGGCGGTCATGTGCGGTCCCCGTTCACCAGCGGAACGGGTCCTCCTGCTCGAGATCGCGGACGACGCCGCCGGAGGTGGGGTCCGTGCGGAAGCCGTAGCGGCGCAGGAGCTCCGGCGCGAGGTAGCCGGTCTCCAGCGTCGTGACGCCCCGGCCCCGCATGCGGCGGAAGAACTCCCGCATGATGCTGTCGCCGATCCCCCGCCCGCGGTGCCTGCGCGCGACCACCATCTTCTCCATGCGCGCGCGCGGGGGCTTGAGCCAGCGCCAGAAGAGGCCGCCGATGACCCGCTCCTGGTCGTCGATGGCGAGCAGGTACTCGTGCTCGGCGCCGAAGGAGACGTTGATGTGCGCGTCCTGGCAGATCTGGAGGAAGCGCGCCACCTCCCGCGGGCTCGTCGGGCCGCGGATGGAGTAGCGCCCGCCCTCGTCGTCGGTCAGCGACACGACCACCTCGGTCACGTACCGGTCGCCGCTCGGCATCGAGATGAGCGCCGCGTCGTCCTGCGGCCGGAGGTGGCGGTAGGTCATGCGCGCCAGGAAGTAGTCCTCGTCCGGCGTCGTGCGCGCGGCGCCGCGCAGCGCCGCGACCTGCTCCTCGAGGTCGAGCGCGCCCGCGGGGAGGGCGCGGGCGCGGGCCATCAGGCGGTCGAGGGCGTCGGCGAGCTCCGGCCTCGCGCGCGCGAAGACGGTCTGGCGGAAGAAGCGGATCCGCGTGTCGGTCCACTGCTGCTCCACCTCCTCCAGCCGGTAGGAGCGCCACAGCTCGCCGAGCATCTTGCCCAGCGCCTCCTCGGAGGCGTTCAGGTTCATCTCCGACCAGCGGGAGAAGCGCCGCGCGGCGAAGTAGACCTGGCGCGGGGTGTAGCCCCCGGCCTTCACCTGCTCGAGCCACGCGGCGATGGCCGCGCCGCGCTTCCCGCTCGCGGCCTCCTCGAGCAGCGCGAGCCCGCGCTCGAGCCCGAGCGCCTCGATCACGGCCGAGAAGACGACGCCGTCCTCCACCTCGCCGCGCAGCGACGGGTTGGCGGTCTCGATGGGCCCCATGAAGGAGAGGACGAAGCGGTCGAGCAGCTTGTCGAACGTGGCGCAGGGCGTGCGATCGGTGATCGAGACGAGGCGCGCCCCGGCCTGGTTGTCGTGGGGCGGGACGATGAAGACCGATGGGGCGGGCTCGTGGAGCGCGAGCCGGCGGCCGGTGCGATCCCAGAAGTCGACGTGCGCGGCCAGCGACGTCCAGCAGATGAAGGGCCAGAGCGGCCTGAGGCGGCGGATCTCGTCCGCCTTCTCCAGCCGCTCGACGAGCTGGGCCACCGTCTCTCCCGGGATGAACTCCTCGGTGAAGATCCCGTACTCGGGGAAGTAGCCGGCGAAGGCCTCGACGAGGGGGGGAGGGGCGCCGGCGGCGAGCAGCCAGTTGATGTCCTCGCGCAGCTCGGCCGGGTGCATCTCGTCGTTCAGGTTGACCGCGACCTCGTGCGTCTCCCGCGCGCGGGTGTGGATCGTGAGGCGGAAGACCGACCGCCCCCGCCGCCGGGAGATGGTGCTGACGGTGGCGCCACCCGGCGGGATGTCCGCGAGGGAGACGAGGGCTCCCCGGGAGAGCAGGAAGACCGACGCGCGGACCAGGGTCACGTCGCCGATCGCGTTGAGCAGGATGGAGCGGGTGCTGGCGTCGATGTCCTCGTCGAAGACGACGACGTCCTTCCATCCGTACTCCTCCCCCGTCTCGGGGTCGATCGCGCGCCGGAGGTTGGGGCCGATCCAGTTGGAGAAGCCGCGGCGCAGCCGGTCGACCTCCTCCGCCGCGCGGGCGGACAGCTCCTCGTCCTCCTGCATCGCCACCCGGGAGAGCGGGACGCGGACGCGCGAGAACCAGCCCGGGTGGGCGATGGCGCAGGCGGTGAGCAGCCGCATCGTGCCGACGAGCAGCCGCCGATCGGAGGCCGCCTGCACGGGCTCGGCCGTCGCGGAGCCGGCGAGCGAGTCGAGCAGCGCCTGGATCTGCGCGTCCGAGAGGCCGCGCTCGCCGAGCGCGAGGAGATCCTCGTCCCGGAGCGCGAGCGGCCCCAGCCGATCGAGGAAGTGGCGGAGCGTCTGGAGGATCGTCCCGGGCTCCTCGGCGGGTACGATCGCCCGGAAGGCGCGGCGGCGGATCTCGTCGTCGGGCGCGTCGGCCGCGCGCTTCAGGAGCGCCCGCGCGAGCGTCGCGTACTCGGGACGCCCGCCGGCCAGCCCGAGCTGCAGGTGGGCGACGGCGCGCCGCGCCTCGGGGCGCTCCGCGCGCAGCAGCTCGCCCGCCGCGTGGATCGACAGGAAGGTGACCTGCTCCCGGTCGACGAGGTCGAGGAGCGGCTTGAGGCGGTTCTCGGCGGGGGGCTCCCAGAGCCGGGGGTCGAGGCGGAGGTCGGGGCCGGGCTTCCGGCGGCGCGACGCGAGGGAGGCGAAGGCCTCGTCGCCGATGAAGCGGCGGAGCGCCTCGTTGCCGAGCCAGAGGGAGGGGCGGCCGAGCACCTGCCCGAGGTCGATCGCGGTCCCCTCGGCGGCGTAGGCGAGGTCGCCGATCCGCAGCGAGCCCGGCGCCTCCGGCGTCGCGCCGACGCGGAGGGTGCGGTCGCCCGCGACGAGCTGGTCCCCCTTCACGGAGACCTCGTGCTGCAGGACCGACATCTCGCGCAGGACCCAGTTCGGGATCCGGAGCTGGCCGCCGTCGACGGCGAGCGTGAGGTGCCTCCGCTCGTACATCGGCTCGATCAGGGCCTCCCAGCCCTTCTCGATCACGTCCCGCTTGTAGGACTGCTTGTGGGTCAGCTCGCCGTGCTCCTCGTCGAGCGGTCGCGGGAGGATCTGGAACGCGACCACGCGCTCGAAGGGGGCGAGGAACCGGTTGGCGCTCGCGACGAGGGAGGAGAGCAGCTCGCGGAGCTCCTCCGGCGTCCGCTCGCGGAGCTGGGGCTGCTTGTCGTACGCGGGCCAGACGAGGAGCGTGTTGTACTCGCGGTGGTCGCCGACCAGGAACGCCTGCCCGACCGCGTCGAAGTCGCGGAAGAGGTTCTCCACGCGCTGCGGCGCGATGGTCTGCCCGGCGCGGTTCTTGTAGATCTCCTTCTTGCGGCCGGTGATCCGGTAGTGGCCGTCCGCGTCGACCGAGACGAGGTCGCCGGTGTGGAACCAGCCCTCGGCGTCCAGCCCCGTCTCCATGGGCTGGTCGCCGCCGTAGTAGCCGGGCGACACGTACACGCCGCGGATCAGCAGCTCGCCGTCGTCGGCGCGGCGGCAGTCGACCCCCGGGAGCGGGCGGCCGATCGACCCCTCGACGTAGGCGCCCGGGGAGGTCATCAGGATGCCGCCCGTCGCCTCGGTCATGCCGTAGCCGGAGCAGAGCTCGATCCCGGCGCGGTGGAAGGTCTTGAAGACGACCGGGTCGAGGTAGCCGGCCGCGGAGAGCCCGTACCTCAGCCTCCCGCCCGTGATGGCGCGCAGGTGGCCGGCCACCTCCCCGGGGTCGTCCACGTCCGCCTCGAGCCAGGCGGCGTCGTGGAGCTCCATCCACTTCTTGGGGACCGAGATGAAGACGTTGGGCCGGACGGTCCGGAAGTCCTCGAGGAGCGAGGCCTGCGCCGTCGAGCGCGCGAAGACGTAGGTCCCCCCCCACCAGATCGACCCGGTCAGCTCCAGCCACCGCCCGAACGTGTGGTAGAGCGGCAGGTAGGAGAGGAAGACGTCCCCCTCGCCCACGCGCGGCAGCGCGAAGGCCCGGCAGAGCCGCTTCGAGACGATGTTCTCGTGGGTGAAGATGATCCCCTTGGGGCGGCCGGTGGTCCCCGACGTGTACATCACCGTCGCCGGGTCCCGGCTCCGGACCGCGTCGGCGCGCTCGGCGCGGAGCGCGTCGTCGAAGGCGCCGCCGCCCTGGCCGATCATCTGGTCGAACGAGAGGAGGCCGTGCCGGTCGGCGGTGGAGCGCGAGAAGGCGACGATCGCCTTCAGGTCCGGCAGCTCACCGAGGCCGGGGAGCACCTTGGCGACCTGCTCGTCGTCGGAGACGAGCAGGACCCTCGCCCCCGAGTGCTTCAGCATGTAGACGACCTGCTCCGCGACGGCGTTGGCCGGGAGCGGGAAGTCGAGGATGCCGTTGGAGAGGCAGGCGAGGTCGGCGAGGGCCGACTCCAGGGAGTTCTCGGAGAGGATCGCCACCTTGCCGGTCGGGTCGTCCTCCATCAGCGCGTAGAGGCCGCGCGCGACCGCGCGCGTCCGGCGGGCGAGATCGGCGACGGTGAGCGTCGCCGCGTCGGGGCCGAGCGTCCGGACGGCGACCGTCTTCGGGTCGGTCTCCTCGCGCGAGCGGAGGAGGTCACCGAACGTGTAGTCGGCGCGCTCGATGACCGGGAGGAGGACCCGGAGCCACGGGTCGACCTGCTCCGGGCGCGCCGCCTCCATGAAGGCACGGCGGCGGACCGTGTCGAGGAGGGTGAAGAGGGCGCGGCGCACGGGATCGCGCGCCGCGGGATCCCGCACGCGCTCGAGCAGGGCCGTCACGAGCGGCGCGACCCGCTCCGCGTCGGCCGGGCGGACCGAGGCGAAGGTGTCGCGCGTGACGGCGAGGAGCGTCTCCCCGGGCGCCGCGTCGTGCGTCCAGTGGCGACCGAGGGAGGACAGGGACTCGGCCGGGGCGGTCTCGGTCATCTGCTGAAGCCTTCCTTTGCGGCGGGGCGGGCCACTGCCGATGCGACCCCACCTTCATACCGTAGGAAGGGGCCACGTGCCGACCCACTCGACGGGAAACACTCCCTTCCCGGGGGTCGGGGGCACGGTAGGATCCGGGCGTGACCCTCCAGGACGAGCTTCGCTTCGCTCAGGCCGGGAAGCGTGTGTCCCGCCCGCCGCGCCGCTGGGACCTCGTCGCCGCGTGGGCCCTGATCCTCGCCCCCTTGGTCGGCCTCGCCATCTGGTTGGGGCTGCGGCAGCGCGTCGGCGACCTCGAGGAGCGGCTCGTTCGGGACGCGAACGCTGCCTTCTCGCGCACCTTCGAGCGGCCGGTCCACGCCGACGCGCCGCTCCCGGGCACCCTCGGCGACGCCGTGGCCCGGCACCTGCCGCCGATCCAGGCGTGGGCCGACTCCGTGAAGGACGACGAGCCGGCGAGGGACGTGGCGCGGGAGATCGTCGAGGGCAAGAGGCCGCTCGCGCGGCTCCCCGCCGCCTACGCGCGCGCCCTCGCTGACCTCGCACCCCACCTCGACGGACTGCTCGCAGGGACGCGGGCGGCGAAGGCGGACCTGCCGTCGGGTCGAGAGGCCTTCGTGCCCTGCGACGGAGCGAACTGGACGGGCTACCAGGCGGCCGCGCTCCTCGTGGGGCTCCGGGCGAGGCGCTCGCTGGCCGCCGCCGACGCGGCGGGCGCCGTCGCGCTCTGCCTCGATGGGCTCGCGCTCGGGCGGGACGCGGCCATCACGTCGGGGATGGTGGGGCACATGGCCGGGGCGGCCATCGTGAAGCGGCTCGCTCCGCCCTGCAGGGACGCGCTCGCGCGCCTTTCGCCCCCGGAGCGCCGCACGGCGGCCTCCCGGCTGCGCGTCGTGCGGGACGGGTTCCCGAGCGTCCACGAGATGCTCCGGGTCGAGTTCCTCTCCGTGGAGTTGACGGCTTTCACGCGACTGTTCCACGGTGACGCGCGGCGGCGGCTGCACGAGGGCGCGCTCGCCGTGGCGCGCTCCGCGACGTGGGAGCGCCCGGGCCTCGGGGCCTGGTGGGAGCGCTGGATCGCACGGGACGGCTGGCGTGCTCTCCGAGCGACGATGGACGCAGCGCTCGCGCTGGCCGGCTCCGCGCGCGGGGAGGCGCTGGGGCTCGGGCTGGATGAGCTGGGCAAGGAGTCGATCCGCCGGATCAACCCCCTCGCGGCCATCGCGATGCCCAACTACGCGAAGTACGTCGGACGGGCCGAGGAGGCGGTGGGGACGCTCGACGCGCTGATCAACGGCGCGCCCACCAACGCTCGATGACGGCGCCGGCCCACACGGCGCCGAGGAGCACCGCCAGGGCCCCGAGCCCCTGGAGAGTCTCCCTCCGCGTCGGTACGACCCCGGTCACCCAGATCAAGATTCCCACCCCCGGGACCACGACGGCCAGCGCGGCCAACAGCTCGTTGGCGAGGGCGCGCCAGAGCGCGATGCGCTGCGCCTCGGCGAGGTAGATGACCCAGAGCAGCAGGCCGACGAGGATGGCCACGAGCCACAGGACGCTCATCGGGGCCGACGCCGCCTCGGCGAAGTCGAGGGACGCTCGCAGCCAGTCGGGGACCGGATGGGCGTCGGCGGCGGCGAGCCGGAGCGGGGCCAGGAGCAGGAAGGGGGCGGCGATCAGGGCGGCCGGGAGTTGCGACCAGGCGAAGGCGGCGTGGAGCTCCGGCGGCGTAGCCGCCCCCCCGAGCCATCGCCCGGTCCAGAGGAGGAGCCGGCCGTGGAGGAGCATCCCCAGGATTCCGGCGATCCCCCAGAGCGGGAGGAAGAGGGTGAAGAGGAGGTGCTGGACACCGAACTGCGTCAGGTCCCGGTTCGATGCCAAGCGGAGCATCGGCCCTGCCATGGAGCCGAGCGCCACGATAAGCAGGACCCATCGGCGCGGGTCACGGTCCAGCCGGGCCCGGAAGCGGGCGCGGGGCGACGGCGCCCGCCAGCTTCGCCAGGGCAGCGGCGCCGGAGCGGGACCCCCGGCGTCGATGGCGGGCCCGCTCACCGCCCGCTCCGCCTCGCCGCCTCCACCACCAGCTCCTGGTGGTCCTTCCACGCCAGGGCCGCCTCGCGCCGCCCCCACGCGGCGACGCAGTCGCCGTCCGCCGCCGGCTCGAGCGAGCGGCACATGCGGGGGCGCGCGGGGAAGGGGAGGCGGCAGCCGCCCGGGTCGAGGTAGACGCAGTCGGCGAAGTCGCCCGGGGGGACGACGTCCCCCGCCGCGCGCTCCGCGACGGTCGCGGGGCGCGGGTAGCGAATCAGGCGGTAGCGGTCCTCCTCGGGCGGCGGCACGCCGTCGACCCACGGGACCCCGACGTGCTCCGCCAGCAGCCAGTCTCGCGAACGGAGGGCGTCCGCCAGCGCCGCCGCCGGATCCTCGGCGGCGAGAAAGCGGCCCGGCGCCTCGATCCCGGGCCGGGTCCGGCAGCAGGCGCCGCCGCACGCGGCGCAGAGGTCGGGTCGCTCGTTGTTGTCGATCTCGGGGAGGAGGGGCATCTCGGGAAGGTTCGGTGGAGGGGAGGGCGCCAGCATAGCGCCGTCCGCCCCGGATGGTCTCTGCCGTGCGCGCGGCCTTCCGGCTAAGACTCCGCGTACACCCTTTCCCCCGCGGAGGCACCGCATGAGGACGATTCTCCTGGTCACGGCGCTCACCCTCGCCAGTCCGGCCCTGGCTGCCGGCCGGTTCACCCTCACCAGCACGGACGTGAAGCCCGGGATGTCGCTCTCGGACCAGCAGGTCTTCAATGGCTTCGGCTGCGCCGGGGCCAACGTGTCGCCGGAGCTCTCCTGGGCGAACGCCCCGAAGGACTCGAAGAGCTTCGTCGTCACCGTCTACGACCCGGACGCCCCGACCGGCTCCGGTTGGTGGCACTGGGTGGTCTTCAACATCCCGGCGACCGCGACCGGGCTCGCGCAGGGGGCGGGGAGCGGGAAGGCGGCGCTGCCCGAGGGGGCGGTCCAGGGACGGACCGACTTCGGCCCCGCGGGCTTCGGCGGCGCGTGCCCACCCCCGGGTGACAAGCCGCACCGGTACGTCTTCACGGTGTACGCGCTCAAGGTGGAGAAGCTCGACCTCGGCCCGGACGCCTCGCCCGCCATGGTGGGCTTCATGACGAAGGCCAACGCCCTCGGCAACGCGACCTTCACGGCGCGCTACTCGCGCAAGAAGTAGCGATCACCGGACGTGACAGCGGGCGGAGTTCGTGGCGTCATGCGCGCCATGGCCAACGACTCCGCCCGCCCGGTCCCGCCGACCGCAGACTTCCTCAAGTCCTTCTTCAAGCGTGACCGCTTCGCCGCCGCCGCCGGCGTGAAGCTCGAGGAGGTCCGGCCCGGCTACGCGCGGGCGCGCATGAAGGTGCAGGAGAAGCACCTCAACGGCGCCGACGTGGTGCAGGGGGGCGCCGTCTTCACGCTCGCCGACCTCACCTTCGCCGTCGCCTGCAACTCGCATGGGACGCTGGCGCTGGCGGTCGACGTGACCCTCTCGTTCCTGCGCCCCACCCGCGCCGGGACGCTGGTCGCCGAGGCCTTCGAGGTCGCCCGCTCCCGGCGCCTGTCGCGCTGCGAGGTGAAGGTGGTCGACGACGCCGGGGAGCCGGTGGCCCTCTTCCACGGGACCGCGTTCGTGAAGGACGAGTCGCTGGCGGAGGTCGCGGGGGCTGGGCGCAGGCCGGCGCGCCCCGCGAAGCAGCGGTCCAGGCGCTGACGCGGCGAGCGGCCGGGCATGCCCGACGGGAGGGGGCGATGGCTCCGAGGATCCTCATCGTGGACGACGAGGCGCCGATCCGCAGGGTGGTCGGCGACCACCTGGGGGCGTCGGGCTTCGAGGTCCTCGAGGCCGGCACCTGCGCCGCGGGGCTGGAGCGGTTCATCGACGGCCACCCGGACGCGGTGGTGCTCGATCACCAGCTGCCCGACGGCACGGCGCTCGACCTCCTCCCCCGCCTCAGGGCGCTCCGCCCCTTCGTGCCGGTCGTCGTCGTGACCGGGCACGGCAGCATCGATCTGGCCGTGGCCTGCGTGAAGGAGGGGGCGGAGCAGTTCCTGACGAAGCCCGCCGAGCTCCCCGCGCTCCAGATCGCGCTCGAGCGTGCCATCGACGCGCAGCGACTGCGACGCCGCGAGGCCGGCGCGCGCTCCGCGGCGCCCCCGGATCCCTTCCTGGGCGTGAGCCCCGGCATCCGCGCCCTCGCGGCCGACGCGCGCCGCGTCGCGAGGGCCGACAGCCCCATCCTGATCACCGGCGAAACGGGGACGGGGAAGGGCGTGCTCGCGGCCTGGCTCCACCGCGCGTCGCACCGCGCCAGCGAGCCGATGGTGTCGCTCAACTGCGCGGCGCTCTCCCACGCGCTGCTCGAGTCGGAGCTCTTCGGCCACGAGAGGGGCGCGTTCACCGGGGCGATCTCCGCGAAGCCGGGGATGCTGGAGGTCGCGAACCGCGGCACCGTCTTCCTCGACGAGATCGGCGACATGGACGCCGCCATCCAGCCCAGGCTCCTCAAGGTCCTGGAGGAGCAGCGCTTCCGCCGGGTCGGCGAGGTCCGCGACCGGGTCGTGGACGTCCGGCTCGTCGCCGCCACCCATCAGGACCTCGCCGCCCGGGTCGCGGACGGCCGCTTCCGGAGCGACCTCTACTTCCGCGTGAACACGATCCCGCTCCGGCTCCCCCCGCTCCGGGAGCGCGTCGAGGACATCCCCATCCTCGCGGACTGGATGCTCGACCGTCTCCGCGTGGAGCTGGGCCGGCCAGGCCTGGCGCTGTCGGAGGAGGCGCACGCCGCCCTGGCCGGCCACCCATGGCCCGGCAACCTCCGTGAGCTGCGCAACGTCCTCGAGCGGGCGGTGCTGCTCTCGGAGTCCGGCCGGCTGCAGGCCGCCGACCTGCGGCTCGGTCCGGCCGCGGGCGGGTCGGGGGAGCGCGCGAGGGAGGGGATGACTCTCGCCGAGGTCGAGCGTGAGCACGTCCAGCGGGTCGTCGAGGCCTGCGGGGGGCGCGTCGAGGAGGCCGCCGCGCGCCTCGGCCTCTCGCGCTCGTCGCTCTACGAGCGGCTGAAGCGCTACGCGCAGGGGGCCGAGGCGGCCCCTCGATCCACGCCGAAGCGCTGAGCGCGTCCGGGATCCCGGACTCCGGATCCCGGATCCCGGACCCACATCTCCCGCCACGGGCGCGCAACCCCCTGAGGTCACTGGTGGGACCTCTCCGCGCCCCCCGCGCCGGGGTCGGCACCGTTCGTGCTCTTCCCCTTGGCGGGCGGATGAACGCGACCGTGGCCACGGGCCCGGGGGAGCCGACATGAAGACCGAGCTTTCGATCGTGATGGAGCGGGCACACGGAGAGCGGCTGGCGCACGCGGAGCGGGTGATCCGCTGGCTGCTCGAGATCCACGCCGCGGCGCTGCTGGGCTTCGACGTCGCCTACGACGGTCCGCGCCGAACCCTCCACGCCTTCGTCAGGCTGGAGGCCGCGCGGTTCCATGCGACCGACCTGCACCGGGTCCGGTTCTGGGTGGCCCGCGCCGGTGGGCGGGTCCGCGACGTCACCGAGATGGAGCCCCCCGAGCTGGAGGCGCTGCAGCGGGCGACGGCGCACTTCGACGTGCGGGCCATCGGCGTGGAGCCCGGCAGCGCGACGAGGGCGCTGCGCGCGATCGCCACGGCGGCGGGGCTGGACGCGGGCCGCCGCTGCTACGCGGACGACCGCCCCACCTTGACGCTCGACGTCGGGGGGCCCGGCTGGGAGGCGGTGCGCTGGAACGACGCGGAGGAGGCGCTCTTCGTCGCGTCACCCGTCTCCCCGCCGCTGGGTGATCCCATCCCGGTGTCCTTCCGGACGCGCGGCGTCGGCCGGGTCGCGGTGGAGTGGGCGAGGGTCGTCGGGGTCCGCGGCGTCGACGAGGCCGGCCCCGGACGCCCCGCGGGCTTCTCGCTCGGCCTCTCGACGTCCCCGGCCGAGCTTCGCCGCGAGATCGCCCGGAGCGCCCCGACCGCGGAGTTCGGCACGCGCGCGGCGCCTCGCTACTCCTTCAGCCGGCCGCTCGACGCCTACTTCCGACCCGCTCCGCGGGTCGGCGGTGACCTGGAGGAGGGCGGGCCGGTCGTCGCCGGCTGGGTGGAGAACCTGTCCCTCGGGGGCGCCTTCGTCCGGACCGGCGCCCCACTCGGCGAGGGCGCCCAGCTGCAGATCTCCTTCAACCTGCCGAACGGGTCACGCCTCACGACGTCCGCCGCGGTCGTGTTCGTGGACGTGCGGGGCATGGGCGTCCGCTTCGTCCTCGACCCCCGCTCGATGGCGGCGATCCACGACGCGCTCACCGAGGTGTCGGCCCGTCACCGCCGCGCGCTCGTGATCGACGACGACGGCGTGGCGCGGCAGCTCTACGCCGACGCCCTCGTGGAGCGGGGCTTCGAGGTCATCTCGGCGAGCGACGCCGAGGAGGGGCTGCGGATCCTGGCGGAGGAGCTCCTCATGCTCGACCTCCTCCTCACCGACGAGCTGCTGCCGGGGACGCTCGGGGAGGAGCTGGTGGCCAGGATCCGGCAGCTCGGCGGCGAGTCCGACCTGGTGATCGCCGTCATCACGGGCTCGCCGGACGCGGAGCTGGCCGCGCGGCTGCGCGTCGCGGGCGCCGACCTCCTGCTCGGGAAGGGGCTGGGGCCGGAGATCGTCGCGATGAAGGTCGACGCCCTGCTCGAGGAGCGGCTGACCGGCCAGCGGGTGCGCACGACGCGGACCCTGGCGCAGGGGCTCCGGCCGCACCCTACCGTAGCTGCCTGAGGATCTCCCCCACCTTCGCGGCCAGCGCCTCCGGCGTGAACGGCTTCGGGAGGAAGAGGGTGTCCGGCGAGAGGACGCCGTGCTCGCTGATGGCGTCGTGCCCGTACCCGGACATGAAGAGCAGCGGGGTGTCGTGCAGGAGGCGCCGGAGCCGCTCCCGGAGCTCCCTGCCGCTCAGCCCCGGCATCACCACGTCGCTGACCACGAGGTCGATGCGCCCGCGGTGCCGCTCGGCGAGCAGCAGCGCCTCGCCGCCGGTGGCGGCGAGGAGGACCTCGTAGCCCTCCTCGGCGAGGACGCGCCCGGCGAGGGTCCGGATCGCCGCGTCGTCCTCGACGTAGAGGATCGTGCCGGCGCCCAGCTCCACGGCGTGGCGCGGGGGGAGCACGCGCTCCGGCGCAGGCTCCTCCACGCGGGGGAAGCAGACGTCGAAGGTCGCGCCGCGGCCCGGCTCCGACTCGACCCAGATCCCCCCGCCGCTCTGCTTCACGATCCCGTAGACCGTCGCGAGGCCGAGCCCGGTCCCCCTCCCGGCCGGCTTGGTCGTGAAGAAGGGCTCGAACAGCCGGTCCAGCGTCGCTGCGTCCATGCCACAGCCGGTGTCCCGGACGCG
>DATIVK010000017.1:0-7787 GCA_035465955.1 Anaeromyxobacteraceae bacterium | reverse complement strand
GGGCGCCGCGCGACGCGACGCTCGCCAACGCCGCCGCGGCGCTGGTGGCCGCCGAGGCCGCCCCGAACCTCCGCGAGGGGGTCCGCATCGCGGCCGAGTCGATCGACCGGGGCGCGGCCGCGGAGAAGCTCGCGCGGCTCGTCCAGGCGACGGCGAGGGCGTGACGGTGGCGCCGCCCGACTTCCTCGCGAAGATCATGGCCCGGAAGGCGGACGAGGTCGCCGCGCGCCGCGCGGCCCTCGCCGATCGCGAGCTCGAGGCCCGCGCGAAGGACGCGCCGCCGCCCCTCGACTTCGAGGGGCGGCTCTCCCCGCGCGGCGGCCCGGCCCGCGTCATCGCCGAGGTGAAGCGCGCGAGCCCCTCGGCCGGCGCCATCGACGCCGGGCTGGACGCCCCCGCGCAGGCGCGCCGCTACGCCCACGCCGGGTGCGCCTGCATCTCGGTCCTCACGGACGGACCGGGCTTCGGCGGCTCGCTCGACGACCTCGCCGCGGTGCGCGCGGCGGTCGGCGTCCCGCTGCTGCGCAAGGACTTCGTCCTCGACCGCTACCAGCTCCTCGAGGCCCGCGCCTGGGGCGCGGACGCGGCGCTGCTCATCGTGGCGGCGATCCCGGAGGCGCTGCTCCGGCGCCTGCTCGACGACTGCCGGGCGCTGGGGCTCGCCGCCCTCGTCGAGACGCACGACGAGCGCGAGGCGGAGGTGGCCGTCGCCGCGGGCGCGTCGCTCGTCGGCGTCAACAACCGCAACCTCCGCAGCTTCGCGGTCGACCTCGCCACCTCCGAGCGCGTCCTGCCGCTCCTGCCGGACGCCGTGAAGGGCGTCGCCGAGAGCGGCGTGAAGACCGCCGCCGACGCCCTCCGGCTCCGCCGGGCGGGCGCCGCGAACCTCCTCGTCGGCGAGGCGCTGGTCAGGGCCGAGGATCCCGGCGCCCTCTTGAGGGAGATGTGCGCGTGAGGCGCGTGGTGCCCCGCTCCCTCACCCTGGCCCTCTCCCTCAGTGAGGGAGAGGGGATGTCTCCAATGTGGAGTGCCCGACCCCTCGACGCGCGAGGATCTCCAAGTGTGCTCCCCCTCTCCCCCACCGGGGGAGAGGGTCGGGGTGAGGGGGCGGAGATGCCGGCTTCCGCGAGGTCCTCATGGTCCGCGTGAAGATCTGCGGGATCACCCGGCTGGAGGACGCCCTGGCCGCGGTGGAGGCCGGCGCCGACGCCCTCGGCTTCAACTTCTGGCCGAAGTCGAAGCGCTACGTCGACCCGCGGGCGGCGGGGGAGATCATCGCCCGGCTCCCGCCCTTCGTCGCCACGGTCGGCGTCTTCGTCGACCCGACCCGCGACGAGGCGCTGCGGGCCGCGGAGCTCTCCCGCGTGGGCTGGGTGCAGCTCCACGGCGACGAGCCGCCCGCGCTCTGCGCCTCCCTCCCGCTCCCCGTGATCAAGGCCCTCCGCGTCCGCGACCGCGCCTCCCTCGACGCGCTCGGCGCGTACGACGTGGCCGGCTTCCTCCTCGACGCCGACACCTCCGGCTACGGCGGCAGCGGGCAGACGTTCGACTGGGCGCTCGCCGCGGAGGCGGCGCGCCGGGCGCCGATCGTCCTCGCGGGGGGGCTGAAGCCCGAGAACGTCGCCGAGGCCGTGCGGCAGGTGCGCCCCTGGGCGGTGGACGTCGCGAGCGGCGTCGAGCGCGCGCCGGGCGTGAAGGATCCCGAGAAGACCGCGCGGTTCATCCGCGAGGCCAAGGCCGTGAAGGAGAAGAACGGATGAGCAGAGCTCCCCTCCCCGACGCGCGCGGCCGGTACGGCGCGTTCGGCGGGCGGTACGTCCCCGAGACGCTGGTGCCCGCGCTGTTGGAGCTGGAGCAGGCGTGGCGCGCGGCCCGGGCCGACCCGGCCTTCGACGCCGAGCTGAACGAGCTGCTCGAGCGCTACACCGGCCGCGAGACGCCCCTCAGCGAGGCGCGCCGGATGAGCGCCGACGCGGGCGGCTGCCGCGTGCTGCTCAAGCGCGAGGACCTCTGCCACACCGGGTCGCACAAGCTGAACAACACGCTCGGCCAGATCCTGCTCGCCCGCCGCATGGGGAAGAAGCGGATCATCGCCGAGACCGGCGCGGGGCAGCACGGCGTGGCCACCGCCACCGCGGCGGCCCTCTTCGGCCTGCCCTGCGAGGTCTACCAGGGGGCCGTCGACGTCGAGCGGCAGGCGCTCAACGTGTTCCGGATGCAGCTCCTCGGGGCCCGCGTCATCCCGGTGACCGCCGGCTCGGCGACCCTCAAGGACGCGATGAACGAGGCGCTCCGCGACTGGGTGACCAACGTCCGCGACACCCACTACATCATCGGCTCGGTCGCCGGCCCGCACCCGTACCCGGCGATGGTCCGCGACTTCCAGTCGGTGATCGGGCGCGAGGCCCGGCGGCAGGTGCTCGAGGTCGCGGGCCGGCTCCCCGACGCGGTCGTCGCCTGCGTCGGCGGCGGGTCCAACGCCATGGGGATCTTCTCGGCCTTCATCGACGACCCGTCGGTGGAGCTGGTCGCCGTCGAGGCGGCGGGGCACGGCCTCTCCACCGGCCGGCACGGCGCGTCGCTCGCGAAGGGGCGCCCCGGCGTGCTCCACGGCTCGCGCAGCTTCATCCTGCAGGACCCGGACGGGCAGATCGCCGAGGCCCACTCGATCAGCGCCGGCCTCGACTACCCCGGCGTCGGGCCGGAGCTCGCGTACCTCAAGGACGGCGGCCGGCTGACGCTCATGCAGGCGACCGACGTCGAGGCGCTCGACGCCTTCCAGTACCTCTCGCGCACCGAGGGGATCATCCCGGCGCTCGAGAGCGCCCACGCCGTCTCCGCGGCCCGGAAGGTCGCGCGCCGGCTCGGGAAGGGGGCGCTGGTGATCGTCAACGTGTCCGGGCGCGGCGACAAGGACGTCGATCAGGTGCGCCGGATGCTGGCCGCGGGGCCGGAGGCCCCGGCGAAGCGCGCGGCGCGCAAGCCCGCGCGGAAGGGAGCGGGGAAGTGAGCGCCGCGCGGAAGCCGAAGACGCTGGGGGTGGATCGGATCGCGGCGGCCTTCTCGCGCTGCTTCGCGGCGCGCGAGGCGGCGCTCGTCACCTACGTGATGGCGGGTGACCCCGACGTCGAGGCGTCGAAGGCGATGGCGCTCGCGTGCGTGGAATGCGGCGCCGACCTCCTCGAGATCGGGATCCCCTTCTCCGACCCGATCGCCGATGGCCCCACGATCCAGAAGGCGGCGGAGCGCGCGCTCGCGGCCGGGACGAAGCTGGCCGACGTCCTGGACGTCGCCCGGGCCGTCCGTGCGAAGAGCGACGTCCCCATCGCGCTCATGGGCTACCTGAACCCGGTCCACAGCCGGGGCCTCCCCCGCTTCGTCGACGACTGCGTCGGCGCGGGCGTGGACGCCCTCATCATCCCGGACCTCCTCCCCGAGGAGGCGGGCGAGCTGCTCGCCCTCGCCACGCCGCGGGGGCTCAAGGTGGTCTTCCTGGTCGCGCCGACCTCCGGCCCGGACCGGATCGAGGCGGCGGCGAAGGCCGCGACCGGCTTCCTCTACTTCGTCTCGGTCACCGGCGTCACCGGCGCGCGCAAGGCCCTCCCCAGGGAGATCGGCGCCCACGTCGCCGCGGTCCGCGCGGCCAGCAAGGTCCCGGTCGTCATCGGCTTCGGCGTCTCGAACCCCGAGCAGGCGCGGGCGCTCGGGAAGCTCGCCGACGGCGTCGTCGTCGGGAGCGCCATCGTGAACCGGATCGCCGAGGGCGGGTCGCGCAAGGCGCGGGCCGACCGGGTGCGGCGGTTCGTCGGCTCGCTCAAGCGGGCGCTGCGGAGGTAGGGGCGGCGTGGTCGCGCTCATGGTGGTCCTCGATCTCGTGGGGACGTTCGTCTTCGCGCTCAGCGGCGCCACCGCGGGCGTGAAGCACCGGCTCGACCTCTTCGGCGTGCTCGTCCTCTCCTTCGCCGCGGGCAACTCCGGCGGGATCGCCCGCGACGTCCTCATCGGCGCCGTCCCGCCGCCCGGCCTCGCCGACTGGCGCTACGTCGCGGTCTGCGCCGCCGCGGGGCTCGTCACCTTCTACTGGCACCCCTTCGTCGACCGGATGCGCAACCCGGTCCTCCTCTTCGACGCCGCCGGCCTCGCGCTCTTCGCCGTCGCCGGGACGCACAAGGCCCTCTCCTTCGGCCTCGGCCCCGTCCCGGCGGTCCTCCTCGGCATGCTCACGGGCACCGGCGGCGGCATGGTGCGCGACGTGCTCGTCTCCGAGGTGCCGGCCGTCCTGCGCGCCGAGATCTACGCCGTGGCCGCCCTGGCCGGCGGCGCCGTCGTCGTAGCCGGCCGCGCGCTCGGGCTGCCGCCCCCCGTGGCGATGGGCGCCGGCGCGGCGCTCTGCTTCGGGCTGCGCTACGTCGCGATCCGGCGCGGGTGGCAGCTCCCCGTGGCGGGGGCGAGGGGCGAGCCGACTCCCCGCTGAGCACCTACCCCAGGATTCCGCGCGCGATGATCATCCGCTGGATCTCGCTCGTCCCCTCGCCGATCTCGGTGAGCTTCGCGTCGCGGAACTGGCGCTCGACGGGGAACTCGCTCGTGTAGCCGTAGCCGCCGTGGATCTGCACCGCGTGCGTCGTGACCCACATGGCCGTCTCCGACGCGAAGAGCTTCGCCATCGAGGCCTCCGCCCGGAACGGCCGCCCGTCGTCGGCGAGCCGGGCCGCGCGGTGGACGAGGAGGCGGGAGGCCTCGGTGCGCGTCGCCATGTCGGCGAGCTGGAACGCCACCGCCTGGTGCTCCGCGATCGGCTTGCCGAACGCGCGCCGCTCGCGGGCGTAGGCGACCGACGCGTCGAGCGCCCCCTGCGCGAGCCCGACCGCCAGCGCGCCGATCGTGATCCGCCCGCGGTCGAGGATCGCGAGCGTGTCGGTGAAGCCGTGCCCCACCTCCCCCAGCCGGTTCTCGTCCGGGACCTCGACCCCCTCCAGGACCAGCTCCGCGGTGTCCGAGGAGCGCATCCCCAGCTTCCCGTGCATGGCGCGCTGCGAGAACCCCGGCATCCCGCGCTCCAGGACGAACGCGGTGACGCCCGCCTGCTTCTGCTCCCGGTCGGTGCGGGCGAGGACGACGTAGACGTCGCCGACCGTCCCCTGCGTGATGAAGATCTTCTCGCCGTCGATCACCCAGCGGTCCCCCCGGCGCTCCGCGGTGGTCGCGAGCGCGGCGGCGTCGGAGCCGGAGCCGGGCTCGGTGAGCGCCCACGCGGCGAGCCGCTCGCCGCTCGCGAGCCCGGGGAGCCAGCGCCGCCGCTGCGCCTCGGTGCCGAAGTGGACGATGTGGCTCGTCCCGAGGCCGTTGTGGCTCGCGACCGTCAGGGCGAGCGAGCCGTCCCAGCGCGCCAGCTCCTCCACGACGACGGCGACGCCCAGCGCCCCCACGTCCGAGCCGCCCCACGCCTCGGGGATCGACATGCCGAGCAGGCCGAGCGCCCCGAGCTTGCGCACCGTGTCGAGCGGGAAGCGCGCCTCGGCGTCCCACTGCGCGGCGTGCGGCTTCACCTCCGCCTCGCAGAAGGCGCGGACGGTGTGCTTCATCTCGAGGAGCTCTTCCTGGAGGTCGAAAAGCATGCCGGGCCCCGTTTTCGCGGACGGCGCCGCCTGCCCCACATGGCTAGGATGTGGATGGAGGGCGCGCGATGCACAAGGTCCAGCCGTCGGCCGCCGCCGCCGTCGCCGACATCCCGGACGGGGCCATCCTCGCCGTGGGCGGCTTCGGCCTCTGCGGCAACCCCGAGCACCTGATCGCCGCCCTGCACGCCAAGGGCGTGAAGGCACTCACGATCATCTCGAACAACTGCGGCACCACCGATCTCGGCCTCGGCATCCTCCTGAAGGCTCGGCAGGTCCGGAAGATGGTCTCCTCCTACGTCGGGGAGAACCGCGAGTTCGAGCGGCAGTACCTCTCCGGGGAGCTGGAGGTGGAGCTCGTCCCGCAAGGGACGCTGGCGGAGCGCTGCCGCGCCGCCGCCGCGGGCATCGGCGCCTTCTACACCCCGACGGGCGCGGGCACGCAGGTGGCGGAGGGGAAGGAGGTGCGCGTCATCGACGGGCGGGAGCACCTGCTCGAGTTCCCCATCCGGCCCGACTTCGCCCTCGTCAAGGCGTGGAAGGCCGACCCGTGGGGCAACCTCGTCTTCCGGAAGACCGCGCGCAACTTCAACCAGCCGATGGCCGGTGCCGCGCGCGTGACGATCGCGGAGGTCGAGGAGCTCGTCCCGCTCGGCGCGCTCGACCCCGACCAGGTCCACGTCCCGTCGATCTACGTCCAGCGGCTGGTCGTCGGCGCGCGCTACGAGAAGCCGATCGAGCGCCGCACGACGCGGGGGAGGTGACCGTGGCCCTCACGCGCGAGCAGATCGCCCGGCGCGTCGCGCGCGAGCTGCGCGACGGCTTCTACGTCAACCTCGGGATCGGCATGCCGACGCTCGTCTCCAACTTCGTGCCTCCGGGCATCGAGGTGGTGCTCCAGTCGGAGAATGGCATGCTCGGGGTCGGCCCATACCCGACGGAGGCCGAGGTCGATCCGGACCTCATCAACGCGGGGAAGGAGACGGTGACCGAGCTCCCGGGGACCGCCTACTTCGGCTCGGAGCAGTCGTTCGCGATGATCCGCGGCGGCCACGTCGACCTCGCGATCCTGGGCGCGCTCGAGGTCTCCGAGGCGGGCGACCTCGCCAACTGGCTCGTCCCCGGAAAGATGGTGACGGGGAGGGGGGGCGGGATGGACCTCGTCGTGGGGGCGAAGCGCGTGATCGTGATGATGGAGCACGCGAGCAAGGAGGGGCGGCCGAAGCTGGTCCGCGAGTGCTCGCTCCCCCTCACCGGCCGGCGCTGCGTCCGGGCCGTCTGCACCGACCTCGCCTGGCTCGACGTCACGCCCGACGGGCTCGTCCTGCGCGAGCTCGCGCCGGGGGTGACGGTGGACGAGGTCCAGGGGCTCACGGGGCCGCGCCTGCTCGTGCCCGCGCCGCCGGCGACGATGGCGTCGTGAACGGCGCTGCGACGGGGCGACCTCGCGCTCACCAGCCGCAGAGCTGATTGCGCTCGTGGATCCCCTGGTTCTCGCCGTCGCCCACCGCCTCCGCCTCGGCGGCGAGGAAGCGGAAGGTCGCGTGCGCGATCGACCGCTCGAGCCGGACGTTGAAGAGCCGCACCGCCACCGCCGAGAGCGCGGGGTGGACGATCTCCCAGGCGATCCGCCGGCCCTCGGCGCCGAGCACCGCGACCGCCGCGGCGTGGCGCTCCCGGAGCCGGGCGATCGCGCGCCACTCCTCCGCGGGCGTGAGCACGTCCTGGTCCGGATCGAGCGCGCGCGCGTGGATCCGCTCGGCCTCCTCCTGCAGCTCGCCGAGGAGGCGGTCCCGCACCCGGGCGCCCGCGGCGGCGATCAGGCCGCGACCGCGCACCCTGCGGAGCGGGACGCGGCCTCGCTCGATGAGCCACGAGAGCTCGTCCGTCGCACGCTCCGCCACACGGCGGAGCGCGTCGCTCCGCCCGTCGGCCCCCAGCGCCAGCTCCCGCGCGAGCAGCGCCCCGGCCGTGCCCTCGTCGTCGATCGCCGCCTGCCAGGCCCTCCCGAGGTCCCTCAGCGCCCTCGCCTCGACGCGCTCCGGCCCGGCGAGGACCCCTAGGTGCAGCGCCGCTGCGCGCGCGAGCGGCGAGGCGAGCGGCGGCGCCCCGGGCGGCGTGGCGCGGGCGCGGTGCATGGGGGCCGCGAGCGCGCGCCGGAGGAGCGGC
>DATIVK010000016.1:0-3144 GCA_035465955.1 Anaeromyxobacteraceae bacterium | reverse complement strand
CGAGCCCCGAGCCGAGCACGACGCCGACGTCGGGCGGTGTCCCGGTCTTCCCCCGCACCCAGGCGAGGGCGTACGAGAGGCGCGTCGACAGATCCGCTTGCTTGGTCATTCCATCCTCTCGATCAGGAGCGGCGGGACCGTGACGGGGCCAGGCCCGATCCGCCACGCGGCCGCCGCGCGGCCCGCGACTCGCGCCGGCGCCTCCCCGGCCACCCCGCCGTGGAGCGTGCAGAGCGGCTCGCCGCGCTCGACCCGGTCGCCGAGCCGCTTGTGGACGACGACGCCGGCCGCGGGATCGATCCGGTCCTCGACGCGCGCACGGCCGGCGCCGAGCGCCATGGCCGCGAGCCCCACGGCCTCCGCGTCGATGGCCTCGACGACGCCGGCCTCCGGCGCGGGGACCTCGTGGAGCGTCCCCGAGCGCGGCAGGAGGGACGGATCGTCCACGGCGCGCGGATCCCCACCCTGCGCCTCGACGATCCGGCGGAAGAGCGCGAGCCCGCGCCCGTCGGCGATGGCCGCCTCGATGGCGGCGCGCGCGCCGGCCAGGGCATGCTCCACGCCGCCGAGCCGCAGCATCTCGGCGCCGAGCTCGACGGTGAGCGCCCGGACGTCGGCGGGCCCGCCGCCGCGCAGGATCTCGATCGACTCCTCCACCTCGAGCGCGTTCCCGACCGCCCGTCCCAGCGGCTGGCTCATGTCGGTCAGCAGCGCCGTGACGCGCTTCCCCATGCCGCGGCCGATCGCGGCGAGGGTCCGGGCGAGCCGGCGCGCGTCGTCGAGCGTCTTCATGAACGCGCCGCCACCGACCTTCACGTCCAGGACGAGCCCGTCGATCCCCTCCGCCAGCTTCTTCGACATGATCGACCCCGCGATGAGCGGGATCGACTCGACCGTGGCGGTGACGTCGCGCAGCGCGTAGAGCCGCTTGTCGGCCGGCGCGAGCCGCGAGGTCTGCCCGATGAGGCAGCAGCCGAGGCTCGCGACCTGTGCCCGGAAGCGCTCGACGGGGAGATCGACGCGGAAGCCGGGGATGGCCTCGAGCTTGTCGAGCGTCCCGCCGGTGTGACCGAGCCCGCGCCCCGAGACCATCGGCACGCGCACGCCGCAGGCCGCGACCAGCGGCGCGAGCGGCAGCGAGATCTTGTCGCCGACGCCGCCCGTGGAGTGCTTGTCCACCTTCCGGCCCGGGAGGTCAGAGAGGTCGAGGACGTCCCCCGACTCGAGCATGGCGCGCGTGAGCGCCCCCACCTCGGCGTCGTCCATCCCGCGGAAGAAGACCGCCATGCAGAAGGCGGCCATCTGGTAGTCGGGGACCTCGCCGGCGGTGAAGCCGCGGACGAGCGCGGCGATCTCCTCGGGCGGGATCGCGTGGCCGTCACGCTTGCGATGGATGATCTCGTAGGTCCGCACGCGAGGCGCCCCCTCACCCTGACCCTCTCCCCCGGCGGGAGAGAGGGGACGACTCCCGATCACCAGAGGATGCTGTCGACCAGCTCGTCCACCATGTCGGCCAGCTTGTCGATGCCGTGCGACTTGGAGAGGAAACCGTCCGCGCCGGCCTGCTCGGCGATCTCGGCCAGCTCGTCGTCGGTCTTCGAGCTGAAGAGCACGATCGGGATCCGCTCCGTGTGGAAGTCCTGCTTCAGCACGCGGACGATGTCCTTGCCCGAGATGTCCGGCATCATCAGGTCGGTGAGGATCACCTCGGGCGCGAACTTCTCCATCTGCTGCTGGAACTCGAGGAGGTTCGACGCCGCCGCGACCGGATAGCCGCGCTCCTCGAGGACGGCCTTCTCCATCTCGAGCGTGATGGCCGAGTCGTCCAGCAGCAGGATGCGCTTCTTCTCCGCCATCACTCACCTCGGGGCAAGCTGCCCCGCCCCGCCGGAGTGGAACCCGTGAATCATCGTCCATTCCCCTACAGCGCCGCCAGCGCGTACTCCGCCGCTCGCGCGAACGTGGTGCCGTCCTCCGGCACGTCCGGATAGTACCCCAGGAACGCCTGCCGCTTCCCGGCCGGGCGCCGCTTGAACGCCTCCAGGGCGTTCCGGTACGCGAGCCGCGCGCGCTGCGCGTCCTTCTGCCCCTCGAAGCTCCGGCCCAGGTAGTAGTGGGCCAGGGCGAGGTCGGGGTCGATGAAGAGCGCCCGCTGCAGCTCACGGGCCGCGGCGCCGTGCTCGGCCTGGCCGTGCAGGTGGATCCCGTAGAAGAGGTGCGCCTCCGCGCTGAGCGGCTCCATCGCGAGCGCGGCGACGTAGCAGTCCGCCGCCTTGTCCGGCTGGCGGAGGATCCCGTACAGGTTGGCGAGCGTCAGGCGCACCGCGAGGTCCTCGCCGCCCTGCTCGAGGAGCCGCTCGAGCAGCTCGCGCGCCGCGCCGAAGCGCCCGTCGGCGAAGAGCGCCACGGCGCCGTCGAGGAACTCCTGGGGCGCGAGCGGCTGCGGCTCCGACGCGGGCGGGCGCATCGTGCCGGCGGCGCCGGGCGCCTGGGGCCGCCTGGCGCGCGGGGGCTGGGGGCCCGCGAGGTTCACGTGCGTCACCGGAGGAGGCGCCGACGGCAGGGGGAGGACCGTCTTCGGCGGACCGGGAGGCGCCGGAGGGCCCACGCGGACCCCGCGCTCCGGGCGGCGGTACAGGAACGCCCCGGCGACCTCGGTCAGCTCGAACCCCTCGAAGAGCCTGAAGAGCGACTCGGAGTAGCCGAGGAACAGGTAGCCGCCCGGGGCGAGCGCCTGGTGGAACTGGGCGAGCACCTGCTGCGTCGTCGCGGTGTCGAAGTAGATGATGACGTTGCGGCAGAAGATCAGGTCCCACCCGGCCCCGGAGGACGGGCGCGGGAAGATGGCGCTGACCAGGTTGTGCGGCCGGATGGCGCCGATGTAGCGGCGGAGGCCGGCGCGGACGACGTACCGGTCCTCCTCGCGATCGAAGTTGGCCTGGAGCAGCGGCTCGGGGATGTCCTTGACGCGGCGGGCGTCGTAGACGCCACGCGCCGCCGCCGCGACGGCCTCCGGGTTCACGTCGGTCGCGACGATCTCGACGTCCTCGGGCGTGGCGCCCGCCTCCGACGCGCTCATCGCGAGCGAGTACGGCTCCTCGCCCGTGGCGCACCCGGCCGACCAGACCGCCAGGCGGCGTCCCC
>DATIVK010000015.1:0-7442 GCA_035465955.1 Anaeromyxobacteraceae bacterium | reverse complement strand
CACCCTGACCCTCTCCCCCGGTGGGGGAGAGGGAGGGCTCCCCGCCTACGGAATGCGGGTGAGCGTCCCGTCCGGCGCGTAGCGCGCCATGAACACGTCCGCCGGCTCGAGCGCCTCGTGCCGCGCCGGCGTGAAGGGCTGCGCGTAGTACTTCACCAGCCCGTCGTACGGGCCGAGCCGCTCGAGGGCGTCGCGGACGGCGGCGCGATCGGCGCTCCCGGCGCGCTCGATGGCCCTCGCCAGCAGGTGGGTCAGGTCGTAGGCGTGGGCGAGCCCGACCGGCGAGACGATCTCGGCCGGCGAGGAGAGCCGGAAGAGCCGGTTCGCCGCCGCCAGCACCCGGTCCAGCCGCCTCCCGCGCGCGGCCTTGAGGCTCCACGTCTGGACGACGGCCAGGTCCACGCTGCCGAGGGCGGGGCCCGTGAGGGCGCGGAAGTCGGAGCCGGTGATCGACCAGTGGCTGATGAGCGGGAGGCGCTGGCCGGCGGGGAGCGCGGCGATCCCCTTCACCAATTCGACCCCCTCGGTCTCGCTCGTGACGATCACCACCGCGTCCGGCCGGTCGCGCAGGAGGGCGCGGTACTTCGCCATGATCGTGCCGTCGCCGTAGCGGAACGCCTCGGCGCCTACGATGGAGAAGCCCCGGGCGGCGCCGAGCTTCGCGACGAGCGCCTCGTTGGCGCGCCCCCAGGCGACGTTGGCCGCGAGGACGCCGAGCCGCCGGTAACCCCGCGCCTGCGCGTGGTCGAGCATGGTGGGGACCGCCCAGCCGTCGCGCAGCGAGAGCCGGAAGACGTAGTTCGGCGACCGGCCGTTGTCGACGAGCTTGTCGGCGGCGGCCCACGGGTCGAGGAGCGGGAGGCGCGCCGCGTGCACCGCGTCCAGCGTCTCCAGGACCGCGCTCGAGAAGCGCCCGCAGAACATGGCCACCACCGCGGGGTTCTCGCCGAGCTGCACGGTGTTCTGGACGGCGCGGGCCGGCACCGAGCGGTTGTCGGTCTCGATCAGGGCCAGCTTCCGGCCGCCGAGGACGCCGCCCGCCGCGTTGATCTCGTCGACGGCGATGAGGATCCCCTGCCGGATCGCGTCGTCGGCGGTCCCGGTGGGGCGTCCGAACTCGGCGTCCAGCCCGATCAGGATGGGACGCTCGCCCGGCGCCTGCGCGGTCGGCGCCGCCGGGGGGACGGCGGCGAGCGCGGCGATCGTGAGGGCGACGGGGATCATGGGCGGGTTTTCCGAATCGTGAACACTCCGATCCGGGAAGGGCAGGTGGCAGGTGGTCGCAGGCCGAAGCGTGAAGCAGGCCGGATTCCCGCCAGGGTGTCAGACCCGGCTGGTATCGCCCTCCCCGTGGAGCGGGACGAGGGACGAGGCGCGAGGCGGTGGATCGAGGCCGCGGAAGACGCGGAGGCGGCGGAGCGGCTCGCCAGCCGGCTGCGGCTGCACCCGCTCGCCGCGCGGGCCCTCGCCGCGCGGGGCTACCGCGACGCCGACGCTGCCGTCGCGTTCCTCGAGGCGCGCCTCTCCGACCTCCCGGATCCCTTCGTGATGAAGGGGATGCATGACGCGGTGCGGCGGATCTCCGGGGCGCTGGCGGCCGGGGAGCGGATCGCCTGCTACGGCGACTACGACGTGGACGGCGTCACCTCGACGGTGCTCCTGGCCGGGTTCCTGCGGGCCGCGGGAGGCGACGTCGTCACCTACACCCCCCACCGGCTGGCGGAGGGCTACGGGCTCAACACCGCCGCGGTGGAGCGGCTCGCAGGGCAGGGGGTGAAGCTCCTCGTCACGCTCGACTGCGGGATCACGAGCGTCGAGGAGGTGCGCGCGGCGGCCGCCGCCGGCGTCGACACGGTGGTCGTGGACCACCACACCGTGCCGGTGGAGCTGCCGGCCGCCGCCGCGATCCTCAACCCCCACCAGCCCGGTTGCGGCTACCCGTCGAAGGACCTCGCCGCGGTCGGTGTCACCTTCGCCCTCGTGATGGCTCTGCGGAGGTCGCTCCGGGAGGGGGGACGGTTCGGGGCCGATCGGCCGGAGCCCAACCTGAAGGAGGCGCTCGATCTCGTGGCGCTGGGCACGGTCGCCGACGTCGTGCCGCTCGTCGGCGCCAACCGCATCCTGGTGAAGTGGGGGCTGGAGGAGCTGGCGCGCACGCGGCGCCCTGGCCTCGCGGCGCTCAAGCGGGTCGCGGGCATCGCCGACCGCGCGGCGGTGGGCGCGGGGCAGGTCGGCTTCCGGCTCGCGCCGCGCATCAACGCGGCGGGACGGCTCGACGACGCGGGGCGCGGCGTGAGGCTGCTGCTGACCCAGGACGCGCGCGAGGCGGCTGCGCTCGCCGCGGAGCTCGACCGGGAGAACCAGGCGCGCCAGGAGATCGAGAAGGCGATCCTGGAGGAGGCGGTGGCCGACGCGGCGGCCCGCGTGAAGGCCGGCGCGCGGGGGCTCGTGCTCCATCGGCCCGGCTGGCACCCGGGGGTCGTCGGGATCGTGGCGTCCAGGATCGTCGAGCGGTTCCATCGCCCCGCGGTCCTGGTGGGCTCGCTCGACGGCGTCGGGAAGGGGAGCGGCCGCTCGATCGAGGGCTTCCACCTCTACGACGCCCTCGCCGCGTGCGCCGGGCACCTCGTCCGCTTCGGGGGGCACAAGCACGCGGCCGGCGTCACGATCGACCCGGACGCCGTGCCGCGCTTTCGCGACGCGTTCGAGGTGCACGCCGCGAGGACGATCGCGGACGAGGCCCTGGTGCCGCGGACGCGGATCGACGGGTGGATCGCGCCCGGCGATCTTGGAGAGCGCGCGGCCGCCGATCTCGCCCGGCTCGCTCCCTTCGGCGCCGGCAACCCCGAGCCGGTCTGGGCGCTCCGCGGCGCGGCGGCGCGCGCGCGCACGCTCGGCGCCGAGGGGCGCCACCTGAAGCTCCAGCTGGGGGGCGGCGTCGACACGATCGGCTTCGGGATGGGCGACCGGCTCGGCGCCTGCGCCGGCGAGGTCGAGGCCGCGTTCACCATCGGCTTCGACGAGTGGGACGGCGTCCGGCGCCTTCAGCTGAAGCTGAAGGACCTGAGGAAGCCGGCGTAGACGGGGCTGCCGCTCAGCGCCGTCGCGGCGGCGGGCGGCCGGGGGCGCGGAGGGCGGCCCCGATCATCGCGAGGGACGCCTCCAGCCCCGCCTCGAAGCGGGCGCGGGCCTCGGCGGGGGGGAGGGCCGCGCGGAGGGGGCCGTCGAGCCAGAGCATCGCCGCGCCGTGGACGGTGGCCCAGCACGCGAAGGCCACCCCTTCCGCGTCGGCGCGCCGCTCCGGCGCCGTCACCTCGAGGACCCCCCGCACCGTGTCCAACAGCACCTGCCAGGCGGCCCCGCCCTCGGGCTCCGGGGGGCAGGGGGGCGGGTCGAGCTCGGAGAGCTCCCGGCCGAACATGACGCGGAAGCGGCCGGGGTGGTCGAGCGCGAACTGGACGTACGCCCGCCCGACCGCGAAGAGCCGCTCGAAGGGGTCGCGCTCGCGGCGCGCCGCGTCCGCGAGGGCGGCGCCGAAGCGCGCGTAGCCGTCGGCGGCGAGCGCCGCCAGCAGGGCCGTGCGATCGGCGAAGTGGTGCGCGGGCGCGGCGTGCGAGACGCCGAGGCGACGCGCCAGCTCGCGCAGCGAGAGGGCGCCGATCCCCTCGCGCTCCACCACGGCGGCAGCGGCGTCGAGGAGCGCGTGGCGGAGCTCGCCGTGGTGGTAGCGGCCGGCGGGCTTGCGGGCGGTGGAGGGGCGGCGCGGCATGGCCCGGAGGGTAGCACCCCGGCCCCATCTTGACACCGGCAAGACCGAGCCCCTATCTTGTCGGCGGCAAGATGCGGGACGGAGCCCCGTCCCGGGGAGGCTCGGATGCGGCTGACGATGCTGGACGGGACGCAGGAGCCCGGGCCGATGGACGCCTGGCTGCGGGCGGTGGCGGCGGGGCTCGCGGCCCGCGGCCACCAGGTGCGCCGCCTGGCGCTGCGAGAGCTGCGGCTCTGCCAGTGCCGCGGGTGCTTCGGCTGCTGGGTCAAGACGCCCGGCCGCTGCGTCATCCGCGACGACGGCGAGCGGCTGCTGCGCGAGCTCGTCGCCGCGGACGTCGCCGTCTTCGCCTCCCCGGTCTCGATGGGCTTCACGAGTGCCCTGCTCCGGCGGGCCACCGAGCGGCTCCTTCCGCTCCTCCACCCCTTCTTCCGCCTGGTGGATGGGGAGGTGCACCACGTGCAGCGCTACCCGCGCGTCGCCCGCGTCGCGCTGCTCCACGGCCACGAGGGGGTGGACGAGGAGGACCGCGCGCTGCTACGGCTGCTCCACGAGCGGATGGCCCTGAACCTGGACGCGCGGCTGGTGCTGGTCGCCGCGAGCGACCGCCGGCCAGAGGAGGTGTGCGATGCGCTTGCTCGTGCTTGACGGTTCGCCCCGCGCGCCTCGGAGCAACACGGGGCTCCTCCTCGACGCGTTGACCGCGGGCTTCGAGGGGGCCGGCGGCGTCGTGCTCGGTCGGCACGCGTTGGTGACACGGGCGGGCGCGGCCGAGGCCGTGCGGGGCTTCGGCGCGGCCGAAGCCGTCCTCGTGGCGTTCCCGCTCTACGTGGACGCCATGCCGGCGCCTGTGATGGCGCTCGTCGAGGCGCTCACGCCTCGCGTCGGGGCACCCTCCAATCCGGCGCTCCTCTTCCTGGTGCAGTCGGGCTTCCCCGAGGCGCTCCATTCGCGCCCGGTCGAGCGGTGGCTCCTGAAGCTGGCGCGGCGGCTGGGCTCACCGTACCTCGGGACGATCGTGCGACCGGGGACCGAGGGGATCCGGGCTCGCCCCGCTGGGAGCCGGGCGCGGCTCCTCGCCCCGGTGACCGCCCTCGGGCGCGGGCTCGCCCGCGAAGGGCGGCTCGATCCCGCGATCCTGGCGCGGCTCGCGAGCCCCGAGCGGATCGGAACCGGGCCGCTCGCGTGGCTGCAGCTCGCGGTGGCCGGGGCGGTCACGCGCTGGTCCTGGAACCGGCAGCTGCGCGCGAACGGCGCCCTCGCCATGCGAGACGCTGCGCCCTACGCCGACGGGGCGCCCGAGGCACCGACGCCCGCCGCCGGCGGACCGGGGCGGGCGTCGATGATGGGCGTCACGCGCCGCGCGTAGTGCAGACGGTCGCGCAGATCCTGTCAGGGTTCCGGCCAGCTCGCGAGCCGCAGCCCGTACCGGAGGACCTGGGGATCGATGTCCGCGCCGTTGGGCCAGACGATCGTCCCGAGCTCCGGGTCGACCCGCACGGACTGGAAGTACGCCGGATCGCGCCTCACCGGCTCGAAGACGGGTCCCCTCAGGTAGGGCTCCAGGTCCACCTGCCTCACCGTGCCGTCGTCGAACGTCAGCTCGACCACGAACCCTCCGATCGGGCTTACGCTGGTGACGTCGACGAGGGTCATCCGAGTGGAATCTAGACGAGCGGCTCGATGTCGGCCAGCGGCTCACCCATTTGCGCGCGCTTCCAGTCGGCTACGAGGTCGTCGCGGTGGAGCCTGGCCCACTCCATGACGAGGCCGAGCGCGCGAGGAGGAAGCTCGCCTTCGAGAAGCCCCGGTGGATCGATTCGGAACTGCGCCTTGTCTTGGCCGTAGCGCGCATGAAAGTGCGGAGGCGCATGGTCGTCGAAGTACATCGAGATGACGATTCCGAAGAAGCGGCTGATGGTCGGCATGGCGCCCCGTAATGCAGCCGCAGGGCCGGGGCATCGATCGGTTCGGCGCGAGGTTGGCTTGCCGGCTCAGGCCGCGAGGCGGCCTGGCGTTCGAAACGTGGACGCCCGCCGCCGGCGGACCGGGGCGGGCGTCATCGACACGAGGGCTCCCTCACCCTGACCCCCGCCCTCGCCCTCGGTGAGGGAGAGGGGAGGGATCTCCGCGGGAGGAGCGCGCCCTCGGCTACTCCTCCTTCGCGCCGAGCAGCGCGGCGAGGCTCGGGCCGCCGGGGCCGGCGCCGAGGCGGCGGAGCGAGTCGAGGTGGTGCAGGAGGAGGTCGCGGTTGTCGCCGACGTTGAGGTTCTGCATCTCCAGCGCGCCGATCCGATCCTCGGGCGTGAAGGCCGGGTCCTCGACGCGCTCCATCGAGAGCTTCTCCGGCGCGTAGCTCATGTAGACGGCCTTGGTGTCGAGGACCGTCCAGTCGTCGCCGCGGCGCAGCTCGACCGTGACCTTGCCGCTGACCGCCGTCGCGATCCAGCGCGTGAGCGCGTCGCGGAGCAGGAGCGCCTCCGGGTCGTACCACTTCCCCTCGTAGAGCAGCCGGCCGAGCCGGCGCCCGAGGTTGAAGTAGAGCTCCATCGTGTTCTCGTTGTGGATCGCCCAGAGGAGCCGCTCGTACGAGAGGTTGAGCAGCGCCATGCCCGGCGCCTCGTAGATGCCGCGGCTCTTGGCGTCGATGACCCGGTTCTCGATCTGGTCGCTCATGCCGAGGCCGTGGCGACCGCCGATCTTGTTGGCCTCGATGAAGAGCGCGTAGGGCGATGGGAAGCGCTGGCCGTTCAGCTCGACCGGCTGGCCGTTCTCCCAGGTGACCGTGACCTCCTCGGCCTTGACCTGGACCTCGGGCTTCCAGTGCGCGACCCCCATGATCGGGTTGACGATCCGCATGGAGGAGTCGAGCCGCTCGAGGTCCTTCGCCTCGTGCGTGGCGCCGAGCACGTTGGCGTCGGTCGAGTAGGCCTTCTCGGTCCCCATCTTGTAGGGGAGCTTCCGGCGCTCGAGGTACTCGCTCATCTCCTTGCGCCCGCCGAAGGCGGAGACGAAGGCCTGATCGAGCCACGGCTTGTAGATCTTGAGCTGGGGGTCGACGAGGATCCCGTAGCGGTAGAACCGCTGGATGTCGTTCCCCTTGTGCGTCGAGCCGTCGCCGAAGACGTGGACGCCGTCCTCGCGCATCGCGCGGACGATCGCCGTCGTCGTCACGGCGCGGCCGAGCGGCGTCGTGTTGAAGTAGGCCTTGCCGCCCGAGCGCAGGTGGAACGCGCCGCTCTGGATCGCGAGGATCCCCTCGCGGACCATCGCTTCGCGGCAGTCGATCAGCTTCGCCTTGACGGCGCCGTGCTGCAGCGCGACCGGCGGGATGTCGGCCGGGTTGGCTTCGTCCGGCTGCGCCAGGTCGGCGGTGTACGCGTGGACCGCCATGCCCTGTTCGGACATCCAGGCGACGGCGCAGCGGGTGTCGAGGCCGCCGGAGAACGCGATGCCGACGGCGGTGCCCTTGGGCGGGAGCGACTTGTAGATTCGGGACATAGGCCCCGCGAAGTAACAGAAAAATCGGCGGGGTTCCAGCGCTTCGAAGGGCCCCGTCGCGCCCTTCACACCCGCCGGGAGCGGGCGCGACGATCGCGCGCCCGCTCTTCCTTGACGCCAAGGTTTCCGCGATGTTAGCTCCTCCGTTCCTTTTTCGACGGAGGTCGCCTTG
>DATIVK010000014.1:0-13373 GCA_035465955.1 Anaeromyxobacteraceae bacterium | reverse complement strand
GGTCGCGGCGGTCCGGCGGCGCCATCCGCTGCGGCGGCGCGAAGGTGGGCCGCTCCGGCTCCCCGCGCGGAGGAGCGAACGTCGGCCGCTCCCGCTCGCCGCGGGGCGGTGCCGTCATGGGCCGCCCGCGCTCGTGCTCGGTCCGCCCGACCGGCCCCGCCGCGGGGAGGCGGCGCTCCGGGACGATCGCGCGACCGATCCGGGTCTCGATCAACGGCCGCGGGGGGCCGCCCCACGCCGGGGAGGGTGCGCCCCTGCCGTCCCGGACCGAGGGAGCGGTGCGCGGCGGCGCAGGGCGGGTGGCGCCGTACCAGTGACGGGTCTCGCGAGGCGCGTAGGCGACGGTGTAGACGGGCACGCCGACGAAGCGGACGGTCGGGACGAAGGTCCACCAGAAGTCGACGAACGGGTAACTCGTCACGAAGACCGAGACGCCAGGCGCGAGCGGCGACCAGCCGACCACGTCGTCCGCGAAGCGCCAGGTCACCCAGGCCGGCGCCCACTCGTAGCCCGGCACCCAGACCCAGCCCCACGACGGGTCATAGAGCCAGCGGCCGTAGTGGTACACCGCCCAGGCGAACGGCTCCGAGGAATCCCAGTACCAGCCCTCGTCCGTCCAGAGCCACTCGCCGTAGTAGTAGGGGCGCCAACCGATCGCGACCCGCGGACGCCAGACGTCGCCATAGCGGGGAGAGGCGTACCAGTCGCCGTAGGCGCCCAGCGACGTCCGGAACGCCTCGGGGGTGACCGCGGGCGTGGCGCCCGCGAGATCGACCGAGACCTCGCCGTTCACCCGCCAGGAGGAACCCTCGCGCGGGTAGCCCTGATCGTCGTCATCCCAGTCGTCGGCCCTCGCGATCGCGGGGATCGCTGCGAGCGCGAGCACTGCGGTGAGCACCGTGAGACGCGTGCGGAACATGGCAGCCTCCACCCCATCGAGGATAGCAATGGCGGTGCCACCCGAATCGGCAGCATCTTCGAACACTTGAAGAGAGGAGACCCGTGCGCCGGGCGTCACACGGTGTTGCGTCCGCTACCCGCCACCCCAGGTGGGGATCACGCCAGCTTCTTCTCCTTCTCGAAGGAGAGGATCGGCGACTCGCGCCCGCGGATCACCCCTTCGGTGATCACGCACTCCTTCACCCCTTCGCGGAAGGGGACGTCGTACATGATGTCGAGCATCGCCTGCTCGAGGATGGCCCTCAGCCCGCGCGCGCCGGACTTCCGGCGCATGGCCTCCGTCGCCGCGGCGCGGAGGGCGTCGGGCGTGAACGACAGCTTCACGTGCTCGAGCTCGAAGAGCTTCTGGTACTGCTTCACCAGCGCGTTCTTCGGCTGCGTGAGGATGGTGACGAGGTCCCCCTCGGTGAGATCGGAGAGGGTCGCGACGATGGGCATGCGCCCGACGAACTCCGGGATCATCCCGAACCTCGTGAGGTCCTCGGGCTCCACCTGCGCGAGGATCTCGCCGAGGGTCCCCTCCTCCTTGCGCGAGAGGTTCGCCCCGAAGCCCAGCCCCTTCACCCCGACGCGCCGCCGGATCACCTGCTCCAGGCCGCAGAACGCGCCACCGCAGACGAACAGGATGTTCGAGGTGTCGACCTGGATGTACTCCTGCTGGTTGTACTTCTTGCCGCCGCGCGGCGTGACGTTCGCCCGCGTCCCCTCGACGATCTTGAGGAGCGCCTGCTGCACCCCCTCGCCGCCGACGTCGCGCGTGGGCGAGGGCGAGTCGCCCTTGCGCGCCACCTTGTCGATCTCGTCGATGTAGACGATCACCCGCGACGCCTTCTCCACGTCGTAGTCGGCGTTGTGCAGGAGGTTCTGGATGATGTTCTCGACGTCCTCGCCGACGTAGCCCGCCTCGGTGAGCGTCGTCGCGTCGGCGATCGTGAACGGGACGTTGAGCAGGCGGGCGAGCGACTGCGCGAGGAGCGTCTTGCCCGAGCCGGTCGGCCCGATGAGCAGGATGTTGGACTTCTGCAGCTCGACGTCGTCCGGGCTCCCCGGGGCGCGGCCGTGCCCGCTGCGCGCCGGGCGGACCGGCTTGCGCGAGTAGACGCGCTTGTAGTGGTTGTAGACGGCGACCGAGAGGACCTTCTTGGCCGCGTCCTGCCCGACCACGTACTCGTCGAGGAACGACTTGATCTCCGCCGGGGTCGGCAGCGAGACCGGCGGCCGGGCGTCCTGCCGCTCGACCTCGTCCGCGATGATGTCGTTGCAGAGCCGGATGCACTCGTCACAGATGTAGACGGTGGGGCCGGCGATCAGCTTGCGGACGTCGCGCTGACCCTTGCCACAGAAGGAGCATTGGAGATTTCCGTGGGTGTGTTCTTTCCGGCTCACGCGGGACCTCCCCGGCCGACTCTACCATGCAATGTAGCGCCGTCCGAAGGCGCCGCTCGGCCAACGTCGGGGCGGTGCGAGCCGCGCCGCGCGGGCCCTCGGGTCAGCCTTCCCCTCCGGCCAGCTCCCCGAGCGCCTCCGCCAGCGACGCCGCGCGCTCCGCGACGGCGGGGGGAACGGCCCGCTCGGCCCGGCATGCGTCGGCGAGCCGCCCCGCGGCGGCCGCGAGCCGCTCCAGGCGCTCTCCCCGAGGGGGCGTGGGTGGCGCCGGAGGCTTGCCGAACTTCTCGGTGAGCCTCCGGTTGACCACGGCGGGAGTCGGGGACTGCTCGAGGACCTCCTCGCGCAGCTCCTGCCAGCCCGACTCGGAGAGCCGCCCGGAGGCCTCGGCGCGGGAGAGGACCTCGATCACCTCGAAGGGGGGAGCTCGCGGCTCACCCCGCGGCTTCGCGAGCGCCGGCTCGTGCCGCTCGAGGAAGCCGAAGCTCGCCAGCAGCTTCTCCGCGGTCTGCTTGCGGATGAAGAGCTCGGCCGTGCAGTACCGGTCGAAGCTCGCGTGGCCCCACTCCCGCCAGGCCTCGTCTCGCTTCACCTGGACGAGCAGCCGGGCCAGGTCGACCCAGGAGGCCTTGTACCGCCGGGCCGCCTCCAGGATCCGCCGGCGCGGGGAGCCCTCCGGCAGCTCCTCGATGTGGCTCGAGAGCCGCGCGGCCGACGAGGTCATCGACCGATCCCGAAGCTGAGCGCCACGGTGGGGCGCTGCCCGGGGAAGGCGTCGAACCGCCACGCCGCGAGCTTGCGGACGAGGCAGTCCTTGAGCGGACCGCTCTTGAACCGCGGCACGTCGATCCAGAGCTGCGCGACGCGGCCGTCGTTGCCCACGGCGAACTCGAGCGGGATGTCCCCGGAGAAGTCGGGCGAGCGCCGCGCCTCCTCCTTGAAACACTCGGCGAGCGTCCGCTGCTCGCGCGCGACCACCGCCTGGATCCGGGCCGGATCGTACTGGGCGGCGACCAGATCGCCGCCGTCAGCCGTGCCACGGCCGCCGCCGGTCGCCCCTGCGACGCCCGCCCCGCCGCGCCTCCCGGCGCCGCGCCCGTCGTCCACCTGCTCGATGTCGACGGCGATCTCGTCGTCGGCGCGGTGACCCGCGCCGACCGTCGCCGCGACCGAGATCCGGATGCCGCTCCCGAAGTCCTCGAGCAGCGGGTTGCGCTGGGCGGACTTCGCGGCGAAGTACCAGGCGGCATAGCCGCCGCCGCCCATCGCCCCCACGAGCACGACGAGCAGGGCCACGAGCCCCCTGCGGTGCTTCCTCTGGCGCAGGAGCCGCGCGCCGGTCACCTCGCGCTCGACGCGCAGGGCGGCCTGGGCCTTCCTGGCGTGGACCATGAAGATCGGGACGTCGGCGACGGTCTGCCACGTGCCGTCGCCCTGTGAGACGGGCGTCTCGGCGTCCAGCTCGCCCTTGTAGAGCATCTGGGCGAGGCGGGCCGAAGGGATGGGACCAAAGACCTTGCCGGTCTTCTTGAAGAGCCACTCTCCACTCTCGAGAGCGGGATCGTCGATGTGCATGGGGTGCGGGTTCTCGGGCGCGTAGGGGCACGCGGCGCGTGCCGTCGAGGTATGGTCACGCTAGCAGACATGCGTAAACGCCGCTACGCCATCCGACTCGCCTACGAGGGCGGCCCGTTCAGAGGATTCCAGCGCCAGGCCGGCCTTCCGACGGTGCAGGAGGCGCTACAGACCGCCCTCCGCTCCCTGGGGATCGAGGCGGGGCTCGCCGTCGCAGCGCGGACCGACGCGGGGGTGCACGCGCTCGCACAGGTGGTCAGCTTCGCCACACGGAGCGACATCGATCCCGACATCCTTCGCCGAGAGCTCAACGGAAGGCTCCCGGCGGGGATCCTCTGCCTCGACGCGCGGGCCGTCGCGGCGTCGTTCCACGCGCGCGCCAGCGCGACCTCGCGTCGCTACGTCTATCTCGTCGGGCTGCCGGCGCCCGAGGGGCTATCGCCCTATGCCTGGTCGCTCCCCGACCCCAGGGCCTTCCCCGGGCTCGGCGTCCCTTCTCTCGACATCGCGGCGATGCGTCACGCCCTCTCGGAGGCGCTCGGTCGCCACGACTTCGCGGGGTTCGCGCGTCCGGGCGCTCAGCGGGAGACGGTGCGCGAGCTGCTCCGTGCAGAGATCCTCGTCGCGGAGTCCGAGCCGGTCATCGCGTTCGTGCTCGAAGGGACCGGCTTCCTCCGCGCCATGGTACGGAACCTCGTCGGAACGGTCGTCTCAGTGGGGCTCGGCGTCTCACCGACCGGCAGCGTCACCGGCATCCTGGAGCACCCCTCCCGCTACGCCGGCGTGCGCGCTCCAGGCTGGGGGCTCACGCTCGCGGCAGTGGAGTACCCGTCGGGGGCATGGGCGCCGGAACCGCGACCCGGACCAGCCTGATCCGGGCGAGCGGCCTGAGCCCCCTGCCGGATGCGCCCGCGCGCCCCGCCGACGGGAGGCGGAGCGGCTCCGGGCGAACCGGCGCCGCTCCCGCCTGGGCCCGAAGGGCCGAGATCAATTTGCGCTCTCCTCGTCGAGCATCGGCAGGGCGCCGTACTTGGCGAGCAGGTCGGCAACCGCCTCCCGGAGGTAGTCCGACTGCCGGACGCGGGTCTTCTTGGCGAGGTTCCGGAGCTCCGTGGCCAGCTGAGGAGGGAGGCGAACGAGCATGGGCTCGAGGCGGGTCACGGAGGAGGTGGGCTGGGTGGCATCGAGGTAGGCGCTCATGTGATCTCCTGTGTGCGTTGAAGGATGAACACCTACACGCTACCACCCGATAGCCATCTGGCAAAAAAAAGGTTCCCCTATTCGTAGCGGAACTGGAGCCCCACCCCTCCGCCGAAGGAGACGATCCGGCTGTTCCCTGCCCCGCCAGCCAGGAATCCCGTCGTCAACAATCCGAAGTTCCTATTGAAATCGTACATGAAGCCGAGCCCGATCAGCGGCCCGACGGCCACGCGCTCGGTGAGCGAGCCCCATAGACCGACGTCGAGGATCGTCTTCAGCTCTTCCGTGCCCACGACGGCCCGATAGCGGGCATCGAGCGAGACCTTCACCCGGTCGGTCCCGGTGCTCGCCCCCTCGACGACCGTGAAGGTCGACCCGAAGGAGAGCTCGTTCCCGTCACCCGTGGGGTCGAACCCCCATGCGGCGCGGACGGCGGCGCGCTGCGCGCTCATCGAGCGCGAGCCGGTCCAGATGACGTCCTTGATCCAGAGCGCCTCGGCGGTCGGGCCCTGCTGGTCTCGGTGGTCGAAGCGCGGCTCCAGCGCGCCCGCGAGCGCCGGCAGGAACCAGACCGTGCAGGCCAGGGCGCGAGCGATCACGGCCGGATCCCCCGGAAAGCGCGTGCGGACCATCTGGCGCGACGCCCTACTTCCGCTTCTTCGGCCTGGCAGCGCCCTTCTTGCCAGCCTTCGCGCGGGCCGCCTTCGCCTTTGCCGGCTTGCCGCGCCGGGGCCGCTGCCCGCCCGTGAGGCGGCCGAACTCCGCGGGGCCGATGAGCTTCGCGTCCACCAGCCCCTGGAAGATCTTCAGGACGCACTGCTCGACCGAGTCCTGGTCCGTCCGGACGGTGATCTCCGCGCGCTGCGGCGGCTCGTACGGGATGTCCACGCCGGGCACGTTCTTCGCTTCGCCGGCCAGGGCGCGCTTGTAGGTCCCCTGCGGATCGCGCTCCATCAGCTTCTCCATGGAGCAGTCCACGAAGACCTCGGCGAACCTCCGGGCCTCCTTGCGCAGCTGGTCGCGGACGTCGCGCCACGGCGAGAGGGCGGCGCAGACGGCGACCCCGCCCGAGCGGGACACGGCCTTCGCCACGAAGCCGAGGCGGCGGACGACTCGGGCGTGGTCCTCCCGCGAGTCCGTCAGCCCCTCGAGGAGGGCCTTGGCGTCGCCATCCTCGTCCAGAAGCTCCGCGGCACGTCCGGAAGCGCTGAGCCGGTTCGCGACGAGCTTCGCGAGCGTGCTCTTCCCGGCGCGCTGCATGCCCGTCAGCCAGATCACGAACCCGGTCGACTGCGTATCCATGTACCCTCCGAGCCGGGACGCTCCCCGAGCCGCGCCCCGCCGTCGCCGTCGAGATGACCGCGAAATTGCTCGCGATTATATCCACGGACCGGCCGCATGCCAAATTGCCGCCCCAGCGACCCAAATACGGGATTGCGCCGTGGGTCAAATGCCCCGCCAGCTATCGGGCGATTTCGGCCCCGCAGGCGCAGCCGGCGAGCCGGACGGTCGCCCGCATGGTGGGTACCCCTCGGGTGAGGTCGATCCGGCGCCCAGCCGTCGGACCGGGGGCCGCGAGGAGCAGGATGAGCTCCTCCGCGGCCAGGGCCGCCAGGGCCGCCCCCGCCGCGGTCGGCGGTCGCCTGGCGCTCACGACGGAGCGGGCGCAGGAGTAGCAGGGAGCGCCGGTCGGGACCGACACCACCCCTCCCCCCTCCCCGTCGGGATCGACCACGACGTGAGGGATCCCCTCTCGCCGGGCGCGCTCCGCGGCGGCGACCGACTGGGCCGCAGACGGCGCGAAGACGAGGGCCGCCGTCGCCGCACCCTCCGGGGGCAGCGGCGCGACGTGGACGAAGCGGGAACGCTCCTGGAGGTCCGCCGCGGCCGTCGCCGCCCGCGGCTCGCCCACGACGGTCGGCGGGAAGAGCCACTGCCCCTCGTCGGCCGGGGTGACCTGCTCCGGGTCGTCGATCCAGACGGTGCCGACGCCCGCGAGCACGAGGTAGAGGATCCCGGGGGCGGCCGTCCCCGACGCACCCACGACGCGGACGCGGGCCGCGGCGAGCCGCTCCTGGCCCGCCTCGCCCACGGCCGGGATGACGAGCTGCCGCGAGAAGCGGGCGATGCGATCGGCGTCGAGCGTCACGTTCACCTCCTCAGGCGGCCGGCGCCGGCCTCGCGGCGCAGGCGGGGCAGCCCTCGCGCCGGCGGACCATCACCAGCCTCGAACGGCCGGAGCAGGCCTCGAACGCCAGCAGCCTGCCGACGTAGGCGCCCCGCTCCCCGGTGAGGAGCCGCACCGCCTCCGCCGCCATGAGCGCGCCGGCGAAGCCGGCCAGGGCCCCGAGCACCCCCGCCTCGGCGTTGGTGGGCAAGGCCTCGTGCGGGGGCGGCTCCTCGAAGAGGCAGCGCAGGCAGCCAGCCGGGCCCGGGACGACCGTGAGGAGCTGCGCCGAGGTCCGCAGGATGCCCCCGTGGACGAGCGGCTTGCCGGCGGCGACGGCGGTGTCGTTGGCGAGGAACCGGGTCGCGAAGTTGTCGGAGCCGTCGACCACGACGTCGACGGCGCGGACGAGCTCCGGGGCGTTGCCGGCGTCGAAGCGGGCGTCGATCGCCTCGATCCGCGCGGTCGGCGCGAGGAGCCGAAGCCGCTCGGCGGCGACCACCGCCTTCCGGGCGCCGAGGTCCGCCTCCCGGAAGAAGGGCTGGCGGTTGAGGTTGCTCGTCTCGACGACGTCCGCGTCCATGAGGACGATGCGCCCCAGCCCCGCCGCCGCGAGGGTGTAGAGGGCCGGTCCGCCCAGACCGCCCGTCCCGATGACGAGCGCGCTCCTGTCGGAGAGGGACATGGCCGACCCTGATACCGCGAGGAGGGGCACGAAACAAATCGCGCTTTCGTTCGCAGACACCCTTGCGGCCCGGGCGGGCCTTTGCTAGAAAGCGACCCTCTTTGAACGCCCAGGTGGTGGAACTGGTAGACACACCATCTTGAGGGGGTGGCGCCGTAAGGCGTGCGAGTTCGAATCTCGCCCTGGGCACTCTGGAGAAACGAAGGGGATCGGGCCACCAGGTCCGATCCCCTTCTGCTTTCGGGATCTGGCGACGTGCGTCGCGACTACGGGGCCACGCCGAAGGCCAGGTCGTCGTGATCGTCCGCCGTGCCCGAGGAGCAGGCGCTCGCCGTGGCCGTGGCGGCCCTGTGGCTCGCCCGGATCGCCCGGACCGCGCCGGTCCCGAGCACCATCTCCGACGACAGCGCCTCCCGTCCCGGCCGGCGGGGCCTGAGGAGGTCCCGAGGTCCCCGCCGAGGTCCCCGCCCGAGAGACCCATCGCGCGGACCACCGTCCGCACCCCACCTTCGTAGAGCAGGGCTCGAGGCCTTGCGTGTCGCCGAGGCCTCCGCAGCGGCCAACCTCGCCCGCGAAGGGCGGTCCTTCATGGGCGTCACCCGAGTCCTCGCCCAGAGCTTCTTCGCCCGTCCTGCCCCCGGCGAGCCGCGCCGAGTCCTCAGCCCCCGCCTGCCGGAGCAAGTGGAAGCGGATCGAGGCGCTCCAGCGGCTCAAGGAGTTCGGCTGGGCGTACCGGCAAGCGCTCGACGCCTGGCGCTCCGGCATGCGCGACGTCCTCTTCCCTCATGGAACCTGGCAAATGCGCGTCCTGCATGCCGCGCACTGCGCCGGCTGCGGCTAGCGACCGCGTCGGAACACCCCCCACCCACCCGAACGCCCGCCCCGCGGATCTTCCGCTCGACCAAGCATGTCCGAAGGTCGGCCTTGCCGCCTCTCGGCTGCCGCTCGGTGTCGTGATCTGGAGGTTCGGCGCGTTCATTCGGTCCAATGCGGGCTTCTCGATCGCCCTCGTCGCGTCTACCGCCTGCTTCCTGTCACTCTTCCTCGCGGATCACCTTCGGGCGGGGGCTTCCCTTCGGGCGGGGGCTTCTAAGACACGCCGCCAGCTCCGGACGCGAAGAGGGCGCCAGCGTCGCCGCCAGCGCCCTCGCTCTCCCCGCGTCTGTGCGGTCGGCTGCTACTTCGCCGGCGTCGTGCCGTGAGACGGCGCCCCGGGGGCTGGGGCGGCCGGAGGGGCCACGGGGACCTGCGCCGGGGCCGTGGTGCCGGCGGGCGCCTGCGCGGGCGTGGCTTCGCGGCGGACCACCGAGGAACCGCGGGACGCCACGTGCGACAGGGCCACGGAGGTGATCATGAAGATGATCGCCGCCCCCGACGTGAGCTTCCCGAGGAACGTCGTCGCGCCGCGGCCGCCGAAGACGGTCTGCGAGCCGGCCCCGCCGAAGGCGCCGCCCATCCCCCCGCCCTTCCCCGCCTGGAGGAGGATCACGAGGATGAGGAAGACCGAGACGACGACGTGGATGATGGTGATGAACGTGGTCACCGCGTTGCACCTTTCACGATGGCAGCGAAGTCCGCCGCCTTGAGGCTCGCCCCTCCGACGAGGGCGCCGTCGACGTCCGGCTGGGCCAGGAGCTCGGCGGCGTTGTCGGGCTTGACGGAGCCACCGTACTGGATCCGGATGCCCTCCGCCAACCCTCCACAGAGCTCCCGGAGGATCGCCCGGATGGCCGCGTGGACCTCCTGCGCCTGCGCGGAGGTGGCGGTCTTGCCGGTGCCGATGGCCCAGACCGGCTCGTAGGCCACCGTCACGGCGGCCAGCGCCTCGCCGAAGCCGGCGAGCCCGCCGCGGACCTGCCGCCCGACGACCTCCAGCGTCCGGCCGGCCTCGCGCTCCGCCAGCGTCTCGCCGACGCAGACGATGGGGAGCATCCCCGCCCCGAGGACCGCGCCCGTCTTCTTGCGCACCGACTCGTCGGTCTCGCCGAAGAACTGGCGCCGCTCGGAGTGGCCGATGATCACGTGACGGCAGCCGACCTCCGCCAGCATCGGCGCGGAGACCTCGCCGGTGAAGGCGCCCTGGGGTTCCCAGTGGACGTCCTGCGCCGAGAGCTCCACCGGACCGCCCGCGAGGACCTGCTTCACGGCGTGGAGCGCGGTGAACGGCGGCGCGATCGCCACCTGCACCGGGGAGCTCCCCACTGCGTCGCGCACTTCGCGGGCGAGGGCCACGGCCTCCGCCACCGTCCGGTGCATCTTCCAATTTCCACAGACGAACTTCTTGCGAGCCACGGTCACTCCTCGCAGGCCTTGACGCCGGGGAGCTCGCGCCCCTCGATGAACTCGAGGCTCGCGCCGCCGCCGGTGGAGACGTGCTTCATCTTGTCGACCAGCCCCGCCTCCTCGACCGCGGCGGCGCTGTCCCCGCCGCCGACCACCGTGACGGCCTTGGACTGCGCCATCGCCTTCGCGATGCCGAACGTCCCCTCGGCCCACGGCTTCTGCTCGAAGAGCCCCATCGGTCCGTTCCAGAAGACGGTGCCGGCATCGAGCACGCGCTGCCGGTACCGGTCGAGCGTCTGCGGGCCGATGTCGAGCCCCATGAGCCCCTCCGGGATCGCCTTCCCCGGCACCACCTCGCGCTTCGCCGTCTCCTTGGGCTCCGCCCCGCAGACGTGATCGACGGGGAGGAGCAGGTCGACGCCCTTCACCTTCGCCCGCTCCAGGATCTGCCGGGCGAGGTCGAGCTTGTCCTCCTCGACGAGGCTCTTGCCGACGGCCACCTCCTGCGCCTTGAGGAAGGTGTAGGCCATGGCGCCGCCGATCAGCACCGCGTCGGCCTTCGCCATAAGGTTCTCGAGCACCTTGATCTTGTCGGAGACCTTGGCGCCGCCCACGAGCGCGACGAACGGCCGCTTCGGGCTGCCGAGCGCCTTGCCGAGGTACTCGACCTCCTTGACGATCAGGAAGCCCGCCGCCTTCTCCTTGACGAACTGGGCCATGCCGGCGGTCGACGCGTGGGCGCGGTGGGCGGTGCCGAACGCGTCGTTGATCCAGACGTCGCAGAGCGACGCCAGCTCGCGGCAGAAGCCCTCCTCGTTCTTCTCCTCCTCCGGGTGGAACCGGAGGTTCTCGAGGAGCAGGACCTGCCCCTCCTTGAGCTCCTTCGCCAGCTTGCGGACGCCGTCGCCGACGCAGTCGTCGGCGAGGATGACGTCCTGCCCGAGGAGCTCGGAGAGCCGCACCGCGGCCGGCTCGAGGGTGAGCTTCTTCCGGTCCTCGGGCTTCCCCTTCGGGCGCCCGAGGTGCGACGCCAGGATGATCCGGGCGTGCGCCTTGATGGCGAACTGGATGGTCGGCAGCGCCGCGCGGATGCGCGCGTCGTCGGTCACCCGCCCCGCCTCGTCGAGCGGGACGTTGAAGTCGACGCGGATGAAGACCCGCTTCCCGGCGAGGTCGAGCTGGTCGATCGTCTTGAGGGCCATGGCCGCCCGCCCTAGCCCACGAGGAGCTTCGCCACGTCCACCATGCGGTTCGAGAAGCCCCACTCGTTGTCGTACCAGGCGAAGACCTTCACGAACGAGCTCTTGTCGCCCATCACCATCGTGTTGGTCGCGTCGAAGATCGAGCTGTGGGGGTTGCCGTTGTAGTCGATCGAGACGGTCGGCTCCTCGGAGTACTCGAGGACGCCCTTGAGCGCGCCGTTCGCCGCCGCCTTGAAGGCGGCGTTGATCTCGTCCTTCGACGCCTCCTTCTCGAGCTCGACGGTCAGGTCGACGAGGGAGACGTTCGGCGTCGGGACGCGGACGGAGGTGCCGTTCAGCTTCCCCTTGAGCGCCGGGATGACCTCGGCCACCGCCTTCGCGGCGCCGGTCGTCGACGGGATCATCGACAGGGCGGCGGCGCGGGCGCGGCGCAGGTCCTTGTGCGGCAGGTCGAGGAGGTTCTGGTCGTTCGTGTAGGAGTGGACCGTCGTCATCAGGCCGCGCTTGATGCCGAACGTCTCGAGGAGGACCTTCGCGACCGGAGTGAGGCAGTTGGTCGTGCAGGAGGCGTTCGAGATGATCTTGTGCTTCGACTTGTCGATGTTCTGGTGGTTGATGCCGAACGCGACCGTGAGGTCGGGGTTGGTGGCGGGCGCCGAGATGAGGACCCGCGGCGCGCCGGCCGTGAGGTGACCCTCGGCCTTCTCCCGGGCCGTGAAGAGGCCCGTGCACTCGAGCACGAGGTCGACCTTGTTGGCGGCGTGGGGGAGCTCGGCGGGGCTCTTCACCGCCGTGATCTGGATCTCCTTGCCGTTGACGACGATCCCCTTCTCGGTCGCCTTCACCTCGGCGTCGAGCTTGCCGTGGACGCTGTCGTACTTGAGCAGGTGCGCGAGCGTCTTCGTGTCGGTGAGGTCGTTGATCGAGACGAACTCGAGATCCTTCTCCCCACGCTCGATGGCCGCACGCAGGACGCAACGCCCGATTCGCCCGAAACCATTGATCGCAATGCGTGCCATTCGACTGTCCCTCCAAGGGGGTTGGGGTGGAAAAGGGCGCACACCCTACTTCCCCGAAAGTCATCCGTCAACGGTCGCGGAGGGGTGGCCCCATCGCCAAAAACACGAGGAACGGCGCCGATTTCTCGACGCCGTTCCCGGTTCGCCCACGATGTGAGGCCGCGACGCTATGCGACGGCCGCGGTCACCTTCGCCGCCTCGTCGGTCGGCTTGGGACGGTCCTTGATGTCCTGGGTCACGAGATCGATGAGCTCCGTAGACAGGCTCAGGATCTGGTTCGGGGTGTAACCCGAACCACGCAGTTCCTTGAAAAGCGACTTGGCGAGAATCTGCGTGCCCCTGGTGTCGAGAGAAGCAGGTACCATTTGGCTTGTCCTCGCGATGCGCTTGCCGGCGAAAGGTGCCGCTGCAGCGCTGCTCGCCCCGGCTGAAGAGCAACGGGCGGGCCAACCGGGTCGAAGGACGATGATTCCTGTTATTTCAATCGCTTGGATGAACGGTGTCCGTCTGTGACTCACATCGAGCTGCATAGCGAGCTTCGCACCCGGTGGTATCGGCCGGGGAAACCGCGAAGCGGCCTTCGCGGGACGCCCTTGGCGGGAGCCCGAACGAAATGACCGGGATTCCGCAGCGTTATCGAGTCGCGAACCTCGCGCTGCACCCCGGCGATCCGGAGGAGGTGCTGCTGCGGAGCGCCGCCGAGAAGCTCGGGGTCCGTCCGGCCGACCTCAGCTCCGTCGTCGTCGTCAAGCGGAGCCTGGACGCCCGCAAGAAGGGACACCCGCGGTGGCTCGTCTCGCTCGAGGCGTCGCTCGACTCCCCCCTCACGTCCCTCCCGCCGGACGTCACCGCCGCGCCGGCCCCGGCGCCTCCTCCTCCGCTCGCGCGTCCCCCCG
>DATIVK010000013.1:0-17911 GCA_035465955.1 Anaeromyxobacteraceae bacterium | reverse complement strand
TGGTTGCGGGGCCAGGATTTGAACCTGGGACCTTCGGGTTATGAGCCCGACGAGCTACCTGGCTGCTCCACCCCGCGGCAACTGAAGAAGTCGAAGTGAGGCGCGTTTCTACTTTCATCGGCCCCGGGGGTCAAGCCCCTTTCGCGATTTCTCGCTCGGCCCGGGATCTCGCCGCGTTCCTCAGCGCCGCAACGCCCTCACGACGACGCCCGGGAGCACGAACAGGGCCGCGGTGACCACCATCGTCGCCCCCGTCGGCGTCTCCGCGAACCAGGAGACGAGGTAGCCGCCTCCGGCCGCCAGGACGCCCACCGCGCCCGCGAGGGCGATGGAGGCGCGCAGGCGGGCTCCCGTCAGCAGGGCGCCGGCGGCCGGGAGCGTCAGGAGCGCGAAGACGGGCAGCGCGCCGAGCGCCCGCGCCGCGGGCGGGATGGCGACGCCCACGCTGGCGAAGAGGACCGTGTCCCAGAGCCCCACCCGGACCCCCAGCGCGCGCGCCGTCTCCGGGTCGAAGGACGAGAAGGCCAGCTCCTTCTCGAAGAGCCCGTGGACGAGGGCGGTCACCACGAGGACCGCCGCGAGCACCGCCAGCTCGACGCCGCTCACCGCCACCGCGTTCCCGAAGACCATCCCCGACAGGTCGTGCGCCGCGTGGACGAGCCGGCTCGTGCCGAGCACCACCAGGGCGCTCGCCACCACCCACCCCGCGCCGACCGAGGCCTCCGCCGGCAGCCGCCGGGAGCGCCACGCGCCGAGGATGAGCGCGCCGGCGATGGAGAAGGCGACCGCCACCGCGAGCTGCTCGCTCGCGTGCTCCGTCTCGATGTGCACCCGCTCCTCCACGAGGAGCGCCACCACCATCCCGAGCGTGCCGAGCTGCGTCAGCGCCGCCGACACGAAGACCGTCCGGCGCAGCACCACGTAGACCCCGAGCGCGCCCAGGAGCGCGCCGGCCACGACCGAGGCCGCGAGCGGCACCTGCCAGATCTCGCGCGCCGCGAGGAACCCCTGGAGCGCGCTCACGGCCGGCCTCCCGCCGCCGTCACCGGCCCGAGGCTCACCGGCCTGCCGAAGAGCGCCGCCAGCGCGTCGGGACGGAGCATCTGCGCCAGCGGCCCGACCCGGAACAGCGCGCGGTCCCGGTCCACGAACGCGAGCGTCCGCGCGTGGGCGGCCACCGACTCCAGCCGGTGGGAGACCAGCACGACCGCGAGCCCGTTCGCGCCCTGGAGGGCGTCGATCACCTCCATCGTCGACAGCTCCGCGGCGGGGTCCATGCCGTTGGTCGGCTCGTCGAGCGCGAGCAGCTCGGGATCGCCCGCGAGGGCCCGCGCGATGAGCACCCGCTGCCGCTGGCCGCCCGACAGGTCGCCGTAGCGTCGCCGCGCGACGTCCGCCATCCCGACCCGCTCGAGGGCACCGTGGACGGCCTCCCGATCCTCGGCGCGGGGCCACCGGCCGACCGGCAGGTGGGCCGCCCTCCCCATCAGCGCCACGTCGAACGCCGAGAAGGGCCAGATGGAGTCGAGGAGATCGCGCTGCGGGACGTAGCCGATCCGGAGCGCCCGGGGCGCGCTCCGCCGCCCGGCGAGGGGCGGGAGGTTGCCGAGCAGCGTCCTCAGCAGGGTCGTCTTCCCGCCGCCGTTCGGCCCCACGAGCGCGATGAAGTCCCGAGGAGAGACGGTCAGCGAGACTCCGGAGAGGATCGGCCTGCGCCCGTAGCCGATCGCCGCGTCCTCGAGCGCCACGAGCGGTACGGCCGCGCTCATCGGAGCGCCTCCGCGACCCGCCCGACCAGCAGGTCGATCCACCGCTCGTACCCGCTCGCCGCCGGATCTCCGCCCACGTCGCCGGGGAGGACGACCAGCTTCGCCCCCGACAGGCGCGCCACCAGCGCGTCGGACCGCGGATCGTAGTAGCCCTCGACGAGGCAGGCCCTCACCCCGTCGCGCTTCGCCCGCTGCACGAGGTCGGCGAGGTGCGCGGGCGGCGGCGGCGTCCCGGGGCGCGGCTCCATCTCGCCGTCGCTGCGCAGGCCGGCCCAGTCGAGGAAGTAGACGAGCGTCCGGTGGTGGGTGAAGACCGCCCTCCCCTTCAACGGCGCCAGGGCCGCACCCCAGCGGGCGAGGGCGGCGTCCATCCGCTTCGCGAACGCCGCCGCCCGCCCCCGGTAGGCGGCCGCGCCGCCCGGATCGAGCGCGGCGAGCCGCTCCGCGATGGCGCCCGCCACGCGGACCGCCCGGCGCGGATCGGCGAGGAAGTGCGGATTCCCGGCCGGGTGCAGGTCGCCGACGCTCCGATCCACGGGGCCGGTCGGCACGTCGAGCACCGTCACCGCGGAGGCGGCGGTGAGCCGGCCGGGCCCACCCGGCTGGATCCGCGCGTTGCGGGACTGCGTCACGAGCGGAGGGAGCCAGCCGATCTCGAGGTCGAGCCCGACGTCCACGAGGAGATCGGCCCCGCGCAGCTTGAGCGCGAGGATGGGGTTGGCGTCGACGAAGTGCGGGTCCTGCGTCCCGCGCGAGAGGCTCTCGACCGACGCGCCGTCGCCCGCGACCTCCCGCGCGAGGGCCGCGAGCCCCTCGGTGGTGGTGACGACGTGCAGCGCGGCGCGAGCAGGGGACGGCGCGACGGCCGCGAGGAGGAGGACTGCGAAGAGGTGGCGCATGGGCGTCTCCATCTAGAAGGGGTGGGCGCCGTGCGCGCCGATGATGAACTCGTAGTGGAGGAGCGCCTCCCATCCGTCCGCGCCGTCGGGCCGCCGGTCCCAGCCGATCTGCAGCCCGAGCCGCTGGAACTCGGTGGCGAACCAGTCCCCCACGGCGCTCCAGCGCCGCTCCACGCCGCCCGCCAGCGACGCAGGGGCGAGAGGGTCGGCGGCGGGCGCCCGATCCCAGCGCACGCCGTAGCCGAGCCACGCGCCCTGCCTCCAGAAGAGCTGCGCGTACGCGCCCCAGCCGTCGCCCGTGTCGGCCGGGCCGGCGCCGCGGAAGCGGCGCGCGTAGAGCTCGCCCTGCAGGGTGAGGTAGGCGCGGCCGGCGGGGGGGCGGTACTTCGCGAAGAGATCGACGGCGGCGACGTCGCGGAAGGCGCCCGTCCCCTCGTCGCGGCGCGTGGCGGTGAGGCCGACGCCGGCCGTCGCCGCGTCGGAGAGCGCGAAGAGCTGCGAGACGCGCGCCGTGCCGGTGAGCCGCTCCGGATCCCCCTCGAACGGCGCGGTCGACTGCGCCACGAGGTGGACCTCGGCGAACCAGGGCAGCGGCGCCAGCCAGCTCGCGTCGACGCCGGGCCCCGCGAGCTTGTCCCCGCTCACGATCCGGTCGTGCGCGAGCGGCGCGTCGAGGAAGTCCCAGGTGTGCGGGTGCGTGGAGTTGACGCGCCCGATCGGCGTGAAGAAGGTGCCGGCGCGGAGCTGCAGCCCCGCCGGGAGACCGAGCGTCGTCGCGTAGGCCTCCTCCACCGACGCCGAGCCGTCGCGACCGAAGGAGACGAAGACGTCGGCCCGCACGTAGGGATCGACGACCGACTGGAGCCCCAGCTCCAGCTCCTGGAAGAGGAAGGCCGGCTTCCCGGCCGGGCCCGTCGGGCCGCTGCGCGGCGAGAGGCGCCCCGCGTCCCAGGAGTCATAGACGCCGGCGAAGCTCCCGATGGCCGAGATGTCCGGCAGCAGCACGAGCCGGGCGAGCGGCCCCAGCCCCCCGGTGCCGGCCTGGGCCGCGGGTTGCGCGGACGCCGCCGCCGGCTCGGGCGCCGTGGCGGCGGCCCCCTGCCCCAGCTCCTTCGCGATCTGCTCCTCGAGCTGCCTCCGCTCCTGCTCCTGCCCCTTCGTGCGAACGTCCTGCGCCGGCTCCTCGCCCACGGCGGTTGCCGGGACGATGGAGGCGGCCGCGAGCGCGCCCGCGACGAACCATCGATGCATGTGAACGACCCCTGGCGCGCCGCCTGGGCGCGCCACGCCTGTTTGACGCCAACGACGGGACGCTACGGCTGCCGTCAGGCGACAGGGGGCGACTGGCCGGGGACGGCTCCGAGCGGGGCCCCCACGACGGGGGCCATCACGGCGGGCGGGAGCGGCTCCTCGCCGGCGTACTCCGGCGGCGCGACCACTGGCGCCTCGACGCTCGCGGGCGCGGCGCCCCGGCCGCTCGCCAGGCAGACGGCGCACTCATCCTGCCCGCCGGTCGCCACGTGGACGTGCGGCGCCAGGGCCGCCAGGGCGACGTAGAGCGAGAGGGCGGCTGCGAGGAACGCGCGCATCGGCCTGAGAACCAACCTGTCGAGCGGGGGATTCCCCGTCAAGGGAACCTCACCCGCCCGATGGGGTGCTAGAGGACCTGCTGCAGCTTCATGGCGAGCCCGTAGTCGCCCTTGATCTTGATCTTCCCGGTCATGAAGGCCATCGACGGGCTCAGCTTGCCGTTCACCATCGCGAGGAGGTCGGCCTCCTTCATGGCGATGGTGCACCCGGCGTCGGGCGAGGTGCCCGCGCCGACCCGGCCGCCGGGGGTCTGGAGATCCACGAACCAGCTCCCGCCCCCGGGCCCGGCGACGTCGAACTGGTAGATCGCGTTGATCTTGGCGGCGACGTCGGGGTGCTTCTGGATCTTGTGGGGGATGCGCTCCTCGAAGAGCTCCCTGAGACTGGCGACGGTCATCGTTCCTCCGGTCCGGACGGGACGGCGCGGCACGTTATGGAGCGGCCGCGCCCGGTGTCAAGGCGCCCCGCGCCCCGCGCGGCGCGCCCGGACCGCCGCGGCGAGCGCCGCCATCAGGCGCGCGGGATCGGCGGGCTTCACCACGACGGCGTCCACGTCGCGCCCGCAGGCGTCGGCCAGCTCCGCCCCGTCCCCGTAGCCGCTCACGGCGACCACGGCCACGCGGGGCGCGGACCGCCGCAGCTCCCGCGCGAGCGCGATGCCGTCCATCCGCGGGAGCCCCACGTCGGCGACGACGACGTCGAACGGCTCGCGCGCCGCCAGCTCCAACGCGCGCTCCGCGTCGGCCGCGGCCTCCACGAGGTGCCCCTCCAGCCGGAGGAGCTCCGCCAGGAGCTCGCGGTTGTCCTCGTCGTCCTCGACGACCAGGATCTTCAGCAGCTCGACCTGCATCGCCCCCCAATGAAAGCACGTCCCCGGCCCCGGCGCGAGCGATGGTTTTCACTCGGCGTAGAAGGCGTCGAGGATCTCCCGGTAGCGCTCCGACACCACCTTCCGCTTCACCTTGAGCGTCGGGGTGATCTCCCCCGCCTCCTGCGTCAGCTCGCGCGGGAGGATGGCGAACCGCTTGATGGTCGAGTAGCTGGCCTGGTGCGCGTTGAGCGCGTCGATCGACCGCTGGATCCGCTCGCGCACGCGCGGGTCCTCGTGGAGCCGATCCGGGGGGACGGTCACCCCGTTCTGGGCGGCCCACTTCTCGACGTGCTCCGGGTTGAGCGTGACGAGCGCGGAGAGGAACTTCCGCCGATCGCCGTGGACGACCACCTGCGACACGAGCGGATCGGCCTTCAGCTCGTTCTCGAGGTTCTGGGGGGCGACGTTCTTCCCGCCGGCCGTGACGATGATGTCCTTCTTGCGGTCGGTGATCCGGACGCAGCCGGCCTCGTCGATCTCGCCGATGTCGCCGGTCGCCAGCCAGCCGTCCTGCAGGACCTCGGCCGTGGCGGCCGGGTTCCGGTAGTACTCCTTCATCACGCCGCCGCCCTTGATGAAGATCTCCCCGTCGTCGGCGATCCGGACCTCCGTGCCCGGGATCGGCTGGCCGACAGTGCCGATCCGGTTCTGCCCCGGCCGGTTCACGATGGTCCCGGCGGCCGTCTCGGTGAGCCCGTAGCCCTCGAGGATCACGAGCCCGACGGCGTCGAAGAAGTGCGCGATCCGGGTCGAGAGCGGCGCGGCGCCGGAGATGCAGAGCCGCAGCCGGCCGCCGAAGCGCGCCTTCACCGTCGCCGCCACCTTCGGGAAGACCAGCTTGCGCGCGACGAGCAGGCCGAACCCGCCCGCCTTGCGGCCGTGCGCCCGCGCCGTGACCCAGGCGTCGAACCCCTCCATGGACATCCGGAAGAGCGCCCCCTTGATCCCGTGCTCCCCCATCCCCTTGGAGACGATGGTGTTGTAAGCCTTCTCGAAGATCCGGGGGACGGCCGGCATCACCGTCGGGCGGACCTCTCCGGCGTTGTCGGCGATCCTGTCGAGCGACTCGACGAACGCGAGCACCGACCCCGTGGAGATCCAGACGGCCTCGACCACCTTGGCGAAGGAGTGGGCCATCGGCAGGAAGAGCAGGATCACGTCCTCGCCGAGGACCAGCTGGATCTGCTCGACCGCCTGCGCCTCGTAGACCCACGCCCTGTGCGTCAGGACGACGCCCTTCGGGTTCCCGGTGGTGCCCGAGGTGTAGATGACGCTCGCGGCGTCCTCGAGCCCGATCGCGCCCACCCTGGCGGCGTGAGCCCCCGGGTTTCCCGTCCGCCACTCCGCGCCGAGCCGCTCGACCTCGCCCAGCGAGCGCTGGAACCCGTCGGCCGACCCGCCCGCCGCGCAGATGATCCCCTGGAGCCCCGGGAGCCGCCCGCGGACCTCCTGGACCTTGGCGGCCTGGAGCGCCGTGTCACAGAAGACCCAGCGCGCGCCCGAGTCTCCCAGGATGAAGGCGCACTCGTCGGCGGTGTTGGACTGGTAGATCGTGACGGTCACGCCCCCGGCGCCGAGGATCCCCATGTCGGCGAGGATCCACTCGATCTGCGTCTCGCCGATGATCGCCACGCGGTCGCCCGGCTGCAGCCCCAGCGCCGCGAGCCCGTCGGAGACGTCGCGCGCCCGCCGCGCCACCTCGGCCCAGGAGACGTCGACCCAGGCGCCCCCGCGCTTGTGCCGGATGGCGGGGGCGTCACCTCGCCTCGCCGCGGTCGCCTCGAACAGGGCGATGAGGCTCTTGGCTGGAGGGGGTCCCTTCAGGAGCTCGGATGCTGCCTGCATGACGTCACCTCCCGGAGAGCGCGCCTGCTCCAAGTCTGCTACTTGGCGCGGCAGAGCGCACCCCACTCCGTCCGCCCCTCTCGGGGGGGTCGTTCGTGACGCGGGGCGGAGGAGGCTTCAGCCGGCGCAGACCAGGTTGATGTCGATCTTCTGGCCGCAGGTCAGCTGGCAGGCGTTCTGGAAGTGGAGCATCGCGGGCTGGCCGCCCTGGGGCGCCGTGTAGACGACTCCCACGTCCGGGTCCGCCTCCCGGCCGCTTCCCGCAAGCTCGAGCTTGCACGGGATCGTCGCAGCGCCCGACTGGAGCGTGACGACGAGAAGCCGGCCGTCGGCCGGCGTCTGCTGCAGCGGGATGTCCTGCGGCGTCAGCATGCAGCCGATCTGGGAGAGCGTGTCGGCGAAACTGGCGTCGCAGATGGCTGCGGTGAGGGTCCGCTCCGCCGGGAAGTTCGACAACAGGGACGTGAACCGGTCAGCCTTGTCGAAGGCGGTCGCACACTGGGAGACGCAGGTGTTGCCGGCGCCGCCGACGCACCACGTGGCGCCCGATAGGCCGCCCGTGACCGTGACGCTCCTGCTGGCGGGGCCGGGCGCGCAGACGCCGTCTTGCGGGCTGCCGCAGCACCAACTGTTGGGGTCGCTGGCCGCGAAGCCACAAGTGGGCGCCTTCGCGTCGGGGTCCACGCCGACGATCGCCGCCAGGACCAGGTCGCGCACCTCTCCGCCGACGGCGCCCTTCAGGAAAGCCGCGTAGTCGGAGACGGGGTCGATGATGTCCTTCTTGTAGTCCACCCCGTCGCCCGAATCGTTGTGGCACTGCTTGTTCCCAGTGGCGGGGTCGGTGATCCGCGGCGGATCGAATGAGTCGGAGCAGTCGTCCTCGTCCGAGAGGAAGACCACCGCCAGCCGTGCCCCGGGACGGAGGAGGCCGGCGTTGGCTCCGCTCAGCAGCGGGTTGCTCAGCGCCCGCTCCATCGCGCGGAAGGGCTGCTCCTTCCCGGAACCGCCGGTGCCCACACTCACGCGCGCCCGGAAGTCGCTCACGAAGGACGGAGAGGCCCCGTCCAGAACCGCCGGAGAGCCGGCAGGCACGTTCGAGATGAGCGCCCCTGCCTGCCCGGTGAGGTCGGCCGTGCTGGTGAAGTTGGCCACCGACGTCGTCGTCACCCCCACGTGAAAGTCCTGCGCCACTGGCGAGGACTTGAGTGCCGAGACGAAGCTGCCGAGGTTGGCCTGGAGATTGGCCTGCTCCTCGCCCATCGAGTCCGAGTCATCGATGACGAAGAGGACGTCGGTCTGCACCGTCGGCGCGAGCGACACGTTGCACTCCGTCACCGCCCCTGCCGGCACCCGGTCGCACGCGGACAGGGAGGCGGCCGCGCCGACCAGGAGGACGGTGAGGAGTGCGCGTCGCATCGCGGCGGTCACTTCCTGGTGACGCAGGTGCAGGTGCCGGTGCCGTTGAGGGTGCCGACCGTGCCCGTGAAGCCCACGCACTCCCAGTCGGTCTCCTCACCCCCGAGCGCCTTCTTGCAGGACGGCGCGGGGCCGCCCTCCGCGTCGGAGCAGCCGCCGGGCGGCAGCTGACCGATGTAGTCGGCCGAGTAGGTCTCGCCCGGCCCGGCCTCGCAGCGGCCGCTCGAGTGATTGATGTACACGTTCACGGAGACCGCAGCGGGATCGGCCGGGTCGGCCGTCGGCGTGAACCACCAGTCGTACCCGGCCGCAGCAGCCGCCGCCGTCGTCATGCCGGCCGGCGCGGGACCGACGCACGACTTGCGGGTGCTCCCGTCGGAGCGCGTGATCCGCAGGACCGTCACCTGGCCGGCGGCCGGCGTCGTCGGCAGCTTGAGCCCCGGCGGCGTCTTGACGATCTCGGCGATCCGGCCGAGCGACGGCCCGAACGCGTCGCAGATGGAGGCGGCCACCACGTCCACGCCGCGCGTGCGCAGGGCACCGGCGAAGCCGACGTAGCGGTTGGGGACGCCCTGGCCGCCGCAGACGGCGTTGGAGCAGATGGACGCGTTGCCCGTGCAGGCGGTGTCGCAGCAGATGCTGGCCGTGCAGCTCTGGTCCTGGCACCCGCTCGGGGCCGAGGTGATGAAGCCGGCGGCGACCGGCCGCCCGAGGGAGGTGAAGTAGTCCGCGAAGGACGCGATGGCCGTCTCGCGCTGCGACCCGGCCGGCAGCGCCGCGTCGTCCTTGCAGCCGTCGGACTCGGGGGCGGGCGGCGCGGGCGGCGTGTAGGTGAAGACCACGCCGTCGGCGGCGCTCATCGGAGAGGAGCAGTCGTCCTCGTCGGTCACCCAGACGATCGCCAGCTTCGACTTGTCGTGGAGGAAGGAGCCCGGGACGTAGCCGGCGCTCTGCGTCCCGGCATTCACGCGATCGACCGCCAGCTTCGCCGCGACGAGCCCCTGCTCCTGGCCCGAGCCGCAGGTGCCGACCGCGATGTTGGTGCTGAAGGCGGCGCTGAGCCGATCGAGCTCAGTCGTGTTGATCGCCGGGTTGGTGAGGTCGGCGTCGGTGCACTTCCCCTGCGCAGCGTCCCAGGTGCAGAAGAGCCCCTTGTCGAAGCTGAGGACCGTGTTGCCGGCGGCCGCGGTGACGAACCGGCCGATCGGGTACTCGTCCGCGGAGGAGAAGAGGTTGTCCGCGTACCCCGGCTTGCACTGCGCCGTGGAGGGCCAGGTCTCGACCGGGGGCGCCACCGTGGTGTCGAGCGTGGAGTAGAACTTCTGGAGGTTGCCGCACTGGGCGTCCACCACGCTGCAAGGGATCCGCTGCGGCGTGCAGTCGGCGCTCGCGAAGCAGCCCTTCCCGCCCACGATCTTGGCCGCCGCGCACTCGGTCGCCGGGGTGGTCCCCGCGACGCCGTCATCGTACGGCTTGCACTTGAAGCCGGTGGCGCAGTCGGAGTCGGCGCGGCACTGGGGTGGCTGGGGCGTGCCGGTGGAGGCGAGACAACATGTCAGCGCGCCGCCGGTCCCCTGGCAGCTGTTGCTGCACGTCGAGGCGCCGGCGAGCCCCGGAGGCGCGTTCCGGAAGACCGAGGTGGTCGTGATCCCGATGTGGAAGTCGATCGGCGCGACGCCGGTCTTCACGCGCTCGGCGTTGGCGGTCTTCAGGACGTTGAGGAACGCGGGGAACTGCGAGGCGAGGTTGGTCTGCTCGCCCTCCATCGACCCCGAGTCGTCCACGACGAAGAGCACGTCGGCCGACGAGACGTCGGAGAGCGTGACCCTCTGGCTCCCGGGCTGGATCAGGCAGTGCCCGACGGGGTTGAAGTTGTAGTCCTGACAGGCGCCTGCCGCGAGCAGGGTCAGGGCGGCAGCGGCGCGGATCGAAACCCGACGGTCCATTCGGTACGACCTCCAGTGGGCGCCGATTGTACGCTCCCTCCACCGTGGGGCAAACCTCGAATCGCTACTCCCACTCGATGGTGGCAGGGGGCTTGGAGGAAATGTCGTACACCACCCTATTGATGCCCCTGACCTCGTTGATGATGCGCGAGGACATCCGGGCGAGCAGGTCGTAGGGGAGCCGCGCCCAGTCGCCCGTCATGCCGTCCGTGGACTCGATGGCCCGGATCGCGCAGGTCGACTCGTAGGTCCGCTCGTCGCCCATGACGCCGACGGAGCGGACCGGCAGGAGGACGGCGAAGGACTGCCAGAGCTTCTCGTAGAGGTCGGCCTTGCGGATCTCCTCCTGCACGATCACGTCGGCCTTGCGCAGCACCTCGAGCCGCTCGCCGGTGACCTCGCCGAGGACACGGATCGCCAGGCCGGGGCCGGGGAACGGCTGCCGCTGGACGATCTGCGGGGGGAGCCCCAGCTCGATCCCGAGCCGCCGGACCTCGTCCTTGAAGAGCTCGCGCAGCGGCTCCACGAGGGAGAGCTTCATCTTCTCGGGGAGGCCGCCGACGTTGTGGTGGCTCTTGATGACGGCCGACGGCCCCTTGAACGAGACCGACTCGATCACGTCGGGGTAGAGCGTCCCCTGGACGAGGAACTTCGCCCGCTCGCCGGTCTTCGCGAGCCGCTCGACCTCGCCGTCGAAGACCTCGATGAACTCGTGGCCGATGATCTTCCGCTTGCGCTCCGGGTCGGTGACGCCGGCCAGCTTGTCGAGGAAGCGGCGCGAGGCGTCGACCGTCACGAGCGGCAGGTGGAACATCTGGCCGAAGACCTCCTCGACCGCCGTCCGCTCGCCGGCGCGGAGCACGCCGTTGTCCACGAAGATGCAGTGGAGCCGGTCGCCGATCGCCCGGTGGACGAGGAGCGCCGCGACTGCCGAGTCCACGCCGCCGGACAGGGCGCAGATCACCTGGCCGTCCTTCACCTGGGCACGGATCTGCTCGATCGCGACGTCGACGTAGGCGCGCATCGACCAGGTGCCGGCGCAGCCGCAGACGTGGTGCGCGAAGTTCCAGAGGAGGTCCTTGCCCTGCGGCGTGTGGACCACCTCGGGGTGGAACTGGACGCCGAAGAAGCGGCGCTGCCGGTCCTCGACCGCCGCGAACGGCGCGCTCGGCGTCGTCGCGATCGGGGCGAAGCCGGCCGGGAGCGCCTCGACGCGGTCGCCGTGGCTCATCCAGACGTCGAGCGCGTCGGGGAGGCCGGCGAAGAGGGCGGAGCCGTGCTTCACGGCGATCGTGGCCGGGCCGTACTCGCGGTGGGCGGCCTGGTCCACCTTGCCGCCCAGCTCGTGGGCGAAGAGCTGCAGGCCGTAGCAGATCCCGAGGACCGGCACGCCCAGCTCGAACACGATCCGGTCGACGCGGGGGCTCCCCTCCGCCAGCACGCTCGCGGGGCCGCCGGAGAGGACGACGCCGCGCGCGCCGTACGCGCGGATCGCGTCTCCCTTCATCGTGCACGGGTGGATCTCGCAGTAGACGCCCAGCTCGCGCAGGCGGCGGGCGATGAGCTGCGTGTACTGCGACCCGAAGTCGAGGACGAGGATCTTCTCGCCGTGGATGTCCATGAACGACTGCCCCCTCACCCTGACCCGCTCCCCCGGTGGGGGAGAGGGGATGAGGAATCGTGGTTGGTGCGCTCCCCCGCGAGAGAGCGGGACCGAGCTCCGCTCAGGAGTCGATGCGGTAGTTCGGCGCTTCCTGCGTGATGATCACGTCGTGGACGTGGCTCTCGCGCAGGCCCGAGGCCGAGATCTGCACGAACCTGGCCTTCGACCGGAGCTCGGCGATGGTGCGGCTGCCGACGTAGCCCATGCCGCTGCGCAGGCCGCCGACCAGCTGGTAGAGCACCATCCCGACGGGGCCCTTGTACGGCACCCGCCCCTCGATCCCCTCGGGGACGAGCTTCTCGGCGTCCGAGACGTCGGCCTGGAAGTAGCGGTCCTTCGACCCCTGCTTCATCGCGCCGATGGAGCCCATGCCCCGGTAGCTCTTGTAGCTGCGCCCCTGGTACAGGATGACGTCGCCGGGCGCCTCCTCGGTGCCGGCGAGCATCGAGCCGATCATCACGCTCGACGCCCCCGCGGCGAGGGCCTTGACCATGTCGCCCGAGTACTTGACGCCGCCGTCGGAGATGACCGGGACGCCGTGCTTCTCCGCCGCGCGGGCGCACTCGTCGACCGCGGTGATCTGCGGGACGCCGACGCCGGCGACGACGCGGGTGGTGCAGATGGAGCCCGGGCCGATGCCGACCTTCACCGCGTCCACCCCCGCCTTGCAGAGGGCGTCGGCGGCCTCGGCGGTGGCCACGTTGCCGGCCACCAGCTCGACCCCCTTGAAGTTGGCCTTGGTCGAGCGGACGGCGTCGAGGACGCCCCGCGAGTGGCCGTGGGCGGTGTCGATGGCGATCACGTCCGCGCCGGCCTTGAGGAGCGCCGCGATGCGCGCCTCGCGGTCCGCGCCGACGCCGACGGCGGCGCCGCAGAGGAGCCGGCCGAGCTTGTCCTTGGCCGCGTTCGGGTGGCGCTGGATCTTCTCGATGTCCTTGATGGTGATGAGCCCCTTGAGCTCCATCGCCTCGTTCACCACCAGCAGCTTCTCGATCCGGTGCCGGTGGAGGAGATCCTTCGCCTCCTCGATGGTCACCCCTTCGCGCGCGGTGACGAGCTTCTTCGTCATCACCTGCGCGACGGTCTGCGAGAGGTTCTTCTCGAAGCGGAGGTCGCGGTTGGTGAGGATGCCGACCAGCCTCCCCCGCTCGGTGACCGGGATGCCGCTGATCCCGTTCTCCTTCATCAACTCGACGGCCGCGTAGAGCGGCGCGTCGGGGTCGATGGTGACGGGGTCCGCCACCACCGCGGACTCGTACTTCTTGACCCGCACCACCTGCGCGGCCTGCTCCTCCACGGTCATGTTCTTGTGGATGAAGCCGAGGCCACCGTGCTGGGCCATGGCGATCGCCATGCCCGACTCGGTGACGGTGTCCATCGCCGCCGAGACGATGGGGACGTTGAGCTGGATGTTACGGGTGAGCCGCGTGCTGGTCTCGACCTGCTTCGGGACGACATCGGACTCGCCCGGAAGGAGGAGGACGTCGTCGAAGGTCAGCGCGAGACGGAGGTCATCTCGGTTGAGCATGCGGACGTATAGTCGGCCCCCATGGCCCCGGTCAAGCGGGGCCGGGTAAAGTCCCGCCGCACCTGGCAAACGCGCGTTTCTTGCGCTTGCGCAGGGCGACCGGACCCCGATAATGGACCGACCTTGACCGACTCCGGCGACAAGCGCGGCGGCGACAGGACCCCCGTTGGGCTCCTGGTCCGCCTCTCGTACGGGTCGGTCGACGAGTTCGTCGACCGGTTCGCGACCAACCTCTCCCGCGGCGGCGTCTTCATCCGCACCCGCTCCCCGCGCCCCCCGGGCACGCAGGTCGCGTTCGAGCTGAAGCTCGCGAGCGGCGAGACCGTGGTGAAGGGGCTCGGGACCGTCCTCTGGTCGCGGGCCGAGGATCTCCACTCGAACCCGCCGATCGCGCCCGGCATGGGCGTGCAGTTCAACGATCTCGACGAGGCGTCGCGCGCGATCATCGAGCGCGTCATGGAGCGCCGCGGCGCCGCCCCCGGCGTCGCGCGCCCCGCGCCGGTCGCGCCGCGCCTGGAGCGGGTCCCGACCCCGACGCGCGCGCCCCCGCCGCAGATCCCGGCGATCCCGACGCTGGCGCCCGCCCCGACGCTCACGCCGCTGATCGCGGCGACGCCGCCGTCGTCCTCCCCGCCCCCCGCGCAGGCCGACCTCTCGTCGGCCCTCCGGGTGGAGCAGCTCCAGGCCGCCACGCCGCGCCTCGACGTCGGCCTGCCCGCGGAGCCCGTGAAGGTGACGAGGCCCTCCCGGCTGGTGATCGGGATCGACCTCGGCACCACCAACTCCTGCGCGGCGATCGTGAAGGACGGCAAGCCGTACGTCATCCCCTCCCGCGAAGGGCACGCCACCGTCCCGTCCATCGTGGCGCTCAACACCCGCCACCGGCTCGTGGTGGGGCACAACGCCAGGGGGCAGGCGCTCACGAACCCCCGGCAGACGGTCTTCGGCGGGAAGCGGCTCGTCGGCCGCCCCTACGACTCCGAGGTCGTGCAGGATCTGGCGACGCGCTTCCCCTACGAGATCACCTCGGCCGAGGATGGGACCGCCGCGGTGCGCCTCTCGAACGAGGTCCTGACGCTGGAGCAGGTGTCGGCGCTCATCCTGCGCGAGGTGAAGGAGGTCGCGCAGAACCACCTCGGCGAGGAGGTCAACCGCGCCGTCATCACGGTCCCCGCGTACTACAACGAGCGGCAGCGCGCGGCGGTGCGGAACGCGGGCGGGCTCGCCGGCCTCCAGGTGGAGCGGATCCTGAACGAGCCGACGGCGGCCGCCCTCGCCTTCGCCTACGGGCGCCACGTCAACCAGCGGGTCCTGGTCTACGACCTCGGCGGCGGCACCTTCGACGCGTCGATCCTCGAGCTGAACGACAACGTCTACGAGGTGGTCTCGACGGGCGGCGACACCTTCCTCGGCGGCGTCGACTTCGACAACCGGATCGTGGAGCGGCTCCTCCAGCTCTACCAGGAGCAGGTCGGCGCCCCCTTCGACGGCGACCGGGTCGCGCTGTCACGGCTCGTGGACGCCGCCGAGCGGGCCAAGTGCGCCCTCTCCGAGCGCTCCGAGTTCCCCGTCCAGCTCCCCTTCCTCGCGATGAAGGACGGCAAGCCGGTCACCCTCGACGTCACGCTGACGCGCGACGACGTGGCGAGGCTGGTCGAGCCGCTCGTCGACAGGAGCCTCGAGGTGTGCCGCGAGGTCCTCGCCGCCAAGGGGCTGGCGCCGGCCGACGTCTCCGAGGTCCTGCTCGTGGGCGGCCAGTCGCGCATGCCGCTCGTCCGCCAGAAGGTCGAGGCCTTCTTCGGCCGGCAGGCGTCCCGCGCCGTCCACCCCGACGAGGCGGTGGCGATCGGCGCCGCCCTCCTCGCCCACTCGCTCGGCAACTCCGAGGGGCTGGTGCTCATCGACGTGCTTCCCATGAGCATCGCCGTCGGCCTGCCGGGCGGGAGCGTGAAGAAGATCCTCGAGCGCAACACCCCCCTCCCCGCGCGGAGGCAGTACGGCCTCTCCACGACGCGCGACGGCCAGACGGAGTTCGAGCTGGTCGTGGTGCAGGGGGAGAGCCCGCGGGCGAGCGAGTGCGAGCTCCTCGGGACGGTGAAGCTCGCCGGGCTCCCCGCGGGGCCGCGCGGCATGGTGAAGATCTCGGTCACCTTCGAGCTGGGCGCCGAGTGCCTCCTCACCGTCACGGCGCGCGAGCTCTCCACCGGCCGTCAGGTGCGGACCGTGCTCGACACGCGCGAGCGCCCCTCGGACGTCCAGCGCCGCCTCGAGGAGAGCGCGCCGGACGCCGGGCCGAACCTCAGGACGGGCAAGGTCCGAGCCGTCACCGACGTGCCGGTGGCGCGCCGCGGGGCCGGGTTCTGGGGCCGGCTCTTCGGGCGGCGCGAGGGCTGAGCCGCGCGCCCGGCCGGCTACGGGTTCTCCGTGGCCGCCTTCACGGCGGCGGCCGCCGCCGCCAGCTCGCGGGCCCGCTGGCGCCGCCAGCGGACGACGAAGAACACGGTCGCCGCCGCCGCCGCCGCGAGGATGTAGTGGGAGAACTTGCTCGCCTCCCGCGCGGCCGCCTGGATGTCCGAGCCGAACCAGAAGCCGAGGCAGACCCAGAGCGGCGCCGACACGAGCGCCGCGGCCCCGTCGAAGAGGAAGAACTCCCAGTACGGGAGGCGCGCGTGCCCCACGACGAAGAAGGTGGGGGTCCGCAGGCCGGGGAGGAAGCGCGCCAGCAGCACGAGCACGTTCCCCCGCCGCCGGAGCTCCTTCTCCACCCGCTCCAGCTTGGCGGGGGTGATGATCCGCCGGAGCGGCCGGAAGTCGGCGACGCGGTGGCCGAACCTGCGCCCGGCGAGGAAGATGACCGAGTCGCCGACGACGATCCCGGCGAGCCCGACCACGATCATCGTGAGGAGCCCCGGGTCGCGGAGCATCGCGGCGAAGGAGTGGACCGGCCGGCCGCGGGCGAGCCAGGCGAGGACGCCGCCCGTGGCGAGCACCACGTCCTCGGGCATCGGGAGGCCGAAGCCGCAGAGGAGGAGGACCGTGAAGACGGCGGCGTAGCCGGCGTGGAGCCCGTGGCCCGCCAGCAGCTCGACGAGGCGCTCCAGCATCACCCGGCCGTCTTCTTCGCGTGCACTTCGCGCAGCGCCTCGCGGCTGTCGGCCGCCCTCGCCGCGAGATCCGCCGCGATGGCGAGCGCCAGCTTCAGGCAGGCCTGCGGCTTCTCCGGGATCTTCCTGAAGTAGTCACGGTGGGTGATCTCCAGCACCTCGAGCGGCGTCACCGCGACGGCCGAGACGAGCCGGACCCCCTTGGCGAGCATCGCCAGCCCGCCGAGGGCCTCGCCGGGGCCCAGGATCGCCAGCTCGCGATCCCCCGACGCGCCGCGCTGCGTGACGCGCACGGCGCCCGACTTCACGATGAAGAGCGCCTCGCCCACCATGTTCTCCACGAAGAGCGGGCTCCCGGCCGGCACGACCTTGGGGACGCCGATCTCGGCGAAGATCCGGAGGCCGACCTCGGTGAAGTCCTTGAAGAGCGGGCAGCGCTGGAGGACCTCGACGTTCTTCATCGGCTCGTCCACCCCTCCGCGACGTAGCGCGCCGCGTACTCCACGTAGTTCTCCGCCGACCGCTGGAGGGCCTCGATCTCGGCGGGAGAGAGGTCGCGCTTCACCTTCGCCGGCGACCCCATCACGAGCGTCCGGGGCGGCACGACCATCCCCGGGGGGACGAGGGCCCCCGCGCCGATCACCGCCTCCGGCCCGACCACCGCGCCATCCAGCACGACCGAGCCGATCCCGACGAGGCAGCGCTCCTTGATGGTGCACCCGTGCAGCACGACGCGGTGGCCGATGGTCACCTCGTCGCCGACGACGGTCGGGTGGGTCCGGCTCGTGACGTGGAGGGTGGTCAGGTCCTGGACGTTGGTCCGCGCGCCGATCCGGATCTGGTTCACGTCGCCGCGGAGCACGCAGCCGAACCAGATCGAGGAGTGCTCCCCGAGCTCGACGTCGCCGACGACGACGGCCCCCTTCGCGACGAAGGCGCTGGCGGGGACGACGGGCGCCCGGCCACCGAATGGACGGATGATCGGCATTTCAGCCGCGGATGCTAGCCCGCGCCCTGCGGCGCGGCAAGCCGACGACCAGCGCCGCCCCGGCCACCGCGCCCGCCGTGTCGGCCGCCCAGTCGAGCGGGTCGGCGTCGCGCCCCGGGACGAAGGCCTGGTGGAGCTCGTCGGTGACGCCGTAGAGGCTGGCGGCGACGAGGGCGATCCCGAGCGTGCGGCGGGCCGTCCAGCCCAGGGCGAGGAGGCCGCGCGCGGCCAGCGCCGCGAGCACGCCGTACGCCCCGGCGTGCAGGACCTTGTCGAGGTGCGGGACGTGGAC
>DATIVK010000012.1:0-2015 GCA_035465955.1 Anaeromyxobacteraceae bacterium | reverse complement strand
TGCGCACGACCGGCGGGCGCTGGGTCGTGCGGGGGGCCGGCTCGAGCCCCGCCGGCTTCGCCGCCGCGTCCTGGGCGCGGCTGGGCGTGACCGCCGGCGCCGGCAGCGGCGGCGGCGCCTTCTCCTCGCCCGGGACGGCGTCGTCCAGCACGGCGACGTCGAAGTCGCCGATCTCCACCACGTCGCCGGCGCGCAGCTTCCGCCGCGCCTGGATCCGCTCGCCGTTGACGCGGGTGCCGACGAGGCTCCCGAGGTCCTCGACCGCGACCGCGCTGCCCTGGCGCACGAAGCGGGCGTGGCGGCGCGAGACGTTCCGCTCGGAGAGCCGCACGCTGTTCCCCTCGGCGGCCCGGCCGACGGTGATCTCGTCGCCGGTGAAGGTCACCGTCGAGCGGGTGCCGGAGGAGTCCTCGATGACGAGCTTCATCGTGGCCGCCCCGGTCAGCGCTTCGCGCCCTTGGCCTGCAGCCTGCGGTTGAACCGCGTGCCGTCCTTCTCGGGCAGGACGACGAACTGGTCGAGCTCGTAGCCGGGGAGCGCGAGGTCGAGCCGGTGCGGCTGGTCGAGCTTCACGCCGGACACCGTCACGGGCGTCACGCCGACCGGCCGATCGTCGAGCTGCAGGGCCGCGCCGGGCGGATCGCTCTCGATGACGAGCGCCCCCATGGCCGACTGCACCCGGACGTGGACGCGCCGGACCATCTCCCCCCAGCGCGGCTGGAGCGTCTCGCTCGCCGTCCGCATCCCCTGCTCGCCGACCTGGAGGACGTGCGGGCGGAAGAGCTGGATCCCTTCGAGCGCGGCGGGCGTCACGAGCCCGGTCGGGTTCCCGTCGAGCGTCACCGGGATGCCCGGCGGCTCCGAGGTCACGAGCACGATGCCGGGGCGCAGCCGGATCTCGCCGAAGTGGAGCCCGATCGCGCCGCCGACGGCGAAGACGAGCCCGATCAGCGCGGCCGCCAGGAGGCTGGGCCCCCGGCGGACGACCGCGCGCTGGCGGGGGGCGTGGGCCATCCGGGCGCCCTGGCGAGGCTCGGGCGCGTCGAAGATGGGCCCGGCGGGCGGGGGGGCGGGGCGCGGCGTGAGGGCCGGGCCGCCGGAGAGCTGCTCGTACTGCGTGGCCGCCTGCTGCGCCGCGATGTTGGAGAGGACCTTCATCACGAGCGGGTCGTGTCCCCGCGCGGCCCGCATCTTCTGGATCTTGTCGGTGAAGACCGCCTGCATCTGGCGCCCGAGCAGGTCCTGGATCTGGGAGTGCGGCGTCGGGAAGAGGACGTCGACGAGCGCCTCGCAGAAGCTCCGGGCGTCCGGGTAGCGCTTCTCCGGGTCGTACGCGAGCGCCTTCGCCAGGATCGCGTCGATGTCCCGCGGGAGGCGCGGGTCGACCGTGGTGGCGGGGACGACCTTCGCCTTGCGCGAGGCGACGAGCGACTCGACGTCGGTGGCGCGGGGGAAGGGCTTCTGCTTCGTGAGCAGCTCGTAGAGCAGGATGCCGGCGGCGAAGATGTCGACCCGGTGATCCCAGGACTGCTCCAGGGAGGCCTGCTCGGGCGCCACGTACCCGAGCTTCCCCATCAGCATCCCCTCCTTGTAGTTGGAGAGGCCGGTCGCGGCGCGCGCGATGCCGAAGTCGAGCAGCTTCACCTCCCCCGCGAACGAGACGAGGGCGTTGTCGGGGGAGACGTCGCAGTGGACGATGTGGAGCGGCGCGCCGGTGGCGTCGGTCTTCTTGTGCGCGTAGTCGAGCCCCTGCAGGAGCTGCAGGATGAGGAAGATCGACTCCTCGGGGCTGAGCGACTGCCCGGCGCGCTGCATGCCGGTCATGACGTCCTTCATCGAGACGCCGTTCACCAGCTCCATCGAGATGAAGTACGTGCCGTCGATGATGCCGCACTCGTAGATCTGCGCGATGTTGTTGTGCGTCAGCTGGACCGTGAGCTTGGCCTCGTTGACGAGCATCCGGATGAAGCCGGCGTCCTTGGCCCGCGTGGGCAGGATCCGCTTGACCACCAGCT
>DATIVK010000011.1:0-21472 GCA_035465955.1 Anaeromyxobacteraceae bacterium | reverse complement strand
GTGGGCGGCGGGCGAGTGCGCGAGCGGCGCGTCCTTCGTCGCGAGCTCGCCCGGCGCGCAGTCCGAGAGGAAGCTCGCGAGCAGGTCCTTCGCGACCACCACCACCTGACCCCGGAGGTCGTACGCCACGTAGGTGAAGTCCGGGTGGGCCGAGACGGCGAGGTTGGCGGGCAGCGTCCAGGGGGTCGTGGTCCAGATGACGAGCTTCGCCTTGCGCCCGGCCAGCTTCGGCTCGGGGAGCGGCTTCGTGAGCTCGAAGGCGACGTAGATCGACGGCGAGGTGTGGTCCTCGTACTCGACCTCGGCCTCGGCGAGCGCCGTCCGGTCGGTGGTGCACCAGTAGACCGGCTTCTTGCCGCGGAAGAGGAAGCCCTCCTCGGCGGCGCGCGCGAGGGCCCGGACGGTGTCGGCCTCGTACCCCTTGGACATCGTCAGGTACGGCGCGTCCCAGCGCCCGAAGACGCCGAGCCGCTTGAAGGCGTCCCGCTGCCGGATGACCCACTTCTCGGCGTACTTGCGGCAGGCGTCGATGATCGCCGGGCGATCCATCTCGCGCTTCTTCGCGCCGAGCTCCTTGTCGACCTTCAGCTCGATCGGCAGGCCGTGGCAGTCCCAGCCCGGGACGTAGTCGGCCGTCTCGCCCTTCAGGTTCCGGTACTTGACGATGACGTCCTTGAGGATCTTGTTGAGCGCGTGGCCGATGTGGATGTCGCCGTTCGCGTACGGCGGGCCGTCGTGGAGCACGAACCTCTTCGCCCCGGGGCGGGCGGCGTTGGCGGCGAGGATCCGCTCGAAGAGCCGGTCCGCCTCCCACGCGCGCTGGATCTCCGGCTCGCGCTGCGCGAGGTTCGCCTTCATCGGGAAGTCGGTCTTCGGGAGATTGACGGTATCCTTGTAGTCCACGGCCATTTTTCCTCGTAAAGTCGAGGTTTCTAGCAGCGTTGCGGTCGCTCGGCAACGCCGCTAGCCTGCTCTCCTCTGGATCATGGCCACGCGACGAACCCGCCCGGGGAAGGGACCCCGCCGCAGCACGCCCGCGACCGCGACGGGCGGTCGGCGCGCCGCGCGCCGCCAGCTCGCGATCCTGTCCCGCAATCCGCGCCTCCACTCGACGCGCCGCCTCGTCGAGGCGACCCGCGCCGCCGGGCTCAAGGCGCTCGTCCTCGACACCCTCCGCTGCAACATGGTCCTCGACGGCGAGCGCCCGCGGATCGTCTACCGGGGCGAGGAGCTGGTCGCCGAGACCCTCCACGTGGCGATCCCGCGGATCGGCGCCTCGATCACCGGCTACGGCCTCTCGGTCGTGAACCAGCTCGACATGATGGGCGTCCCGGTCCTCAACAACGCGATCCCCATCTACCGCTCGCGCGACAAGCTGCGGGCGCTCCAGTTCCTCGCGCGCTTCGGGATCGACATCCCCCGGACGGTCATGTGCCGCTACCGGGACGAGGTCCCCCAGGCGGTCGAGATGGTCGGCGGCCTGCCGTGCATCATCAAGCTGCTGCGGGGGACCCAGGGCGTCGGCGTCATGATCGCCAACACCATGGCCGAGGTGGAGGGGATGCTCGACACCCTCTGGACGCTGGGACAGGAGATCCTGCTCCAGGAGTTGGTGGAGGAGTCCCGCGGCAAGGACATCCGGGCGCTCGTCATCGGCGATCGCGTCGTCGCCGCGATGCGGCGGCGCGCGCGGGCCGGTGACTTCCGCTCCAACATCCACCGCGGCGGCGAGGCGGAGGCCGTCGAGCTTCCGCGCGACTACGCCGAGGCGGCGGTCAAGGCGGCGCGCGTCATCGGGCTGGAGGTCGCCGGCGTCGACATGCTGGAGGCGCGCACCGGACCGAAGATCCTTGAGGTGAACTCGTCGCCCGGCTTCGAGGGGCTCGAGGCGGCCACGGGCCAGGACATCGCCGGCCCCTACGTCCGCCACGCGATCGAGTACGCCGCCGCCCGCCTTTCGGGCTACGGCGGCGGCCACCTCGTGTGATCCCGGACACGTGCCGGGACGCCACGGTGGGGTGGCGCGCCCACGGCGCGGCGCGGGTTTCCCCCGTGGAATCGCGGGGCTCCCGGTGGCACGGAGGCTGCTATGTTTCTCCTCGGGTGTGACCGCGACCGAAGGCAACCCCCGGCGGTATCCTCCAAGGTCACTCGCCACGAACCGATGAGAGCGGCCGTCCGTCGCCACGGGCGCCCGAAACAGTGAGGAGAAACCGATGAGACATCTCGTCCTCGCCGTCCCGCTGGCGCTGCTCGCGGGCTGCGTCGTCCGGACCTACGGCACCTACCCGGCGTACGGGCAGCCGTACGCGTCGGGCCCTGCGCCGGCCGCTCCGCGCGCCGAGGTCTACTACTACGGCAACCACTTCATCCCGGAGAGCGCGGGCGGCGGCTGGTGCTACATCGACGGGCCCCACACCCACGACTACTACCCGGACCATGACGAGTGGTACGCCTACGATCAGGGCTACTACTGGTACAGCGGGCCGTTCCTCTTCACGTTCTACGGCGGCCACCCGCTGCCCGGTGGCGGCTGGTGCTTCATCAACGGCCCTCACCAGCACGACTACTTCCCGCCCGCAGGCGCCGACTGGCGCTGGAACCGCACCGGTTACGTCTACGAGGGACAGTACCGGCCGAACCGTCCCCCTCCCCCGACCTACTGGGCGCGGCCTGCGCCGCGCGTCGACTACCGTGTGAACCGCCCGTCCGTCCGGCCCGCGCCGGCGCCGGTCCAGCGCCCCAACACTCGCGGTGAGCTGCGCCCGGGACCCGACACGCGCTGGGACGGACGTCCCATGCCGGGGCGGCCGCAGGTCGAGCAGCTCCGACCGGGACCCGGCCAGAGCGGCTACGCGCCCGGTCGCGGCGAGGCCCTCCCGCCTGGGCAGGGCGGAGTCCCCCCAGGTCAGGCCCGGCCGGGGTTCCAGCCGCCCGGACCGCAGCGCCGTGAGGAGCTCGCGCCGCCCGGCCGCGGCCGTCCAGAGTTCGTGCCTCCCGGCCAGGTCGACCGCGCTGGCGGTCGCCCCGACTTCACGCCCCCTGCACGTGAGGAGCGCGGCGGCGGCCGGTTCGATCGTCCGGCGCCCTCGGCCCCGCCCGCCGCGCCGCCCGCCCGCGAGGAGCGCGGTGGCCCCCGGTTCGATCGTCCGGCGTTCGCGCCCGCCCCGGCGCCCTCGGCCCCGCCGGCGGCGCCGCCCGCCCGCGTGGAGGAGCGGCGCGAGAAGAAGGAGAAGAAGGACGATCGCAAGGACGATCGGAGCGACGATCGTCCGCAGCGGCCCGGTCGCGGCCGCTGATCCCGTCGGCGCTTCCCGCCGTCTTCCGAGGGCGCCGCGCGGTCGCGGCGCCCTCTTCATTTCCGGGGAGCGCGCGCCGCGCGCAGAGCCGCGCCGCACGCTTCGAGCCTCCGCGCGGCCTCCTCTTCGAGGAGCTCCACGTCGTTGCCCGAGCGCGCGTCGGCGCCGAGCGCGTCGAGGATCGCCGCGACACCTTCGGTGGGGGCGTCGCCCTCCCCGCCGGGACCGCCTTGACGGAGGGGGTCGTGGCGGAACGCTCCGAAGAGTCCGTCCGAGCCGGGCTCCAGCTCCTCCTTGAGCGCGAGGAGCCGCCGCACCGCGGCGGCGAGCGGCGGGCTGGCGAGGTCGCTGGGCTCGATCGCCCGGCCCCCCGCCCGGGCGATCGCCTCGAGCACGGCGCGCGCGAAGGGCGCGTCGGTGGCGACCAGCCCCCACAGGTGGAAGTCGGTCGCACCCTCGACGATGGCGGCCTCCCGCGCGTCGAGCGCCGCGTGGCTGGGGCAGAGGAAGGCCTCGCAGGTCTCGACGTCGTAGACGCCGCACGCGCGCAGGTCCGTTCCCCCGGTGACCTTCGGGTGCGCGAGGCAGCCGACCCGTGTCTCCGCCGCGTCGAGGAAGCCCACCAGCTGGCAGACCCGGATCGACGGGAAGAGCGGCTCGGGCGCGTCCGCCTCGAGCCTTCGGGCGGCCTCGGCGAAGCCCTCCGGCGTCCGCGGCGCCCGGGCGAGCGCGCGGGTGTGGCGGGTCAGCTCCGCGCGGACCGCGGCGGCCCCGAAGTCGCGGCGGTTGTAGATGCCGCAGCAGGCCCCGCAGCTCGCGCGGGCGCGCTGGCAGAGGCTCACGTTCACGCCGCCTCCGGCGGGGGACGCGGCGGCGAGGGCGGGAAGGATTGAGGCGGAAGGATTCGAACCTTCATAGGCGGATCCAAAGTCCGCAGTCCTGCCGTTGGACGACGCCTCAGTGAGACCGAAACTGCGGGCGGAGCTCGCGCGACGGGCCTGCCGTCGCGCCCCTCGCCGCTCAGATGTCCAGGTTCTGCACGTCGAGGGCGTGGCGCTCGATGAACTCCCGGCGCGGCTCGACCGCGTCGCCCATGAGGATGCTGAAGACCTCGTTGGCGTCCACGGCGTCGTCCACCTTGACCTGCAGCATCGAGCGGCGCGCGGGGTCCATCGTGGTCTCCCAGAGCTGCTCGGGGTTCATCTCGCCGAGCCCCTTGTAGCGCTGGATGTTCTGCCCCTGGGCGGCGGCGCGCTTGAGCGCCTCGACCGCGGCGAACACGTCCGCGACCTCCTCGGTCCCCTCCGGCGTCTCGAGCTGGAACGGCCCGCTCCCGAGCTCCGCGATAGCGCCGTGGAGCGCGGCGAGCTCCTCCCACTCGGCGCCCGAGAGGTAGTCGTGGTCGAGGCGGGTCTCGCGCGACGCCCCCATCACCGTCGTCTGGAACACGAGCATGTCGCAGTCGTGCTCCACGTCGCGCTCGATGCGCGCGATCCGGATCTCGAGATCCGGGTGGAGCCGCTGCGCCCGCTCGGCGATCTTCTCCACCTGCTCGCGGATCCCGGCGTGGTCCTTCAGGAGCGCGAGGTCGAGGTCCCCGAGCCGGATGGCCGCGTCGACGATCCGGCTGTCGCGGCGGCGGTCCACGCGGCCCAGCAGGGCACGGGCCGTGATCGCCTCCTGCGCGAGCCGCTTGAGGTCGCCGCCGGTCAGCACGGTGTCGCCGGCCACGAGCCTCGCCTTGTCCGTGCCGATGGAGAGCAGGTACTCGTCGAGCGACCCCTCGTCCTTCAGGTACTGCTCCCGCTTCCCCTTCTGGACGCGGTAGAGCGGCGGCTGCGCGATGTAGACGTAGCCCTTCTCGATCAGCTCCGGCATCTGCCGGAAGAAGAAGGTGAGCAGGAGCGTGCGGATGTGGCTCCCGTCCACGTCCGCGTCGGTCATGATCACGATCTTGTGGTAGCGCACCTTGGAGACGTCGTACTCCTCCGAGCCGATGCCGGTGCCGAAGGCCGTGATCATCGTGGCGATCTCGGCCGACGAGAGCATCTTGTCGAAGCGGGCCTTCTCGACGTTCAGGATCTTCCCGCGGAGCGGCAGGATCGCCTGGATGCGGCGATCGCGCCCCTGCTTCGCGGAGCCGCCGGCGCTGTCCCCCTCGACGATGAAGATCTCGCACTCGCTCGGGTCGCGGGACTGGCAGTCGGCCAGCTTCCCGGGGAGCGAGGCGCCGTCGAGCGCCCCCTTGCGCCGCACGGTCTCGCGCGCCTTGCGGGCGGCGATCCGGGCGCGGGTCGCCTCCGCCACCTTCCCGCAGATGCGCTTCGCGACGGCCGGGTGCTCCTCCAGGAAGGCGCCGAGCCGGTCGTTGAGCATGGTCTCGACCATGCTCTTCGCCTCGGTGTTCGAGAGCTTCGTCTTGGTCTGCCCCTCGAAGCTCGCCCCCGGCAGCCGCATCGAGATGACGGCGGCGAGCCCCTCGCGCATGTCGTCGCCGCTCGGGAGCTCGTCCTTCAGATCCTTGAAGAGGTTGTTCTTCTGGCCGTAGGCGTTGATCGTCCGGGTGAGGGCCGCCTTGAAGCCGATGAGGTGGGTGCCGCCCTCGTGGTTGTGGATGTTGTTGGCGAACGCGAAGACCTTCTCGTCGTAGCCGTCGTTCCACTGCACCGCGATCTCGACGATCGCCGTCCCCCGCTCCGTCTCCACCTCCTGGCGGAGGGAGACGGGGGAGTCGAAGAGCACCGAGCGGCTCTTGTTCAGGTAGGAGACGAACTCCTTGATGCCATCCTTGAACAGGAACTCGTGCTTCTTCCCGCTCCGCTCGTCGTCGATCGTGATCTTGAGGCCGGCGTTGAGGAAGGCGAGCTCGCGGAGCCGCCCGGAGAGCGTCTCGAAGCTGTACTCGGTCGCCTCGAAGATGGTCGCGTCCGGCTTGAAGGTGACCTTGGTCCCCCGCCGCTGGGTCTCGCCGACCGGCGTGACCTTGCCCGCGGGGTTGCCGCGCTCGTACCGCTGCGCGTAGACCTTCCCCTCGCGGTAGACCTCGACCTTCATCCACTCCGACAGGGCGTTGACGCAGGTGACGCCGACGCCGTGGAGGCCGCCCGAGACCTTGTAGGCGTTCGACTCGAACTTGCCGCCCGCGTGGAGCTTCGTCATCACCACGTCGAGCGTGTCCATGCCCTTCACCGTGGGGTGGGGGCCGACCGGGATGCCCGAGCCGTTGTCGACGACGGTGATGCTGTTGTCGGTGTGGATCGAGACGTTGATCTCGTTGGCGCGGCCCGCCATCGCCTCGTCGACCGAGTTGTCGACGACCTCGTACACCAGGTGGTGGAGACCGCGCTCCCCCACGTCGCCGATGTACATGTGCGGGCGCTTGCGGACCGCCTCGAGCCCTTCGAGCACCTTGATGGCATCGGTGCCGTAGTCGTCCGCCCCTCCGTTCACGGGGAGGCCGTTCATCTCGGCGGTTTCCAGGGGGGGCTCCTTGGTGCTTTCTCTCAAGTCGTCCGGGTACTTGGACGACAGATGGATATAGCAGAGGAGTCGGGGGGGCGGCAAGTCGACCCCGGCCACACAAGTCTACGGGATCATTGACGAATCATCCCGGTCACGGCACCGGCATCCACGCGCAGGAACAGGGTGTCCTCCCCCGCCGCGGGCTCGAGGAGCCGGGCGTCGGTGGTCGTCAGGAAGGCCTGACCGTCGAGCGAGCGCAAGTAGGCGAGAAGAAAGCGGTTCTTGTCGGGATCGAGCTCCGACGACACGTCGTCGAGGAGCAGCAGCGGCGGCCTCCCGAGGAGCTCGCGGATGTTCTCGATCTCGGAGATCTTGAGGGCGAGGACGAAGGCCCTCTGCTGGCCCTGGCTGCCGTAAGTCCGAGCGGGGCGGCCGGAGAGGGTCAGGGCGAGATCGTCCATGTGCGGGCCGACGGACGTGAACCCTCGCTCCCGATCCCGGTCCGTTCGGTGGGAGAGGAGCGACCGGTAGCGCTCGGAGATCTCCGCCTCGGTCCCTTCCAGATCCAGCCCGCCGGCCGCCCGGTAGGCGATCAGCGCGCGGGGCGCACCGGCTCCCGAGATCTGGTGGAAGGCGACGTCGACGCGGGGCGCCAACTCCGCCACGACGTCCCGGCGCCGCACGAGGAGGCGGGCTCCGGCGCGGACGAGCGGGTCGCGGAAGCTCTCCTCGACGTCGGCGCTGGCGGTCCGCAGCGCGGCGTTCCGCGAGCGGAGGGCCCGCAGGTAGTCCCGCGCCTCGCCGAGCACCGCCGGCCAGCGGTTGAACGCCGCCCGGTCCAGGAAGCGCCGGCGACCGTCGGGGCTTCCCTTCACGAGGAGGAGGTCGTCCGGCGCGAAGCAGACGGCGGCGAGCCCCTCGAAGTAGCCCTCGAGCCGATCCTGGACCTTCCCGTCCAGGGAGGCCGTCCGCCCGGCGCCGTCGACCTGGACCGCGAGGCGGCGGAGCCCGCCAGGGCCCTCGATCTCCGCCGCGACCACGGCTCGCTGCGTGCCGAAGCGGATCAACTCCGCGAGGCGCGACGCCCGGAGCGGCTTGAGGGTCGTGAGGAAGAAGATCGCCTCGAGGAGGTTGGTCTTCCCCTGGCCGTTGTCCCCGACGAGGACGGTCGTCCGGGGCGACGGCCGCACGGAGACCTCCGCGAGGTTGCGGAAGTCGGTGATCTGGAGGGAGGTGACGTGCAAGGTCGGCTGCGGATCAGATCCGCATCGGCATCACGACCGCCGTGAAGCCGCCGTCCTTCTCCGCGTCGGCCCCCTTCACCACGCCGGGGGAGAGATCGTTCTCCATCTCGATGAGGATGTCGTCGCTCTTCACGACGCCCAGGACGTCCGTCAGGTAGCGGGCGTTGAAGCCGATCTTGAGGGGGGCGCCGGCGTACTCGACGGTGAGCTGCTCGCGAGCCTCGCCCAGGTCCGGGTTCTGGGAGAGGACGGTCAGCGCGTTCTCCGCCAGCTCGAGCTTCACCGCGTGCGCCTTGTCGGAGGAGAGGAGGGAGACCCGGCGCAGCGTCGAGAGCAGCGCCTCCCGGCCGACCTTGACGAAGGTGCTCCCCTGCTTCGGGATCACCTGCTTGTAGTCCGGGAAGAGCCCCTCGATGAGCCGCATGGCGAGGACGACGCCGGGGCGGCCGAAGATGGCGGCGTTCTCGACGAAGCCGAAGCGACCCTCCGGCTTCTCCTCGCCCGACTCGGAGGCCTCCACGAGGAGCTTCTTGAGCTCGTGGAGCCCCTTGCGCGGGAGGATGACGCCGCGCTTCAGGGCGAAGTCGCCGGGGGCGGCGCGCTCGGAGAGCGAGAGCCGGTGGCCGTCGGTGGCGACGAGGCGCAGGACGCCGTGGGTGGGCTCGAAGAAGACGCCGTTCAGGTTGTAGCGCGTCTCGTCGTTCGAGACGGCGAAGGCCGTCCGGTCGATCTGATCGAGCAGGGCGGCGGGATCGATGGCGACGAAGGGGACCTTCTCGAACTTCGGAAGGACAGGGAAGTCGTCCGCCGGGAGGCCGACGATCTTGAACTCCGACGGACCGCTCTTCACCTCGAGGAAGTTGTTGTGCGCCTTCTTGAGGGTGACGGTGTTGTCGGGGAGGGAGCGGACGATCTCGTAGAGGTGCTTCGCCGAGACGGCGAGCGCGCCTTCCTTCAGGACCTCGCACTCGTGCTCGGACGAGATGGAGATGTCCAGGTCCGTCGCCGAGACGTGGAGGGCCGTCTGCCCCTTCGCCTCGAGGAGGACGTGGGAGAGGATCGGCATCGTGCTCTTCTTCTCCACGATCCCCTGGGAGCGACCGAGTGCGCGCGCGAGCTCGGGGGCAGCGATCTTCAGTTCCATGGGGAGATCCTCTTCTTTTCTAGGATCGAAGCAGTCGTATGGGGACGGAGGATGGGGATAAGCGGCTGATCGGTCCGGAACGACTCGGTTTTTCGATCTGGAGAAGGGCGGGAAAAAAGGGGCTGTCTGCCTGTGTAGCCCGGGCTGTTTTGGGGTGTCAATCTCCGCCCACCGGGGATCCCCAAGGAGATCGGACCGGGATCCACGCGGGATCCACATTCACCCTCAGGGTTGGAGATCCTTGCGGAGCTTCTCGACCGCGGCCTTGAACTCCGGGTCGGTCTCGATGATCTCCCGGGCGCGCTCGACGGCCGAGATGACTGTGGTGTGGTCCTTCTTGTTGAACTTCTCGGCGATGGACTGGAACGTCTCGCCGGCGATCTCGCGGCAGAGGAACATCGCGACCTGGCGAGGCTGGGAGATCTTCTGCTCGCGGGACCCGCTCGTCAGCTTGGCGACCGTCAGGCCGAAGTGGGCCGAGACGGCCTCCTGGATCTTCTCGATGGAGGGGCGGTAGCCGGGCGGGGGGATGACGTCGGAGAGGACGTCGCGGGCGAGGGCGACGGAGATGCGCTCCTTCTTGAGGGAGGAGAACGCAGCGAGGCGCATGAGCGCCCCCTCGAGCTCGCGGACGTTGGACCGGATGTGGGTGGCGAGGAGCTCGCAGACGTCGGAGGGGAGGTCGAGCGCCTCGACCTCGGCCTTCTTCCGCAGGATCGCGGCGCGGGTCTCGAACTCCGGCGGCTCGATCTGGACGCGCATCCCCCAGTTGAACCGGGAGCAGAGCCGCTCCTCGAGCCCCTTCAGATCCTTGGGGCTGCGATCGCTCGAGAGGACGATCTGGACGTTCCGGTCGTAGAGGTCGTTGAAGGTGTGGAAGAACTCCTCGGCGGTCTTCTCCTTGCCGGCGAGGAACTGGACGTCGTCGACGAGGAGGGCGGCGCACTCGCGATACTTGCGCCGGAACTCCTCCATGGCCGCGGTCCCCTTGGAGAGCGCGCCGACGAACTCGTTGGTGTAGCGCTCGGAGGAGACGATGGCGACCCGTCCCCCGGCGCTCTGGCCGAGGATCGAGTTGGCGACCGCGTGGAGGAGGTGGGTCTTGCCGAGCCCCGAGGCCCCGTGGAGGAAGAGGGGGTTCCAGGCGTGGCCGGGCTTCTCGGCGACCGCCTTGGCGGCCGCGAAGGCGAACTGGTTCGACTCACCGACGACGAAGGTGTCGAAGAGGTAGCGCGGGCTGGGGCGCGTGTCGCGCGGATCCTGCGCGGAGGCCGGGGGCGCGCCGAGGGGGCGCGCGGGCGTCGGCGCGGGGATCTGGGCCGCCGGGAGCGGGCGGGGGGCGTCGTCGACGGCGAAGGTGATCCGGAGGGTGCGCCCGGCGATGCCGGGGAGGAACTCCTCGAACCAGGCGCGGTAGTTGTCCTCGACGAAGTCGCGGTGGAACTTGTCCGGCGCGGCGACGCGGAGGCGGTCCCCCTCCAGGGCGACCGGTCGGAGCGCGGCGAACCAGCGCCCATAGAGGTCGGGGTTGAGGCGGGAGCGGAGGTGGTCGTCCACGCGGGACCAGAGGACATCGAGCGGGGTGGAGGCGTGGGCGCTCGCGGCGGATTCCATTGCTGTTCTCAAGAGGATACGGAGGCGAAAAAGACGAATGGATACCCGTCGCAGCGCTCTGATCCGGCAGAGCGTCGCGGGCTCGGGCTGCGAGCGGCGATGAAGTTGGAGAGGCCCCTTGCTGCGTGAGGGGGCACGTTAGCCAGTCTTTGGAGAGGGGATCAAGGGCGTCGTGGGGGGGATCCGACTCCGGGCCGAAACGACGCGGCTTTTCGAGAGCCATAGTCACCGAACGTGAACGGTGTTGGGCGGTGGATCCGGGGGGGGTCCCGATCTTTTGGGGAAACCTTGACACCGCGTCGCCGATCGGGGAGTTTCCCGCGCCATGAAGCGGACTTATCAGCCCAAGAAGATCAGGAAGAATCGCACCCACGGCTTCCGGAAGCGGAGCTCCACCCCGGCCGGCAAGAACGTCCTCAAGCGTCGGCGCGCCAAGGGGCGCAAGCGGCTCACGCAGTCAGCGCCGCAGAAGTAGGCGTGAAGTTCGGCAAGGCGGCGCGGCTGCGTCGCCGCCGAGAGTACCTGGCGGTGCAGCAGCGCGGAGCGCGCGTCTTCGTTGGTGACGTGATCGTGCTCGCGCTGGACGCAGGTGCCGACATGCCGCGGATCGGGATCACGGTGTCTTCGAAGATCACGAACGCGGTCGGGCGCAACCGGGTGCGGCGCTGGGCGCGCGAGGCGTTTCGCGCCGTCTACACGGAGCTCCCACCGGTGGACCTGGTGGTGATCGGGCGGGCAGGGTCTACGACCCTGGGCCTGCAGGGGATGGTGCGCGCCCTGCGGGCCGCCGGTGAGCGCCTCCGCGCCGCCGGGGGTCGCACGTGATCGTCCGGCGAGCCCTCATCGTGTTGATCCGCGGCTACCAGCGGTTCATCTCGCCGGGGTTGCCCGCCGCCTGCAGGTTCCACCCCTCCTGTTCCTCCTACGCTGCGACGGCGATCGAGCGGCATGGGCCCCTCCGCGGCTCGTGGCTCGCCGCGCGCCGCATCGCGCGTTGCCATCCCTTCCATCCTGGCGGCATCGATCCGGTGCCGTGATCCTCGAGAGGTAACTCGTGAGCTCCGACAATCGTCGTCTCCTGGTCGCTACGGTCGCGTCGATCGCGGTCGTCATCTTCTGGCAGTTGGTCGTTGCGCCCAAGAAGGGGGCGCTGGGCGTGAAGCCGCAGGCGGCGGCAGAGCAGGCGAAGAAGGAGCCGGGCGCGGCTGCTGCGCCGTCGCCGTCGGTCTCTGCGCCGGTCGCCGTCGCTCCGGACGCGCCCGAGGAGAAGGTCACGCTGGATGGGAAGGACTTCACGGCGGTGGTCTCCAGCCACGGCGGCGTGCTCTCGTCGCTGACCCTTAAGGGTGAGAAGTTCGTCGAGGACAAGGGCGGAAAGACCATTCCGATCAACCTCGTCCGCTCCGCTACCGACATTTCGCGGGCCTATGCGGTGCTCGCGACGCCGGAGAATGGCGGCACGGGTCAGTACGCGACGGACCCTGCCGCGCTGAGCCCCATGCGGGTCGTCTCGAAGGACGCGTCGAGCGTGGTCCTCGAGGGTCGGGTCGGGACGCTGTCGATCCGCAAGACGTTCAGGCTGACCGGGAAGGCGCACGAGATCGCGCTCGAGGTCGAGGTCGAGGGCGGGTCGGGGAAGGGCGGCGCGGCGATCGTGCTGGGGGGCCAGCTGCCCGAAGGCACGAAGACCGGCGGCCTGACGAGCGCTCCGTCGATGGACATGTTCCGGCCGGTCTGCCGTGGGGGCGACAAGACCGAGCGGTACGACGTCACGGGTGACAAGGAAGGGCACAAGGTCCCGGGCGCCGCGGCGTTTGCTGGGCTCGACATGCACTACTTCGTGACCGCGGTGATGCCGGCCGCCGTGGGTGGGGAGTGCGAGTTCGTGAAGGGGCCGAAGCCGAAGAGCGGCCTCGTGGCGCTCACCTTCCCGGTGGAGGCGGGCCCGACGAAGCGGAGCTTCACGATCTACGCGGGACCGAAGGATCTCGACGCGCTTCGGAGCTACGGCCGGGGGCTCGACACCGCGATCGACTACGGGCCGGTCACGAACCTCTTCGCGGTCTTCGCGCGGGGGCTGCTCTACGTGATGCGGTGGCTCGAGTCCTTCACGCACAACTGGGGGGTCGCGATCATCCTGCTGACCTTCCTGGTGAAGGCGGTCCTCTTCCCGCTGACCTACAAGTCGACGCAGTCGATGAATGCGATGCGGGAGCTGCAGCCGGAGGTCGAGAAGCTGAAGGAGAAGTACAAGAACGACCGCGAGAAGCTCAACCTCGCGACGATGCAGCTCTACCAGAAGAACAAGGTCAACCCGCTCGGCGGCTGCCTCCCGATGCTGATGCAGATGCCGATCTGGTTCGCGCTCTACGCCGCGCTCCAGACCTCGGTCGAGCTCTACCGGGAGCCGTTCCTCTGGATGAAGGACCTGACGGTCCACGATCCGTACTTCGTCCTGCCCGCGATCCTCGGCATCTCGAGCTTCGCCATGCAGAAGCTCTCGCCGCAGCCCGCCGACAACGCGCAGGCGAAGATGATGCTCTACTTTTTCCCGGCCTTCTTCACGTTCATCATGATCTGGGTGCCGGGGGGGCTGACGCTCTACATCGTGGTGAACAACGTGCTCACCATCGTCCAGCAGCGGGCGATCAAGGTGAAGACCGTCCCTGCGAAGGCCTGAGGGGTCCTGAGATGGACGAGACCAACCGCTCCAGCCCGCCGCCGCCGGCCCACGCGCCCGAGAAGGTGGCGCGCGCCAAGGCCTTCTGCGAGACGCTCTTCCGGAAGCTGGAGTTGCCGGTCACGGTGGAGTCCCGGGAGACGCCGGAGGCGATCGGGGTCTCGCTCATTCCGGGGTCCGGGGCCGAGGGGGAGATCAACTCGGCGCTCCTCGAGGCGGTCCAGTACCTTGCGAACCGGGTGGTGAACCCGAGCGCCGACGGTCGCAAGTGGGTGAACCTCGACGTCGGAGGCTTCCGGGAGGAGGGGGATCCGGCCGTGGCCGCCATGGCGGCTCGGCTGGCCGCCTCGGCGGTCAAGATGGGGAAGGTGCTCGCCGTGGCGCCGATCAGCCCCCGGGAGCGCAGGCAGATCCACGTCGCGCTCGTGGGGAACGAGACGGTCAGCACGCACAGCGAGGGGGAGGGGATCTTCCGCCAACTCCTCATCATCCCCGGCTCGGCCGGGGGAGCTCGCCGGAGCTAGGGTGGGGCGCACGAAGACGCGGGAGGAGAAGCTGTTCGCCGCAGCGGTGCTGCGGCGCTCCTTCGAGCTTCGGGGGGAGGAGCAGGGGGCGGCCTTCCATCTCGTCTACGAGGGCGTCCTGAGGGACCTGGGGCTCCAGGATGCAGAGGTCGTGGCGCACCTGAGGTCGCACGCGGCCGAGGTGGAGGCGGCGATCGGTCGGCGGGGCGGTTCGGGGCCCGAGTCGACGAAGTAGCGAACAGCGACGGGCTCGCGGGCTCGCGGGCTCGTTCCACGTGGAACATGGACGATCTCTTCCGCAGGACGCTTCGAGACGGCCTTCAGGCGCTGGGGCTCGAAGCGGCGCCCGAATCCCTCAGCCTCCTGGAACGCTTCGCTGACCGGCTGCTCGCCTGGAACCGGAAGGTGAACCTCACGGCCATCACGGCGCCGGTCGAGGTGGCCGAGAAGCACCTCGTCGACAGCCTTTCGCTGCTGCCGGACCTGGCTGGCGCCCGGACGCTGCTCGACGTCGGCAGCGGGGCTGGGATCCCGGCCGTGCCGCTCGCCTGCGTGGCGAGGAGCCTCGAAGTGACCTGCTGCGACGGCGTCGCGAAGAAGATGGCCTTCGTCAAGGCGGTCGCTGCCGAGTTGGACCTCCGCGTGCGGGCGCTGGCGGCTCGCGCGGAGGGGGATCCCGACGCAGAGCGGCTCCCCAGGGCGGACGTGGTGGTCTCCAGGGCCCTCGCAGACCCCGATCGCTGGCTGCCCCTGGGGACGGCCTACCTCGCGCCTGGCGGCCGCCTCCTGGCGATGCTGGGGCGGGAAGTGGACGAGGGCGCGCTGCGCTCCACGGCTGAGCCCCTCGGGCTGCGGCTTATGGGCGTCCGGCGGTTCGTCCTGCCGGTGTCGCAGTCCGAGCGCGCCATCGCCCGGTTCGAGCGCGCAGAGTAGGCGGCGCCGCAGAGGTTGGTCGCGGAGGTTGGTGGCGCGGTCCGGCGCCGCCCGATGGCGTGCCGGGCGGGTAGGCTCGCGAGCACCTGCCAGTTGCGCCAGTCGGTCGGGTCGCCGGCTCCGGCCGTCCGGGCGGATGCCCCCCGGGCTTCACTCGCCGGGCGGTCTAGCGCCGAATACCGAAGGCGAAGGCGGGCGGCTCCGCGCGCCGGGGTCGTCTTGCGCAGGGAGCGTCTGGCGCGCCGGGGTAGGACCGTATTCGCGCCGCAGGGCGCTGGGCAGCGCCTCGCTCGCTCCAGGCCGGGCCCCACCCGCCCGGCACGGCTTCGGGCCGGCGACCCTCGCACCGCGCGCCCCGTGGCGGAGTCTCCGATTGTTCCACGTGAAACAGTCGGCTCTTCCCTTGCCACGAGGCCGCTCCGGGGGGAGAACGTCCGCCTGCCACGTTCCACGTGGAACGTGTGTCAGAGGGGGGAGGCAGAGTGGCCCCCTCGAACGGTCCTGGGGGCTCCCGGGGTCGAACAGCCAGCGGGGTGAAGCGTGAAGATCGCCGACAGCGGGGAAGTGCCCCGGACGATGGAGCCGGAATCGATGAGCCGCATCGTCTGCATCGCGAATCAGAAGGGCGGGGTCGGGAAGACGACGACCGCCGTCAACCTCGCCGCCTCGCTCGCTGCGAGCGAGCGCCGCACGCTCCTCATCGACCTCGACCCCCAGGGGAACGCCGGGTCCGCGCTGGGCATCCGCCGCGACGACTCCGACAAGACCATCTACGAGGTTCTGCTCGACGGCATCCCCCTCTCCGAGGCGGTCCGCAAGACCGAGCTGAAGTTCCTCGACCTCATCCCGGCCTCGAAGCACCTCGTCGGCGCCGAGATCGAGCTCGCCGAGACCGAGGGGAGGGAGTTCCACCTCCGCGACGCGCTCCTCGGCCTCGCGCACGAGTACGAGTACGTGATGATCGACTGCCCGCCGTCGCTCGGCCTGCTGACGATCAACGGGCTCGCAGCGGCGCAGGGGGTCGTCATCCCGCTCCAGACCGAGTACTACGCGCTGGAAGGGCTCGCGGACATCATCCGCACCATCGACCTCGTGAAGGGGGCCGCGAACCCCGCGCTGAAGATCGACGGGATCCTCCTCACGATGTACCAGACCAACAACCTCGCGAATCAGATCGCCGAGGAGATCCGCCGCACCTTCCCGCAGCAGGTCTTCCAGACGGTGATCCCGCGCAACGTGCGGCTCTCCGAGGCCCCTTCGCACGGGAAGCCGATCCTGCTCTACGACGTCTCCTCGAAGGGCTGTCAGAGTTATCTGGAATTGGCTCGCGAGGTGACGAGCCGGGCCGCCCTGGCCGGAGGGATGCCGTGACGATCGCCGAGAAGCGCCGGCCCGCCCTCGGGCGGGGGATGGCCGCCCTCCTCTCCAATGCGCCGGAGCCCGCTCGATCCCCGGCGGCGCCGGTCGTCCCCGGCCGCGCGCTCCTCTCCCTGCCGATCGAGGCGATCGAGCGGTGCGCGGAGCAGCCGAGAAAGCGCTTCGAGGAGGCGAGGCTCGAGGAGCTGGCCGCCTCGATCCGCGAGAAGGGGGTGCTCGAGCCGATCCTCGTCCGCCGCGACGGGAACAAGTACCGGATCATCGCCGGCGAGCGGCGCTGGCGCGCGGCGCAGCGGGCCGGCCTCAAGGAGCTCCCTGCGGTCGTCCGCGAGGCGAGCGACGCGGAGGCGTTCGAGCTCGCGCTCGTCGAGAACCTCCAGCGCGCCGACCTGAACGCGATCGAAGAGGCGGAGGCCTACGAGGTCCTGCTCCGCGATCACGGGCTCACGCAGGAGGAGATCTCGAAGCGCGTCGGGAAGGAGCGGTCGACCGTCGCCAACGCCCTCCGCCTCCTCAAGCTCCCGGAGGAGGTCCGCGACGCGGTCCGCGATGGCCGCCTCGACATGGGCCACGCCCGCGCGCTCCTCGGCCTTGACGATCCCGAGGCGATCAAGCGCGCCGCCATCCGCGCGATCCGCGAGCGGCTCTCGGTCCGCGCCACCGAGGCCCTCGTCCGCGAGCAGGCCGCGGGGGGAGAGGGCCAGAAGAAGAAGGGGGCGGTCGCGGAGGGCGACAGCCCGGCCGTCAAGGACCTGACCCAGCGGTTGCAGCGGCGGCTGGGGGCGAAGTGCCGGGTGGTGCAGAAGTCGGCCCAGGCCGGCAAGCTCGAGATCGTGTACACGTCGCTCGACGAACTCGATGGGATCCTGGGTCGGATCGGAGCCTGACGCGACGCGTCATAAGAGTCGGCTGGCTCCCGTCCTCGGGTGGACGAGCGGACTCGCGAGTGCTAAACGCCCGATCGCGCCGAGGCGACCCCGTCTCGCCGAAAGGACAGGATTCCAAGATGGCCATGCTCAAGCGTGAAGAGTTCGCCCCCGCGTCGGTCCCGGCGGCGACCAGCGACCTGAACGCCCTCCTGGGGCGCGGCTCCGAGTTCGAGGGCAAGCTCACCTTCGAGGGGACGGTCCGAATCGACGGCAAGTTCACCGGCACGATCGTGACGAAGGACGTCCTCGTCATCGGCGAGGGGGCCGTCGTGACCGCCGAGATCGACTGCGGGACGGTGATCGTCCACGGCCAGATCATCGGGAACGTGAAGGCGCGTGGCGCGGTGGAGCTCCACAGCCCCGCGCGGGTGAAGGGCAACCTCGAGACGCCCACGCTCATGATCGAGAAGGGCGTGACCTTCGACGGACAGACGAAGATGGAAGGCGTCGAGCGCGGCGGCAGCGCGAACGTCACCCCCATCAAGCTGTAGGGCCGCAACCCCCTGCGGCGATCGGGTCGAAGGCCCGGGATTCCCGCGGGAATCTCCGCTTGACCTGACAGTTTCAGCGTGCTACGAGGCGCGTCCCCTATGATCTCCGGTTCCATCGGACGTCGTTACGCCAAGGCCCTCTTCAGCCTGGCCGTCGACCAGAATCGTGTCGAGCCCTGGGCGGATGGACTCCGCGCCCTCAAGGCCACCGTGGAGGCCTCTCCCGAGCTTCGGGACGTCCTCCAGAACCCCGTCTACTCGAAGGAGCAGCGGCGGGGCGTGGCGGCGAAGCTGGCCGAGGCCCTCAAGCTCGACGCCGAGCCGGCGAGCCTGCTCTACCTGCTCTCCGACCGGAACCGGCTCGCCTACCTCGACGGGATCGCCGACTACTTCGGCGAGCTCGCCGACGCGAAGCTCGGCCGCCTGCGCGCCCGGGTCACCACCGCGACCGCGGTGGACGCCGCGTCGCTCGAGGCGATCTCCTCCCGGCTCTCCGCCGCCACGAAGGCGGCCGTGCTCGTCGAGCACGCGGTCGAGCCGGCCATCATCGGCGGCGTCGTCGCCCAGATCGGCAGCATCGTCTACGACGGCTCGCTCCGCACCCAGCTCGAGCAGCTCAAGACCTCCCTCAAGCAGTAGCCAACTTTCTCTCCCGAAACGCATCGGAGATCGAAGCGATGGAAATCCGCGCCGACGAGATCAGCCGCATCATCCGCGAGCAGATCAAGGACTACGGTAAGAAGGTCGAGGTCGCCGAGACCGGGACCGTCCTCTCTCAGGCGGACGGCGTCGCCCGCATCTACGGCCTCGCCGGCGCCGCCGCGGGCGAGCTGCTCGAGTTCCCGGGCGGGACCCGCGGCCTCGTGCTGAACCTCGAGGAGGACAACGTCGGCGCCGCCATCATGGGCGCCTACGAGCACATCCGCGAGGGCGACTCGGTCAAGCGGACCGGGAAGATCGCCGAGGTGCCGGTCGGTGAGGAGCTCCTCGGCCGCGTCGTGGACGGCCTCGGCAACCCGATCGACGGCCGCGGCCCGATCAACGCCAAGCAGACCCGCAAGATCGAGATCAAGGCCCCCGGCATCATCTCGCGCAAGTCGGTGCACGAGCCGATGCAGACCGGCCTCAAGGCGATCGACGCCCTCGTGCCGATCGGCCGCGGTCAGCGCGAGCTGATCCTCGGCGACCGCCAGACCGGCAAGACCGCCATCGCGATCGACACGATCATCAACAACAAGGGGCAGGGGCTCCACTGCTTCTACGTGGCGATCGGCCAGAAGCAGTCGACCGTCGCCCGCGTCGTCGAGACGCTCAAGAAGCACGGCGCGATGGAGTACACGACGGTCATCGCGGCCAACGCGTCCGACCCGGCGCCGATGCAGTACCTGGCGCCGTACACCGGCGTGACGATGGCCGAGTACTTCCGTGACTCCGGCCGCCACGCGCTCATCATCTACGACGACCTCTCCAAGCAGGCCGTCGCCTACCGCCAGCTCTCGCTGCTCCTCCGCCGCCCGCCGGGCCGCGAGGCGTACCCGGGCGACGTCTTCTACCTCCACAGCCGCCTGCTCGAGCGCGCCGCCAAGCTCTCCGACAAGCAGGGCGGCGGGTCGCTCACCGCGCTGCCCATCATCGAGACGCAGGCCGGCGACGTGTCGGCCTACATCCCGACCAACGTCATCTCGATCACCGACGGCCAGATCTTCCTCGAGTCGAACCTGTTCTTCCAGGGCGTCCGGCCGGCCATCAACGTGGGCATCTCGGTCTCCCGCGTCGGCGGCTCGGCGCAGATCAAGGCGATGAAGCAGGTCGCCGGCTCCCTGAAGCTCGAGCTCGCCCAGTACCGCGAGCTGGCCGCCTTCGCCCAGTTCGGCTCGGACCTCGACAAGGCGACCCAGGAGACGCTGGCCCGCGGCGCCCGCCTCGTCGAGGTGCTCAAGCAGGCGCAGTACTCGCCGCTCTCCGTGCAGAACCAGGTCATCCAGATCTACGCGGCGACGATGAAGGACGAGAGCGGCCAGGGCTGGATCCGGCCGATCGCCGTCGAGGACGTCACCCGGTACATGCGCGAGCTCGTCGAGTTCTTCGACGGCCGCCACCCGGAGATCGGCAAGGCGATCGCGGAGAAGAAGGCCCTCGACGACGGCATCAAGCAGCAGCTCGACGCCGCCCTCAAGGAGTTCCGCGGCATCTTCCAGGCGAAGGCCTAGCCGGAGCCGGACGAAGAGGATCCCGTGCCCTCCCTGCGCGACATCCGAAACCGGATCGGCTCCGTCAAGAGCACCCGGCAGATCACCAAGGCCATGAAGATGGTGGCCGCGGCGAAGCTCCGGCGTGCCCAGGACGCGATCCTGAAGACGCGCCCGTACGCCCAGCTGCTCGACCGCACCCTCTCCAGGGTCGCGGCGCGGGCGGCGGCCGAGGGCGCGGCCACCCACCCCCTCCTCGCCCCGCGCGAGGTGAGGAACGCCGAGGTCGTGGTCATCACGAGCGACCGCGGCCTCGCGGGCGGCTTCAACTCCAACATCTCCCGGCGCGTGCAGCGCTTCCTCGTCGAGGAGGCGGAGCGCTTCGAGAAGACGACGCTCGCCACCATCGGCCGCAAGGGGCGCGACTTCTTCCGGGCGCGGAAGCTGGAGATCCGCAAGGACTTCTCCGGGGTCCACGCCGGGCTCACCTACGAGAAGGCCGACGCAATCGCGCGCGAGTACACCGAGCGGTACCTCGCGGGCGAGGTCGACGCGGTCTTCCTCGCGTTCAACGAGTTCAAGAGCGCCATCAACCAGAAGCCGGTGGTGTTCCAGCTGCTCCCCATCGACACGGGGTCCGCCGACGAGGCGGCCGCTGCGGCCATCGACTTCAAGTACGAGCCGTCGCGCGAGGCGCTCCTCGCGGAGCTCCTGCCGCGTCACATCTCGATGCAGGTGTGGCGTGCCCTCCTCGAGTCGGCGGCCTCCGAGCACGGAGCCCGCATGAGCGCGATGGAGTCGGCGACGAAGAACGCGGAGGAGATGATCTCCGCGCTCACCCTTCAGTACAACCGCGCTCGCCAGGCCTACGTCACGAAGGAGCTGTCCGAGATCGTGAGCGGCGCCGAGGCGCTGTAGCCCACGGATCGAACGAGGACCACATGACCACCGCTACGAATCTCCAGAACGGCAAGATCACCCAGGTCATCGGACCGGTCGTGGACGTGGAGTTCCCGGCCGGCGCGCTGCCCGACATCTACACGGCGCTCGCGCTCACCAACCCGGGCATCGACGACCGCCAGGACAACCTGATCGTCGAGGTCGCCCAGCACCTCGGCGAGAACACCGCGCGCTGCATCGCGATGGACTCCACCGACGGCCTCGTCCGCGGGATGGTCGCCAAGAACACCGGCGCCAACATCTCGATGCCGGTCGGCAAGGCCGTGCTCGGCCGCATCCTCAACGTCGTCGGCGAGCCGGTGGACGAGAAGGGGCCGGTCACCGCGACCAAGAAGCTCCCGATCCACCGCCCGCCCCCGGCCCTCGTCGACCAGAACGTGAAGATCGAGGCGTTCGAGACCGGCATCAAGGTCATCGACCTGCTCGCCCCGTACCTCCGCGGCGGCAAGATCGGCCTCTTCGGCGGCGCCGGCGTCGGCAAGACCGTGCTCCTGATGGAGCTCGTGAACAACGTCGCCAAGGCCCGCGGCGGCTTCTCGGTGTTCGCCGGCGTCGGCGAGCGCACCCGCGAGGGCAACGACCTCTACCACGAGATGATCGAGTCGGGCGTGCTCAAGCCCGACGAC
>DATIVK010000010.1:0-2311 GCA_035465955.1 Anaeromyxobacteraceae bacterium | reverse complement strand
AGGAGGATGGCAGGGCTGCTCCGGGCGCGGCTGCCGGAACTGGACCTGGAGGAGGTGCCCGACCCGCGGGTGCGCGGGGGGCGCTGGGATCTCTCCCAGATCCTGCGGGCGACGCTGCTCGGGCTGATGGCCGGTTGCCGGAGCCTGTGGGAGGCGGAGCAGTTGACCGAGGGGCTGGCGCCGACGATGCGGCGCCGGCTCGGGCTGCCCAGGCGGCTCGCCGACACGACGGCGCGGGACGCGCTCTGCCGGGTGTCGCTCGACGGGCTGCGGGCGGTGCTCCACCGGGCGGTCCGCGCAGCGTGGCGCCGCAAGGCGCTCGCGCCGGTGGGGCTGCCGGTGAGCGTGGTCGCGCTCGACGGCAAGGCAACGTCCCTTCCGTGCATCAACGGCGAGTTCGCGCAGACGCAGCATCCGGAGCAGGGGTTGCCCTACGGCATCATCCGGACGATGACGTGCGCGCTCGTCTCCGCGGCGGGGCGCCCGTGCATCGACGCCGTCCCGATCCCGGCGAGCACGAACGAGGTGGGCCACTTCGAGACGGCGTTCAGGAGCCTCGTCGCGACGTACGGCTCGCTCTTCGACGTCATCACCTACGATGCCGGAGGCTTCTCCCGCGCGAACGCCGATTCCGTTGTGGCCGCGGACAAGGACTACCTGTTCGCGATGAAGGACGAGCAGCGGACGATGTGCCGGCTCGCTGACGAGATGCTCGCCTTCGAGAAGGTCGTCGCCAGGACCGAGGACGTGCTCGACAACGAGACGACGGTCGTCCGCTCGCTCAAGCTGCTTCGCGCGGATCCGAGCTGGTCCTACGGCGACGGGAAGACGCCTGAGGAATCCGTCTGGCCGCACGCCAAGGCGTTCCTCTCCGTCGAGTACGTGAAGGTCCGAGTCGGCGCCGTCGTGGCGCGGGACGAGCGGATGTTCGTGTCGAGCTACGACCCGACGCGGCTCACTCCGGCGCAGTGGCTCCTCCTCGTTCGCAGCCACTGGGGAGTCGAGAACCAGAACCATCACACCCTCGACACCGCCTTCGCCGAGGACGACCGGCCCTGGATCGAGGCGGACGAGCACGGCATGCTCGCGGTGCTGCTGCTGCGGCGCATCGCGTACACGGTCCTCGCGCTCTTCCGGGCCGCGTCACGAACGGACGAAGGCCGCGCCATCCGCTGGCGCGCGCTCCTCGCCTGGGTGCGCGACGCGCTCGTCGCCGCCACCGAGGACCAGTTCGCAGAGCTGCGCGAGATCGCCGCCGCCACACGCTGAGATCGCCGGGCTCCCACCCGCGGCGGGCGACATCGCAGGGACCTGAGGCGAGCGGCTGGCGCGACCGGCGCCGGCCGCCGCGGTTGCCGCTCGCCTCGACGTCCAGACGAACCACCCGCTCGGCACCCCCGAGGGAGAGCGTAACCTCGGGATCGGCCTGGCCGATCATGTCTGCGCGGGGAGCCAGCGGCTTGACCGCGTGTCACCCCGCCGGTATATGCCCCCGCTTCATGGAGCCCCCGCGCACCATCCGGCCGGGCGACGGCCAGTACCCCGAGACGCTGTCCCGGATCGCCGACCGTCCTGCCGAGCTGCGGATCGTGGGCTCGCTCGGAAGCTCCGCGAGGCGGGTGGCGATCGTCGGATCGAGGCGGACGGACGAGTACGGCTCCGACGTCGCGCGCGCCATCGCGGCCGGGCTCGCCAGGGCGGGAGTGTCCGTAGTCTCGGGCGGCGCGCTCGGCGTGGACGAGGCCGCGCACGAGGGCGCGCTCGCGGCGGGCGGCCACACGGTCGCGGTGCTCGGGACCGGGATCGACGTCTGCTATCCGGCGGAGCACCGCTCGCTCTTCGAGCGGATCGTCTCGTCGGGCGGCGCGCTCCTCGCCGAGCAGCCCGACGGCACCCGGGGGTTCAAGTCCAGCTTCCCGCGGCGCAACCGGATCGTGTCCGGGCTCTCCGACGCGGTCGTGGTGGCGCGCGCCGCCGAGGGGAGCGGCGCCCTCATCACGGCCGGCTGGGCCCGCTCCCAGGGAGTGCCGCTGTTCGCCGTTCCCGGAGACGTCCGCGATCCTCTCTCGGCGGGGCCGCTCGACCTCCTGCGAAAGGGGGCGCGCGTGGCCGCAGGGCCGGAGGACGTGCTCGCCGTCCTGGGCATCGAGGCCGCGCCGGAGCGCCAGATGGAGCTGCCGTCGCTCGGCGGGGAGGCCTCGGCGCTGCTCTCGGCGCTCGGGCGCAGGCCGCGTCACGCGGACGACGTCGCGCGGGCGGCGGGGCTCGGGCCGGCGGCGGCGATGGCCGGCCTGCTCTCGCTGGAGATGCA
>DATIVK010000009.1:0-13263 GCA_035465955.1 Anaeromyxobacteraceae bacterium | reverse complement strand
GTACGCGAAGCAGCTGGCGGCGCAGGCGCCGGACGACGCCGCGCTCGCGAAGGCGATGTCGGAGGTGCTCGACCGCAAGGGCACCCTGCTGACGCGGCCGATCGAGCGGCTGCTCGACGATCCGCACCTGCTCTCGGGCTGGCTCAGCATCAACCGGAAGAACTACAAGCTCGAGAACGGCAAGCTGGTCTGGATCCGCAACCCGCTCGGCGTGCTCCACGACACGTACGAGTACCTGAACATGCAGTGGGATCCGAAGGCGCCGGCGTCGGACGTCATCTGGCAGCACGACCACGAGCTGCTCCAGAAGTCGATCCGGTTCTACGCCGACCTCCGCAAGACCTTCGGCCTGGAGAAGTCGGAGTTCTACAAGCTCAACGAGATCCTCAAGAGCGAGGCGCCGCAGGGCGGCTACTCGGCCGAGCTGTGGGCGCAGATCCGCGCCGCCCACGTCGGCTACGAGGCGGGCAACGAGCTGATCGGGCTCCTCTTCATGGTGGCCGAGGCGGCGAAGTTCTTCGACTTCAAGGTCGAGGAGGACCTCGACGTCACGATCCCGGACTACCTCAACGACCCGGACCTCCAGGCCCGCATGAAGAAGATCCTGGTCCCGCCGCCGGCGACCAAGGCGGACGAGGTCGTCGCGGTGTGCGGCGGCATGTACTACGCGCAGGAGGCGCCCGGCAAGCCGGCCTTCGTCAGCGAAGGCATGCACTTCGAGAAGGGGCAGCCGCTCTACATCATCGAGGTGATGAAGATGTTCAACACGGTCCGGGCCACCTTCTCCGGGACGATCGACCGGATCGTCATCTCGGGGCCGGACGGCACGATCGTCCAGAAGGGGCAGCCGCTCTTCAAGATCACCCCCGACGAGAAGTTCGTCGAGGTCGATCCGAAGGAGGTCGAGAAGCAGCGCCGCGCCCGGACCAGCGAGTTCCTGAAGGCCGTGCTGGCCTAGCAGCGCGCTGGTGAGGAGCGCCGCCTCCTCCCTTCCACCGCCCGCTCTCCCTCACCGAGGGAGAGGGTCGGGGTGAGGGAGCAGGCGATCGCGCGTCGTAGTCCGACACCCCGCCTCTCCGGAACCTGCCGGGGACGCGGGGTGTCCTGCTTCGAGGGGGAGCCGCGGGCGCACACCGTCCGACCGCTGCCACCCCTGAACACGTCCACCTCCGTGACGCCCGCGTCGGTGTGGCGCGCGGGAAACCGTGTGAGGGCTCCCTTCACACCTCGATCACGACGCGGGTGCGCGGCGGCTCGGGGGGCGGTGGCGGCTGGGGACGCGGGGTCGGCTCGATCTCCAGGCGCGTGCGCCGATCCGGCTCGCGCTCCTGCCGGCGCCGCTCGCGCTCGATCCGCTCGATGATCCATGGAGGCAGCATCTGGACCTCCCTCGCTCGGTGGCCGCTCCTTCGCGCCTGCACCCTGCTTCTGCAATCGGGACGCCAGCGCCCCGGCCTGCATTCATCCGATGAGAGGATGCTTCGAGGGGCCGTTCCGTGACGGCGCGCACCCGCCGGGGCGGATGCCCAGGGAAAGCCCGGGAACGAAGAAGCCCGGCCCCCTCTCGGGAACCGGGCTCTTTCGCCATCTCGGCGACGACTCGGACGGCGACTAGATCTTGCGGACGTTCTGGGCCTGCAGCCCCTTCGGCCCCTTCACGACCTCGAACTCGACCTTCTGCCCCTCGGCGAGGCTCTTGAAGCCATCGCCCTGGACGGCGCTGTAGTGACAGAAGACGTCCTCACCACCGTTGTCCTGCGTGATGAAGCCGAAGCCCTTCGCGTCGTTGAACCACTTCACGGTGCCAGTAGCCATGCACTTCTCTCTTGTCTGTTCGACCCGCCGGGATGACGTTCGGCCCGCCCCTGCTCACCGGCGGGCACGAGAATTCTTATACGAATCGCCAATCGCCGGGAAGTAGCCCGGGGGCTACGCCGAGGCGCTCAGCCCGGCGTCCTCCCGGGCGACCCGCTCCTCGAGCTGGGCCATGATCTCGGCGACCGTCGGCAGCGCCGTCGCGTCACGGTCCGTGATGCCGACGAGGCTCTGGCCCGTGTAGAAGAGGCCGTTCTCGGTGTCGCCCTTGATGGCGGCGGCGAGGAGGGCGTCGGTGATGCAGAAGCTCTCCTTGTAGTTGCTGCCCCGGCAGAGGCAGGTCTCGGCGGCGAGGCACTCGACGCAGGCCTTCTTGCGCCCGAAGTACCCCTCCGGCCCGAAGAACCAGGCCTTCGAGCGGGGCGGGTGACGCTCGCCGCGGGCGAGCGAGTCGGTGAAGGCGTTGCGGACGGCCCGCGCGTTCATCCCCTTCACGCAGCTCTTGATGAGCGTGACGTCCTCGGCGGACTTGCCGAGGTGCATCTGCTTGAACGCGGGGTGGACGTCGCCGTCGGCGGCGGCGAGGAAGCGGGTGGCGAGCTGCACGCCCGCCGCGCCCCGCGCGATGAAGCCCGCGACCTGGTCGTCGGTGACGCCGCCGGCCGCGACGCAGGGGAGCTTCGACGCCCCCCGCACCTCGGCGAGCAGGTCGGGGAGCTCGTGGCCGATGTCGCCGATGTGGCCCCCGGCGAGCGCGCCCTCGGCGACCACCCAGTCGGCGCCCCACTTCTCGTACATCTGGGCGAGCCGGCCCGAGGAGACGATGCCGGCGAACGGGACGCCGCCCTCGCGGCACCACTTCACGACCTCGCGGGAGATCCCCGCGCCCTGCACGATGAAGGAGACCTTCTCCTCGATCGCGATCCGGGCGCAGGCCTCGAAGTCGGGCTTGTTGATCGCCGCCATCAGGTTGACGCCGACGTAGCCCCCGTTCGCGTCGCGCTTGGCGCGGCGGATCTCGGAGCGGAAGTGGGCGGGCGTCTTCACGACGGCCGAGACCGTCCCGGCGCCGACGAGGCGCGGGCCGCTCCAGGCGGCCACCTTCCCGGAGAGGCCGTCCGACGCGTGGATCCCCATGCCGCCCTGCACCAGCAGGCGGCGGCCGGACGCCACGATCCCCTCGATCGCGGCGCGGTCGAGCGGCGGGCTGGGCATGACGGCGGAGTCGTTCTCGAGGGGGAACGCGGAGGTGGCGGACATGTCTTCCTTTCGGAGGGACGCTGGAGGCATCCCCGCTTTGCCGAGCCACCCTACGGGGTGTTCGTCATGGGACCGTCACCGTCCGCGAGACGGCCATGACGCACCGCGGCGGCCCGCTTGGGCGGTACCGTTTGGGGAGGTAGGATGCGCCGCCGTGAAAGTCGCCTTCTCGCTCCTGTACTGGCTCTACGCCATCGTCTCGATCGTCGTCCTGTTCGTGGCGATGCTGCCGCTCTGGCTCCTCACCGCGCCATTCGACCGCAGGCGCGTCGTGATCCACCTGTACTCCTGCGCCTGGGGCTACATGTACGTGGCCTTCAACCCGCTCTGGAGGACGCGGTTCGAGGGGAGGCAGAAGCTCCCCTGGAACGGGCCGGCGGTGCTCGTCGCCAACCACCTCTCCCTCGTCGACATCCTGGTGCTCTACGGGCTCTTCCGGCCCTTCAAGTGGGTCGCCAAGGGGGAGCTGTTCCGGGTCCCGTTCGTCGGCTGGAACATGGTGCTCAACGACTACGTCCGGATCTGGCGAGGCGACCGCGAGTCGGTCCGGCGGATGATGGAGCACTGCCGCGAGCACCTGTCGCGCGGGGCGCCGGTCATGATCTTCCCGGAGGGGACGCGCTCGCGGGACGGCCGGATGCTCCCGTTCAAGGACGGCGCCTTCAAGCTCGCCGCCGAGGCGGGCTGCCCCCTGATCCCCATCGCGATCAGCGGCTCGCAGCTCGCGCTCCCCAAGCACGGGATCATCTTCCGGCAGCGGGCGACGATCCGCGTCCGCGTCCTCGACCCGATCGACCCGAAGGCGTACGCGTCGACGGAGGAGCTCAAGGCCGCGACGCGGAAGGTGATCGAGGCGAACGTCGCCGAGTTGGCCGCCCAGCCGACCGGTGGGCGAGCCGGGGGTGACATCGCGTCGCCCACGGCGACGACGTCGCACGCCGGCACGGGTTGCGGGAACGCGGTACCGGAAGGTGCGGAATAGAGGTACTGAGGCGCGCGTAATAGGGGTATCGGCAGGCGCGGAAGACGGAGGCGGGGTCAAGACCTTCCACTTTCCACATGGCGCCCGGAGGGCGGGTCGGGAGTGAACTCATTCCACGGCCGCCTGTCGCCGGGGCCCGAGTTCCTTCCCGTTCTTCACCCGTTCCTCACAGCCCGCAGCGGTTCAAGAAGACCCGGACCCCGCCATCCTGGTTGCTCGGCACCGCCAGGTCCATGCGGCCGTCACCATTCACATCCCCCGCGAGGACGCCGCTCGGCTGCGGCACAGGCCCCGCGCGCCAAGCGACGTCGGAGGCGGCCGCCGGCAGCGAGAACTGTCCGAGGCCGAAGTAGTTCGCGTACAGGTCCACGTTGCCCCCATCATGCGAGGAGACCGCGAGGTCCGCGTCGGAGTCACCGTCGAGGTCGGCGACGGCCAGGCCATTGGCGCCGATGCCGGTCGAGTACCAGTCGGAGATCTGGAACGTACCGTTCCCGGCCCCGAGGTACACGTCGGCCAATCCGCCGTAGTTGTCGGGCCCGTAGAGCAGCACCAGGTCGAGGTTGGCGTCGCCGTCGAGCCGGGCCGCCTCGACCGCGACGATGCGGGAGCTGGTGATCGCCGTCCCGGCGGTAAAGGTGCCGTCGCCCTTCCCCAGGAGGAGCGTCATCCCGCCGCCCAGGCTGGTCCCGTGGGCTACGAGCAGGTCCATGGCGCCGTCGGCGTTCACGTCCGCCGCCGTGATCGCCTGCGGCGCGTCGCCGACCGGGTAGTCCACCTTGGACTCAAAGGCGCCGCTGCCGCTGGCGAGGAAGACGCTGACGGCCGGGGGAGCGCCGACGCTCGCGACCGCGAGATCGTCGAGGTCGTCGGCGTTGAGCCGGGCGACCGCGATCGCGGTGGGGTAGGCCCCGGGGTAGGCGCCGGGGTTGACGGAGAGGGAGTTCACAGTGACCGACCGATCGAGGGCGAGGAGGGCGACGGTGACGGTGCCCGGGGCCGAGTTGGACACGGCCGCGTCTCGTCGGCCGTTTCCGTCGAAGTCACCGACCGCGACGGCGTTCGGGCCCGCCCCCGTCGCCACGTCGACGGCCCCGCCGAACCCGCCATCGCCGGTACCAAAGAGGAGCCGCAGCTTCCCCGTCAGCTCGTCGACGACCGCGAGGTCGAGCTTGCCGTCCGCGTCCAGGTCCGCGAGCCGGGCCGCCGCCGCCATCTGCCCGCCGTCCGCGACGCGCGAGGACTGGAAGGTCCCGTCTCCGTTACCGAGGACGAAGCGAACCGAGTCCGCGCGCGACTGCGCGATGACCAGGTCGCTGCGGCCGTCCTTGTTGACGTCGCCGAAGACCACCGACGACGCCCCGGCCCCCACCGCGTAGTCGGTGCGCGGCTGGAAGGTGCCGTCCCCCTTCCCGAGCAGGACGCTCACCGCGTCGGCGTCGGGACATGGGACGACCAAGTCAAGCTTCAGATCGCCGTCAACGTCATTCACCGCGACGCCGCTCGCCCCGGCGAGGACCTCGTAGGGCACCCCCGCCGCGAAGGTGCCGTCGCCGGCGCCGAGCAGGACACTGACCACGGTGCGCCTGGCGCCCGGGGACTCGTTGGAGGCGGCGAGATCCAGGCGGCCGTCGCCGTTGAGGTCGGCGGCGACGACGCCGGTGGCGCCCATTCCGTTGGTGACGAACGGGGTCGCCGCCCCGAAGGTGCCGTCACCCGCGCCGAGGAGGACCTGCACCCGGCTCGTTCCGCCGGTGAAGCCGTTGTCCGCCGCCGCGAGATCCGGGTTGCCGTCGCCGTTGAGGTCGGCGATCGCGACTGCGCGCGGCGAGCTCCCCGCCGCGTACGCCGCCGCGACCCAGCGGCCGGTCGCCGCGCTGAAGAGCGCGACGTTGACCGTATGGTCCAGGGGGGCCGCCGAGACAATGTCCTTCTTCCCGTCGCCGTTCAGGTCGGCGACGGCGAGCCCGCGCGTCCCCCATCCCATCCCGTTCACGGTGATGGCCGAGGAGGGGACGCTCTGGATCGTCACCGTGCTCTGGGCGGCATGCGCGGTGAGCAGCTCGTTGGAGCCGTCGCCGTTCACGTCATCCACCAGGACGAAGGAGGCGCGGGTCGACCACGCGACGCGCGCCTTGAACGTGCCGTCGGCGTTCCCAGCGTGGACGTAGGCGTCGTACCGCTCGTCTCCCACGGTGACGAGGTCGGGGATGCCGTCGCGGGTGATGTCCACGAGGAGCGCCTGCCGCGTGAACGGCGAGGCTACCTCGGAGGCGGCGAAGGGGTCGCAGGCAAGCGTGGGGTTCCGGCAGATGTTCCCGAGGCAGACGAGGGATTGGCCGGTGCAGCCGCCGGACTCGCAACACGCGGCCCCCTCGACGCCACAGCCGTTGGCGGCGCACGTCCCGCCGACGCAGCCGAGCCCGATGTTGCAGGAGGGGGACGTGGCGCAGCAGGCCCCGCCGGCGACGCCGCAACTACCGGAGGGCGTCGGCGTCCAGGGGCCGGAGGCCGTGGAGTTGGAGCCGCAGCCGGCGGCGAGGACGCTCGCGAGCGCGGCGAGCGCGAAGAGACGACCTGTCGAGCCTTCCATGGATCCCTTCCCGGGTCTAATCGTCGGCCCGGGAGTCTAGCTGAGCCCGCACTCAGCGTTACATGATTCGGCGTTACATGATTCGGAAACCGGATTCGACCCACAGCGGCGCACCGGGGGCCCTGAGCGCCGACACCGGACCTCGGGAGACGGGGTTCAGGAGGAGACCAGGAGAGCGCACGGCAAAGGGGACGGCAAACTCAGCGCCCCTGAGCATCGGCCGAGGCCTCGGTGGAAAGGTGGATCTCGACCGATTGAACGGGGGCGTCGCCCGTGATCTCCACGAGCCGCGTGACGACGGCGGCGGCGGAGCCGCCCTCGCGCGGCCACACGACGACGGTGTACGGGCCGGGAGTCAGCCCCAGGTACTCGACCGGCGCGCCTGGCGCGGCGGGGGTGGATGAGACCAGCCTTCCGAGGCGTCGCCTGAGATCGACGAACGAGAGCGGCTGCTCGGAGATCGAGTGGACGCCGAGTGCGAGCAGGGGGAAGGCGGCCCGCGAGGCCTTCCCCTCGCCGTCGAGCACGGCGATCTTCAGGGTCGACCCGCGCGAGCGCTCGACGAGATCGAGTCGCCTGCGCTCGCCCGCCCTCACCTCGACGAGCTGCATGTCGAAGGAGCCCTCCGGGATCCGTTCATCGTGCAGGATCCTGGAGAAGGACCTGTGCGAAGCGTCCACGGAGTACCGCCCGGGCGGCATTCGCGTCACCTCGTAGCGGCCGTCGGATCGGCTCTCACGCCTCTCCATGAAATACCGATCGGGACCGTCCTCGCGTTCGTCTTCCCCGTGGACGTTCAGCTCGACCCCGGCGAGCGGCCTGCCATCGAGGGTCGTGACGGTCCCGTAGAGAACCGCCGCCGGCGTCAGGGTGATCGTCGACGTGGCCTCCTCGGGGCCGAGGGCCACGCGCCGCTCCGGGTAACTCGGGTGCTCGACCGTGATCTCGAGACGTTCGGACGGGACGTTCTCGAGCCGGAACGTTCCGTCGCTCCTCGTCACGAGGGTCGAGGGGGCGTGGAGCCGACTGCCGCTGGACGACGTCAGCGTGAGCGTCGCTCCCCGGACCGGTGAGCCATCGCCGCCGTCGACGACGCGTCCGGCGACGGTCCGTCCATGGGAGAGGACGATGTCCGGGATCCGCGTCGTCCCGTCGTCCTGAAGTCGAACCGTCGTCGTGGCTGGCGCGTAGCCCGGCGCAGTGACCGTGAACCTCGGCTCCGGCTCCTCCGAGTGGAGGAGATGCTCGAACCGGCCGCCCGGGTCGGCGATCGGCTGCCCATCGATCTCGAACTCGGGAACGGGCTCGCCGCGGTCCCCAAGCACCCGGCCAGCGATGAGGAAGAGCCCCGCGACCTCGATCCGGACGTTCTCGTCCCCTGCGCGGGCGTGCGTAGACGATCCGCCGTAGACGCCGATGCCGCCGAGCCCACCCCCGGGCAGTTGCCACGAACGCGAGTAGGAGAGCTCGTAGGCGCCCGGCGCCAGCCCGCCGACTTCGAAGCTCCCGTCGGAGCGCGACTCGGTCGAATGCTCCCTGGGCTGACCCTCGCTCCGCGTGGAGCGGTCCCGCAGAGGGCGCGCCGTGATGCCGACGGCAGGCTGCGGCCGGTTCCGCGAGTCGGTCACGCGTCCGCGGATGGAGAGGCCGCCCCCGAGCCGCAGGAGGAGCTCGGGGGCGGTGCCGCCGGCGACCAGGACCTCGCTGCGGACGGAGTCGTCACCTGCCGTCGCCGACACCTGCTGCGTTCCGTCCCCGACCTCGTCGATCTCGAAGCGCCCGAAGCGGTCGGTCACGCCCTCTCGCTCTCCTACCCTCACCGCCGCCCCTTCGATCGGCCGATCCCCTCCGCCCACGACGCGTCCGGCGACCCTTCCCGTCGCCAGCTTGCGGCGCTCGAGGACGACCTGAAGGCGAGGCGCGGGGAGGCTCACCTCCAGGCGAGTCGCCCTGTACCCGTCGCGGGCTGCGACCAGCCGGTACCTCCCGGCGGGGAGCGACGTGATCGAGAAGCCTCCGTCCTGGTCCGAGCGGGCTTCGCCCCCCTGCTCGTGCGCGACGTAGGGATCGTGCGCCAGGGAGATCTTCACGTCCGCCAGCGGCCGGCCTTCTGCGTCAGTCACCTGCCCGGTCGCCTCCGCCTCGTCGCGCAACCGCAGCTCGACCGTCGCGCCGGCTTCGGCCACGTTCAGCTCGGTCCATTCGCTCGGGGCGGAGCGAGGGGCGGTCGCACGGAACGCGTACGTCCCGGGGATGAGCGGTCGAGTCAGGAAGCGCCCCGAGGAGGAGGCGCGGGCGACGCCCTCGTGATCGTCGTTGCGGTCTGGCGCCGACCGGAACTCGACCGTGGCGTCCGGCACCGGGCGCCCGGCCCCGTCGCGCACGCTGCCCGCTACGGCGACGCCGAACCCGAGCGCGAGCCTCACCCGGCCCGAATGGCTCTCCGTCGCGAGCTCGACCACGCCCAGCGCCACCTCTTCCCCGAGCGTCGCGACCAATGACCACTCGCCGTCCGAGAGGCCGTCGATCGAGAAGGCGCCATCGCGCCCGCTCCGCGCTTCGTGCCGCCACGAGCCCTGTTCCGCCACGACGTGCGCCTCGGCGGCCGGAGCGTCCCCTCGCAAGACGATCCCGTCGAGCCGCTTCCGCGGCCAGAGCTCGACCTTCAGCTCCTCACCCTCCGGCAGCCTCACGGGCTCGGTCCGGGCGATCAGGTCGTCCCTCGCGGCGACGAGCAGGTACTCGCCGGCAGGCAGCGGCGCGAACGCGAACGCGCCGTCGGCCGCGGAGGCGCTCTCGAAGACGCGACCGTGACGGCGGTGGACGGCGAAGATCGACACGCCCGCCAGCCCCTCGCCGGAGGCCGCCTCGGCGCGCCCGCGCAGAGGGTGGGCCGTGGCGAGCGTCAGCTCGGCGTCGGTGCCGGCGGCGACGGCTTCCGCGATCGTGGCCGTGCCACCGTCGGAAGCCCAGAGATGGAAGGTGGCCTCCGCGAGCCCGACGAGCACGAAGCGTCCCTCGGCGTCGCTCGTCGTGCGGGCGATGACCGGAGGCTCGCCGGTCCGGGTCCGCAGCAGGACCGCGAGGCGGGCCGCGGCCGGCTCGCAGGAGCACTGCTGGAGGAGGTTCGGGGCCGCGTCCCTGCAGGGGCAGGGAGACGCCGCCAGCGTGCCGGCTGGATCCGCGCCGATCGCCTCGACGGTGGCCTTCGCGACGGGCCGGCCGTCGGCGTCGACCACGCGTCCGGTGATCGACCGGTCACCGCGGAGCGCCCGGGCGAGGGCCTCCGCCGTCGGACCTGCCCAACGCGTCGCGTCGCTGGACTGGCCGACGTCCGCTGGCCGCCGGCCAACGGACACGCCGACCGCGACGATGACGGCCGCGGCGGCCGCCGGCAGGATCCACTTCCGCATGTGCCCTCGGGCGATGACCTGACGCCATCCCGCAGTCTGCCAGACGGGAAAAACGTCACCAAGGGTGTCCCTCGAGCTGGCGGCGAGGCAGGCGGTCTGACGGTCTGCGCCAGCGACTCCCTGACGCGCCGCGGCGAACCGCGGTGGTCGGGCTGGACGCGCCGCACCCCCGATCGGTATTCTGCGCCTCCATTTTTCTGCAGCACGCAGCCGCGCCACCCAAATCCACGGGGCGGATCCGAAGGGACCGCCACCCACAGCACGCAGGTGACGACATGGCGCGGTGAGCCCGGTGAAGGCCGGGCGCCAAGACGACTCCATCCGTCGCCACCTGCCGAACGAGCGAGGTCAGTCATGGCCGAGAAGTTCCTGGATTCCAGCAACGTCGACCAGTGGGAGAAGGCCGCCGCGAAGCAGGCCCCCGGCGGCGACACGAAGAACCTCGTGTGGAAGACGCCCGAGGGGCTCTCGGTGAAGGCGCTCTACACGAAGAAGGACGTCGAGGGGCTCCCGAACGCCGACACGCTCCCCGGCTTCGCGCCGTTCGTGCGCGGCCCGCAGCCGACGATGTACGCGGTGAAGCCCTGGACGATCCGGCAGTACGCCGGCTTCTCGACCGCCGAGGCGTCCAACGCCTTCTACCGCAAGGCGCTCGCCGCCGGCGGGCAGGGGATCTCGGTCGCCTTCGACCTCGCGACCCACCGCGGCTACGACTCGGACACCGCGCGCGTCGTCGGCGACGTCGGCAAGGCGGGGGTCGCCATCGACTCCGTCGAGGACATGAAGATCCTCTTCGACGGGATCCCGCTCGAGAAGATCTCGGTCTCGATGACGATGAACGGCGCCGTGCTGCCGATCCTCGCCGGCTACGTGGTCGCCGCCGAGGAGCAGGGGGTGAAGCAGGACCAGCTCTCCGGCACGATCCAGAACGACATCCTCAAAGAGTTCATGGTGCGGAACACGTACATCTATCCGCCCAAGCCCTCGATGAAGATCATCGCGGACATCTTCGCGTACACCGCGAAGAACATGCCGAAGTTCAACTCGATCTCGATCTCCGGCTACCACATCCAGGAGGCCGGGGCGAACCAGGCGATCGAGCTGGCCTTCACGCTGGCGGACGGCATGGAGTACGTCCGCACCGGCGTCGCGAGCGGCATGGACGTCGACACCTTCGCCGGTCGCCTCTCGTTCTTCTGGGCGTGCGGCATGAACTTCTACCTGGAGATCGCCAAGATGCGGGCCGCCCGCCTGCTCTGGCACCGGATCATGAGCGGCTTCGGGGCGAAGAACCCCAAGTCGATGATGCTCCGGACCCACACCCAGACCTCGGGCTGGTCGCTGACCGAGCAGGACCCTTACAACAACGTGGTCCGCACCACGATCGAGGCGATGGCGGCGGTGTTCGGCGGCACGCAGTCGCTCCACACCAACGCCCTCGACGAGGCGATCGCGCTCCCGACCGAGTTCTCGGCGCGCGTCGCCCGGAACACGCAGCTGATCATCCAGGAGGAGTCCCACATCTGCAACGTGGTGGACCCCTGGGCCGGCTCCTACATGATGGAGCGGCTGACGCAGGAGATGGCGGACAAGGCCTGGGGCATCATCCAGGAGATCGAGAAGATGGGCGGCATGACGAAGGCCGTCGAGTCGGGCTGGGCCAAGATGCAGGTCGAGACCTGCGCGGCCGACAAGCAGGCCCGCATCGACTCGGGCAAGGACGTGATCGTCGGCGTCAACAAGTACCGGCTGGCGAAGGAGGATCCCATCGAGATCCTCGACATCGACAACCACGCCGTCCGCGACGCCCAGATCGCGCGCCTCGGGAAGATCCGCGGCGCCCGCGACGGCGCCGCCGTGCAGGCGGCCCTCGCGGCCCTCACGAAGTGCGCGGAGGGCGGGGAGGGCAACCTGCTCGACCTCACGATCAAGGCGGTCCGGCTGCGTGCTACGGTCGGCGAGGTGTCGGACGCGCTGGAGAAGGTCTACGGGCGCTTCCGGGCCAACAACCAGACCATCTCCGGGGTCTACGGAGGCGTCGTGGAAGGACGTGACAGCTGGGCGGCGATCAAGGCGGACGTCGCGAAGTTCGCCGAGGAGGAGGGGCGGCGCCCTCGCGTGATGATCGCCAAGCTGGGCCAGGACGGGCACGACCGCGGCGCGAAGGTGGTCGCCACCGCCTTCGCCGACCTCGGCTTCGACATCGACATGGGGCCGCTCTTCCAGACCCCCGAGGAGGCGGCCCGCCAGGCGATCGAGAACGACGTCCACGCCGTGGCCGTCTCGTCCCTCGCCGCCGGCCACAAGACGCTGCTCCCCGAGCTGGTCAAGGCGCTCCAGAGCCAGGGGGGCGACGGGATCATCGTCTTCGCGGGCGGCGTGATCCCCGCCCAGGACTACGACTTCCTCTACGCCGCCGGCGCCAAGGCCATCTTCGGCCCCGGCACCCGGATCGAGGACTCCGCGAAGAAGGTGCTCGAGGAGATCCGGAAGGCGCGGTCGGGCCACTAGCGGGACGACCGAGGGCGCGTGCACCACGATCCCCTCACGCCGGCCGACCGCTCGCTCGTCGACGGGGTGGTCGCCGGCCAGCGCCGCGCGCTGGCCAAGGCGATCACGCTCGTCGAGTCGACGCGTCCCGACCACCAGCAGCGCGCGCAGCACGTGCTGAACGCGCTGCTGCCGCGCACGGGGCGCGCGATCCGGCTCGGCATCTCCGGCGTCCCGGGCGCGGGCAAGTCGACCTTCATCGAGGCCCTCGGCGTCTGGCTCATCGAGCGCGGCCACCGGCCGGCGGTCCTCGCCGTCGATCCCTCCTCCACCGTGAGCGGCGGCTCGATCCTCGGCGACAAGACGCGGATGGAGCGGCTCTCGCAGCGGCCCGAGGCCTTCATCCGCCCGAGCCCCTCGGCCGGCTCGATCGGCGGCGTGGCCGAGAAGACCCGCGAGGCGATGCTCCTCTGCGAGGCGGCCGGCTACGACGTGGTGGTGGTGGAGACCGTCGGCGTCGGGCAGTCGGAGACCACCGTGGCGGGCATGGTGGACATGTTCTGCCTGCTCCAGCTGCCCAACGCGGGCGACGATCTCCAGGCGATCAAGAAGGGGATCGTCGAGATCGCCGACCTCGTCGTCATCAACAAGGCGGACCTGGATCCGCTGGCGGCCGAGGCGACCCGCGCGCAGTGGCGGAACGCGCTGCA
>DATIVK010000008.1:0-3807 GCA_035465955.1 Anaeromyxobacteraceae bacterium | reverse complement strand
TTCCAGACGATCCGGAGGTCACCCTTCGACTCCTGCTCGAGCGTCGCGAGCGTCGGCTCGACCCGCGCGCAGAAGGGGCACTGGAAGTCGGAGAAGAGGACGAGCGTCACCTTGGCGTTGGCCGGGCCGCGCGCCGGATCGTCCGGGCGCAGGTCGACCTGCTTGAAGACCTGCGGGGGCGGCGCGGCGGGGGGCGGGGGCTGCTGCGGGCGCGCGGCGGCGCCGGGGTCCATCGGGGCCGGCGCGGCGCCCGGCAGGTAGACCGTCTGCGTCGCCGCGGTCGCCATGATCTTCTCGTAGACCTGCGCCGCCGGCGTCCCGGCCGACACGAGCGCCTGGGCCTTCGCCAGCTCGGCGTCGATGACCGCCTTGAAGCGCTCGAACGGCTGCGCGCCGACGAGCTTGCGGCCGTTGATGAAGAAGGTCGGGGTGCCCCCCGCGCCGACGCCGCGGACCAGCTCCTGGTCACGCCGGATCCGGTCGGCGAAGCGCTGGCCGTCGAGCGCGGCCCGGAAGGCCGCGAGGTCGAGCCCGGCCTCCTTCGCCGCCTGCTCGAGCGCGGGCCGGTCGAGCGCCGCGCTCGCGAAGAGCGCGTCGTGCATCTGCCAGAACTTCCCCTGGGCGCCGGCCGCCTCCGCCGCGGTGGCCGCGGGGACGGCGTTCGGGTGCATCGGGAGCGGGTTGTGCTTGAAGACGATCCGGATCTTGCCGGCGTACGCCTCCTCGACCTGCTTCAGCGTCGGGGCGGCCCGCTTGCAGAACGGGCACTCGAAGTCGCTCGACTCGACGATGGTGACGAGGGCGTCGGCCGGCCCCTTGGCCGCCGAGCCGTCCACCGGCACGCGGTAGACGGCGTTGGGATCCTCCTGCGGACGGGCCGGGCGCTGCCCCGGCGCCTGCGCCTGCCGCGACGGCGGGACGGCGGACGGGCCGCGCCCGGTCCCCGCGAGGAAGTAACCGCCGGCGAGGCCGACGATGAGGGCGATCACCCAACTGACGTTCTTCTTCATGTGCAAGTGGCTCCTTGTCGAAACGGCGCGGGGATCCGTCACCCCTACAACAGCAGGGACGCGGTGATCATCCCCAGCATCTGGTCATAGCCGTGGCTGCTGTTCTGCGCCGGTCCGCGGAGCGTGGAGTGATCCCAGCGGAGGCCGACGTTGAAGAGGACGGTGTTCTCGAGGGCGGCGAAGCCGGCGCTCCCCTCGACGGAGACGAGGAGATCCGGCACGCCCCACATCTTCATGAAGTCGGCCTGCAGCGACAGCAGGACGGACGGCGGCGCGACGCCGGTGAAGCGGAGGCGCGCGGCGGTGGCCGCGTAGACGGTCCGCTGCTCCGGCGGCGTGAACGCGTCGCGGTGGATGTGGTTGTCGCCGAGGTACCAGTCCCACGCCGCCTCGACGGGCGCGACGAAGTAGGAGATGCGCATCGTGTCGTCGGCGAGCGGGATCGACCCCTCGACGCTCGGGACGGTGGCGGCCTGGAGGAGGGTCTGGATCCCCAGCGCGGTGCTGCGCGTCGCCTCGAGCCGCCCGATCACGAAGCGGAACTCGCGGCGCCCCAGCATGAAGGCGGCCTCGACGTCGCCGTCGGAGGGGACGAAGATGACGTTCTCGCCGCCCGTCAGCATGCGGAGCCGCAGGCGGGCGCCCCGCCCGTACCCCTCGCTCCAGACGCCGTCCGCCTGGGCGCCGAGGTAGAGCATCGCGACCGAGTTGGCGTCGGGCGGCTTCACCAGGTCGCCGCCCCAGCGGCCGACGAGGCCGCTCGCCAGCGCGAGGCGCCAGTGGCTCGTCTCCTCGTCGGGGTGGAGGCTGGCGGCCTGCGATCCGGCCGGGGCGACGGGCCCCTCGCCGATCGTCCCCTTCACGTGCTTCACCTTCGGCTCGGACCGGGGGGCCCCGCGCTCCTCCTGGCGGCCGTGACGCGGCGCCTCCGAGGGGGAGGTCGCGGCGCCGCCGTAGCCCGGCTCGCGGCCGTACTCGGTGGGGAGGTCGTCCGAGGGGGGCGGCGGCGGCGGGGGGAGCTCCTGGGCGAGCGCGGGCAGCGCGACGGCGAGCGCGGCGAGGAGGATGGGACGAGGGGTCACGTGACCTCCGGCGGAAGCGGTGGGGGGCTCAGAAGCGGAAGGCGGCCCCGCCGCGGACGAGCAGGGGCATGCCGGCGCGGGGGCCGATGGGGATCCCGAGGTCGAGGCCGCCGACGAGGGAGAAGTCGCTCGTCCAGCGCAGCTCCGCCGCGCCGCCGATGAGGAGCCAGCGCCACCGCTTCTCCTCCCGGGCGTTGGACCAGTCCATGGCGATCCGGACCTGGACGGGCGCGTCGGGCGAGACGTAGCGCAGGCCGGGGCGGACCGCGAAGTGGCCGTCCGGGGCGATGCCGAGCCCGAAGGCCACCTCCGGGCGCAGCCCGGTGGGCGCGTGCTCCCAGCCCGCCGAGAGCTCCGCCTCCGCCACGCCGGCCTTCCGGTCCCCGAGCCCGAGCTCCCCGCCCCCGCCGATCCCGGCGGTGACGACGAGGCCGGTCGGCGGCTCGACCGCGGCGGCGGGGCCGGCCGCCGCGCACGCGACGGCGATCAGGATGGGCGCGATCAGCGGGCGCCTCGAGGGGGGTGGGGCTTGCACGGACGGGGAGCCTACCCTCGGGTCAGGGCCCGGGCAAGGGTTCGCGGGGCGTTGAACCGGGGCGGTGCGCGGGCTAACAAGGGGGCGCGATGAGCCCCCCCGCGCTCCCGGAACCGGCCCTCACGATCGACGCCTCGGGGCGGCTCTGTCCGTACCCGATCGTCGAGACCGCGCGCGCGATCGCCGGGCTGCCGCCGGGCGCCGTGCTCCTCGTCATCGCGACCGATCCGGGGATCGCGCTCGACATGCCGATGTGGTGCAAGGCGACCCGCAACGAGCACCTTGCCACCTTCGAGGAGGGCGGGAGGTGGCGCTCCTGGGTGCGAAAGCGCCCGGGCTGAGGTAGATCCCGCCTCCTGATGACCAGGAAGGCAAAGGCGATCGGCCTCATCTCCGGCGGGCTCGACTCCACCCTCGCGCTCGCGCTCGTGAAGGCGCAGGGGATCGAGGTCAAGGCGGTCACCTTCTACACCGGCTTCTGCATCGCCGAGACGCAGCGGCGCCGGGGCGGCCGGGCGGACGGGAGCATGCCGCGCAACGAGGCGCTGCGCGCCGCGGCCGACCTGGAGGCCGACGTCGAGCTGGTCGACATCTCGGGCCCCGAATATCTGGAGATGCTGCTCCACCCGCGCTTCGGCTACGGCGCCAACGCGAACCCCTGCGTCGACTGCCGCATCTTCATGATGAGGAAGGCGAAGGAGATCATGGAGCGCGAGGGGGCCGACTTCGTCTTCACGGGCGAGGTGCTCGGCCAGCGCCCGAAGTCGCAGCGGCGCGACACCCTCCGGATCGTCGAGCGCGAGTCGAAGATGGACGGGCGCCTGCTGCGCCCGCTCTCGGCGAAGCTCCTGAAGCCCACGATCCCGGAGGAGGAGGGGCTCGTCGATCGCGCCCGCCTCCTCGACGTGAGCGGGCGCGGGCGGCAGCGCCAGATCGCCCTCGCCGGCGAGCTGGGGCTGACCGACTGGCCCCAGCCGGCCGGCGGCTGCTGCTTCCTCACCGACGAGAGCTTCTCGAAGAAGTTCTTCGACCTGCTCTCGGCGCGCGAGGCGGCGGGCGAAGGGCGCCGCATCACGCAGGAGGAGGTCATCCTGCTGACGGTCGGCCGGCACTTCCGCCTCTCCCCGCGGGCCAAGCTGATCGTCGGCCGAAACGAGATGGAGAACGCGCTGCTCGAGCG
>DATIVK010000007.1:0-12574 GCA_035465955.1 Anaeromyxobacteraceae bacterium | reverse complement strand
CCGGTCGGCCGCCACCTCGCCGACCAGCTGCTCCTGCCGATGGCGCTCGGGGGCGGCGGTCGGTTCCGGACCGTGAAGCCGTCGAGCCACACCCATACGCACGTCGAGCTGCTCCGGTCGTTCCTGGGCTCGGAGATCCGGGTGCGGGAGGCGGCCGGGGACGCCTGGGAGATCGAGGTGCCGCCCAGGCCGTGAGGCGGCACCTCCAGGTCCTACGCTCGCGGAGGCGACGGCGGAGGCCGACGACGTTGATGACCAGGAAACCAAGGGGCAAGCGATCATGTTCACGCGAGAGGGAGTCGACGAGTTGCTCGACCTGCAGCGCCGCAGCTACGCGCTGCTCCAGTGGGTCAACGACAGGGTCCAGGCCGGGACGCTGCGCGTGGACGCCATGCACGGCTCGCTCGACGCCGCGAGCGCGGCCGCCGAGTGGCTGAAGCGGAACGCCGCCACGCTGCCGACGGCGGCTCGTCCGCCCGAGGGGAAGCTGGAGTGGCTCGGCCACCTCTTCGCGTCCTACCTGACGACCTCCTTCGAGCTCCGGTCGGTGAAGCGCGTGAGCGATGGGTGCCCCTGCGGCTTCTGCACCTACCTCGTCGCGGCGCCGAACCTCCGAGCGCGCACGCCGTCGGGCGAGGATCGGCGGCTGGCGAGGCAGCTCCAGCTCGACCTCCTCGAGGAGCTCGCCGCCGAGGAGGGGCTGGCGCTCTTCAGAGAGGAGCTCCAGCCGCTCCTCCAGGAGGCGCGCGCGCTCGGGCGCCCGCTGGCGATGGTCACCTGGGTCAGGGAGCTGTCCCGCCGTGCTGCGTTTCGTGGGCAGGGGAGCCCCGTGCTCGCGCTCTGGCGCGAGTTCGCCTGGAAGGGCGCTCGCCCGGACCGGCGATTCGAGCTCACGACGGATGCCGTGTTGGAGGCGGAGGAGCTCGTTCAGAACGCGCTCCGCGCCATGGCGCGTTGACGGAGCGGCCGGCAAATGGACACGAGGTACGCCATGCGATGCACCTCAGCGATGAAGCCGATCTCGCCACGCACGATCGAGCGGGTCCGATCGCTGGCGGCCAACCCGGGCCTCCCGGCGCGAATCTTCGGGCGACCGGAGGCGCCCTCCTGGACCGCGCTCGAAGAGATCGTCGAGACCGGCGAGCTGGAGGCAGCGCTCGGCCTCCTTGGCGTGGCGCTGGCCGGGCCGGAGGCGGCGCGGGCCCCGGTACTCGCCGTCGTCGATCGGATGGTCCGCGGCGCGTCGCCGGAGGCGCTCGCGTGGCTGGACCTCCGGGCGCGACTCCTCTCCGAGTGGCGTGAGGAGTGGTACTGGGCGCCGGACGTGACGGTCGCGCGCGTCCGAACGCTCACGCCCAAGCCCGCCTCGGCCGCGGGCCTCGCCAGCCTTCACCCGAGCGGCTTCGTTCGCGAGGCGGCGGTCGAGCGCCTGGCCGCCTCCGACGATCCGCTGGCCCTGCCGTTCCTCCTCATCCGGGCCAACGACTGGGTGGCTCCGGTGCAGAGCGCCGCCGTCGCCGGCATCGAGGCCATGCTGTCCCGCCGCGGAGCGGGCCCGTTCGTTCCCTGGCTGACGCTCGTGGACCGGCTCACCGGGGTCGGGCGAAACTCCTTGCGGCCGCTCGCCGAACGGATCCTCGGCGCGCTCGCGGCCCCCGGCGCCGCCGACGCATTGAGGGAGGGCTGCCGGTCTTCGTCGCGCGGCGTCAGGCGCCGGTGCGTCGGGATCGCGTTGGCCGCGAAGACCTTCGACCTGTCCCCCGTCGTGCGGGCGGGGCTCGACGACCCGGACCCCGTGGTCCGGACGCTGGTCGCGAAGGGCGCGGCGAAGGCGCTCCGGTGGACGGACCTCGAGCCGCTCGTCGAGCCGATGCTGGCCAGCACGACGCCGGCGGCGCGGTACGCGGCGCTCGACATCCTCTGGACGCACCGCCGAGCGGAGGCGAGGGAGGTCCTGGAGCGATTCCTCGCTGATCCCCACTCGCACGTCCGCGGAACGGCGCGGTGGCTCCTCAAGAGCCAGCCCGGCTTCGACGCGGCCGCGGCTCAGCGGGCGGCGCTCTCCCGCGCGTCGAACGCCGACCTCCCAGGGGCGCTGGAAGGGCTCGGCGAGGTGGGCGAAGCGGGGGACGCAGGCCGGGCGCTGCCGTACCTCGCGCATCCGCGGGCTCGGGTCCGAATGGCGGCCGTGCACCTGCTCGGAGCGGTCGGCGGCGCGGAGCATCGCGAGGCGCTGATCGGGGCGCTGTCGGATCCGAGCGCGAAGGTCTCGCGCGCCGCCCGGAAGATCCTGCTGCGCTCGGGACCCATCGACCCGGACCGCATCACGTGGGCCGCCCTCCGCTCGAGCCATCCCCACGAGCGGAAGGGGGCGGTCGAGCTCGCCCGCGCGCACGACCACTGGCTGGCGGGCGTGCTGCTGCTCCGGATCGCGACCCGCACCACCGACGCCGCCGTCGTCGTGCGAGCCTCCGAGGCGCTCCAGTCCTGGGAGAGCCGCTACAACCGGGTCTTCTCCGCACCGAGCGAGGCCCTGGTCGCGGAGTTCGAGGCGCTCGCCTCCGGCGAAGCGGCCATCGAGCCGGCGCTGCTGGCGCGGTTGCGAGGGCTGGGTCCGGCGCTGAGAGCGAGGTTGCGTCGCGCATGATCCCCGCGTCCCGAGACCGATGAGGGATAGACTCCCAACGTGAAGTGGCTCCGCCGCACCCTCGCCGTCCTCGGCTTCCTTGTCGTGGCCCTCGCGGTCGCGGTCGTCGCCGTCGGCTTCCCTCCCTCCTGGGGCGCCGGCGCCATCCTGCACCCCGCGCGCCGACCCGTCGGACCGCCGCCGGCGCTTCCGCACCGCGATGTGGTGGTCCAGAGCGGCGACGTCACGCTCAGGGGCTGGTTCTTCCCCGCGGGAGGCACGCCGCGAGGGATCACGGTCGTCTACCTGCACGGCTCCGCCGACAACCGCGACTCGGGCAACTGGATCGCCGAGCGGCTCGTGCCAAAGGGCTTCGACGTCCTCGCCTACGACGGGCGCGGTCACGGTGAGTCGACCGGAGCCTTCTGCAGCTACGGGGTCTTCGAGAAGCAGGATCTCCGGCGCGTGCTCGACGCCTTGGGCGTTCGCCGAGCCCTGCTGATCGGCGGCTCGCTCGGCGCCGCCGTCGCGCTCCAGGCGGCACCCGACGATCCGCGGGTCATCGGCGTCGTGGCCGCCTCGACCTTCTCGGACCTCGAGACCATCGCTCGCGACCGCGCCCCCCTGACGATGCGGGAAGGACAGATCCGCGAGGCCTTCGCCCTGGTGGAGAAGCAGGCCGGCTTCGGCGTGGCCGACGCGAGCCCGGTCCGAGCAGCGAGCCGGATCCACGTGCCGGTGCTCGTCATCCACGGAGCGGAGGATCGCGAGACGTCGGCCGAGCACTCGAAGCGCGTCTACGCGGCGCTCGCCGGTCCGAAGACGCTGCGGATCGTCGAGGGAGCCGGGCACAACGGGCCGCTGTCGATGGTCTGGGGCGAGGTGGAGAAGTGGATGGAGGAGGCTGTTCACTAACGTGATGGCACGGCGGACCACCCGGCGCGTACTGCTCGCCGGGCTCGCGGGCGTCCTGGGCCTACTGCTGCTCGGTCCGCCCATCGCGGCGGAGCTGCTCTACCGCTACGAGCTTCGGCAAGTCGGCCCGCCGCCTGCGCCCGTCACGACGGCCCTTCCGCCGACCGCGCTCGCCGCCTCCTGGGTGGACGCGAGCGAGAGCCTGCCGATGAAGAGCGTGGCGATCTGGAAGTGGCACTGCCCGCTGACGTTGCTCGAGACAGAGCGTCTTGGGAGGACGGTGCCCGGCGAGCGCATGGCGTCGCGGGCAGCGCGCGTCTGGCTGGGCCAGCAAGCCAGTCCGCTACGAGGTCTGAGATGGCAGCTGGCCTGGGGGGCAGCCACCGTCTGGATCAGCCGCCACCTGACGGCCGAGGAGATGACGCGCGTGTGGATCTCGGGCGCCTGGTTCGGGCGCGGCGCGCGTGGGCTCGATGCGGCGGCCGACGCCTACTTCGGGAAGAAGGCCGACACGCTCCGCCTCCACGAGCTCGCCCTTCTCGTGGGACTCACACAGGCACCCAGTCGCTTCGATCCGGACTGCAGGCCGGAGGACGCACGCGCGCGCCGCAAGTACGTTCTGGACCGGCTGCTCGAGGTGCGGGTCATCTCAGCGGGGGAGCACGACGATGCGGTCGCGGAACCGCTCGGTACGGTTCCGCGGGCGTGCCGTCGGGAGTGACTTGGCGGGAGGGCCAACCGAGCCAGCCCCCGAGGGTCTCACGACTCGGGGCGTGCAGCCGGGCTTCCCTTTGGGCGAGGCCTTTCGGCTGCCCAGCGCCGGGCGTCCAGCAAGGGGCGCGAGAGGTCGACATCGCCGCCATCGAGAAGGCTCGACGAGGCCGAGCCGGCGGTAGGCGAGCTCAGGTCGCTCGGGGGAACGCGGCGCCGACGAGCACCTCGGCTTCGTCGAGCCACCCCTGTCGCTCGGAGGCGGTGCTGGTCACGACCACCGAGAACGTTCGGCGCCGGACGTCCTTCACGCCGCAGAGGTCGAAGACACAGCGCCTCCAGATGGCATCGAGCGGATCGCCGAAGGCCTCCCGCTCCCGCGCGGCCGGCGTGTTGGAGGTGTTCAGGATGACGGCCGTCTTCGCCCGCAGGAGCCCGACCGGCACCCCCTCGCCCGAGTCGCCCTCCTGGAACTCGTACGCGACGCCCGGCCGAACGACGCGATCGATCCAGCCGGTGAGGACCGCGGGCGGCTGGCCCCACCAGTTCGGGTGGACGATCACGATCCCGTCGGCCGAGGCGAGGTCATCGCAGTGGCTGCGGAGCCAACCCGGGAGCGGGGCGCCCTTCGGGATCTCGGGACCCGGCAGGATAGGGTCGAAGCCCTCGGCGTAGAGATCCCGCAGCGTGACGTCGTGGCCGCAACGCTCGGCCGCCCGGCCCGCGGCGTCGGCGAGCGCGTGGTTGAAGGAGGCGCGGTCGGGGTGGGCGAGGAGGACGAGGATCTTCATGGTCGGCTGGCTCCGGGGAACGCGTGTCGCTCACGTCCATGGGACGCGCCGCTCACCCTACCCCGACCTGCTCCTGGCCCGGCGCCAGACGGGCGGTGCAGTCGGCGCCGTTCGGGCAGAGCAGCCGCTCCATCAGCAGCGCGAAGAGGTAGTAGAGCGTCAGGCTGACGCCGACGTGGAGGGCCGTGAAGACGCCCCCCATCACGGCGGTCTCGAACATGACGATGGGCAGCTTGGCGCTCGACCAGACACCGAGGAAGAAGAAGACGTTGGCCGGCCTGGCCCCCTTCCCGAGGAGCATCGTCGCGAGGGGGAAGGCCGCGTAGAGCGGCCCCGCGGCGATGGAGCCGAGCGCCAGCGGCAGCAACAGCCCGCGAAGGCCAGCCTCGGCGCCGACGTGCTTCACGATCACCTCACGGGGGACCCAGACGTCCAGGAGGCCGGTGAGGAGGAAGACCGGCGGAAGCAGGGCGAGCATGTCGCGGGTGCCCTGGAGCGAGCCCCCCAGCGCTGCGCGGGCCGACCTCGGGGAGATCACCGCGACGAGCGCAAGGACGGCGGCCATCGCCAGCACGAAGCGGAGCCTCTTCAGCGTCGCGATCATCCCAGCACCACCGCCACGATCGCCGAGAAGAGGACCGCGACCAGGAGCGCGAGGGCGTTGCGGAGCGCCGCGGCCCGCCAGCCGAACGCCCGGGCCTCGAGCGGCAGGGTGACCGTCCCCACCGACATCACGGTGCTGACGAAGGCGGCGACCTGTCCGTAGCCGGCGCCCGCTTCGAGCAGCGACCCCGCGAGGGGGAAGGCGATGAAGCTGGGGAGCATCACGCCCGAGCCGAGCAGGAGCGCCGTCACGACGCCGCGCACCCCGGAGCCGGGGCCGATGGCGTGTGCGATGGCGGCGGGGGGGACCAGCGCCGTCAAGAGCCCGACGAGGAGCATCATCCCCGCGACCGTCGGTAGGATCTTCGCGAAGGAGGCTCCTGCGGCGCGAAGCGCGGCGCGCGTCCTCCCGCGATCCGCGAGGAGCGAGAGGGTCAGCGCGGCGAACGCGACGCCGTACAGCCACCATCCGGACATCGTTCAACTCTCCTTCCCGTCGAGGTGCCTGGCGCGGAGCTCGAGGAAGCGCGAGAAGTTCCGCATCCTCAGCCGGACGTCCGCCTCGAACTCGTCGAGCAGCGACTGCCCCTCCGGCGTCAGCCGGTACCACTTCCGGCGGGGACCCTCCGGCGTCTCCCAGCGCGCCTCCACCGCCCCCTGACGCTCCAACGACTGCAGGGTCTTGTAGACGGAGGCGCTGTCGAACCCGCTCCCGGGGAACGAGCGCTCCAGGAAGGCCAGGATCTCGAGCCCGTAGGACGGCCGCGCCGCGAGCGCGAGGAGGACGAACGCCGGCGCATGCCGGCCGTGGCGAAAGGTCATGGGGTGCCCGTGCCAGTGTCTCTAGCATATGCCTGAGACATACCGCAATGTGGCGTGGGGACGGGTCTACCGCGACCGGTGACGCTGGCCTCGGCCCGCCGAACACCGACACCGAGACCTTCAAGGTGAGGCTGCAGGGACCGCGCGCCCGCCCCCGCTGCGGAGGCGGACGCGCGTGGTCCAGGTCGACCTACGTCACCCACGGTGTGGCGCTGCGGCAACGCCGGGGCGCGCGTCGACGCGCGCGACTCCCCGCCCAACCGCCGAAGATCCGGGCGATCGCCGGGGCTCGCGCTGGACCGCTCCTTGCAGAACCGCTCCGAACGCGGTCATCGGGGTCGCGGACGGGGTTGGCGTGACGCCTCAGGGGCGGGGCGCCAGGAGGGAAACATGATCGGCTTGGCGCTCACGCTGTCGCTGCTCCTCGCGGCGAGCGGCGCAGATTCGGTGGTGCTGACGACCGGGGAGCGGATCGAGGGGCGGGTGATCGACGCCTCGCCGAGCGCGGGCGTGAAGGTCCTCCTGCCCGACGGCAGGGTCCGCTGGATCCACCCCATGTCGGTCGAGCGGATCGACCGCGCCGACGGGACCTCCGTCCCCTTCCGGCCGGAGCCTGCCTCGCCGTCGCCCTCGCCGGCCGAAGCGCCGGTCACCTCGCCTCTCGGTCCGCCCGCTCCGCCGCCTCCGCCGGTCGAGCGCGCGTGGCGGGAAGAGCCCCCGGTCGCCATCGACGCCCGGCCCGAGCCGGTCGAGGAGAGGCCCCGGTCCGGGACGGCCTGGTTCGCCTTCGCGGCCGGCCACGCGAAGCCGCTGGGGCGGTCGGCCCGATCGGGGCCGACGCTGGAGGCGCTCGTCGGCGACGGTCACACCGCGCTCACCCTCGAGGGCGGCCTCCGCTTCGGCGAGCGCAACTCCATCGGCGCGGTCCTCGACTTCACCTCCTCCAACATCGGCGACGAGCTCCGGCCGCTCTGCGCGCGCTACGGGAGCGACTGCGACACGGCGACGGCGCAGCTCGGCGTCTTCCTCCGCCGGGACTTCGATCCGCGCGGCCAGCTGAACCCGTGGGCGTCGATCGGGATCGGCCGGGAGTGGCTGGCAGGAGAGGTGTTCGAGCCCACGGGGGGCGGAGACTCGGTCCAGCTCCTCTCCGCCCCGGGCTGGCAGCTCCCCCGGGTCGGGCTGGGCATCGACTGGCGCACCAGCCGCCTGATCGGGTTCGGGGTCTACGCGGCCCTCGCCCTCGGAGTGTACGACCGCGTCACCATCGATCGCGTGAACGTGGGCGACGGCCCCGCCGTGCACGGCTGGGCGCAGCTCGGGGTGCGGGCCATCCTGGGTCCGTAGCCCTCCGCACGGAGCGTCCCGGCCGCTGCGCACCTATACTCCCGTCCGCCGTCACCCGGACCGGAGGACCCCGATGGAGACTCGCAAGCTCGGCTCACAAGGACTCACCGTTTCGGCCCTCGGCCTCGGCTGCATGGGGATGAGCGACTTCTACGGCCCCTCCGACGAGGCCGAGTCGATCGCGACGCTCCACCGCGCGATCGACCTCGGCGTCACCTTCCTCGACACCGCCGACATGTACGGCCCCTTCAAGAACGAGGAGCTGTTGGGGCGCGCGCTCCGGGGGCGGCGGGATCGCGTCGTGCTCGCCACCAAGTTCGGCAACCGGCGGGCCGCCGACGGCAGCTTCCTCGGCATCTGCGGGACGCCGGCCTACGTGCGGGAGGCGTGCGACGCCTCGCTGAAGCGGCTCGGCGTCGAGACCATCGACCTCTACTACCAGCACCGCGTCGATCCGACGGTCCCGATCGAGGAGACGGTCGGCGCGATGGCGGAGCTGGTGAAGGCGGGGAAGGTCCGCTACCTGGGGTTGAGCGAGGCCGGCGCGAAGACGATCCGCCGCGCCCACGCGGTCCACCCCATCAGCGCCCTCCAGACCGAGTACTCCCTCTGGACCCGGGATCCCGAGCCCGAGATCCTCCCCACGGTCCGCGCGCTGGGCATCGGCTTCGTCGCCTACAGCCCGCTCGGCCGCGGCTTCCTCAGCGGGAGGATCCGCTCGGCCGACGAGCTCGCCGCCGGCGACTGGCGCCGGATGAACCCGCGGTTCCAGGGGGACAACCTGAGGGCGAACCTCGCGCTGGTGGACCGCGTCGAGGCGCTCGCGAGGGAGAAGGGGATCACCGCCGCCCAGCTCGCCCTGGCCTGGGTCCTCTCGCGCGGCGCGGACGTCGTCCCCATCCCCGGCACCCGGCACAGGGCGCGCCTGGAGGAGAACGCCGCGGCGGCGGGGGTGGCGCTCACGCCCGCCGACCTCGCGAGGCTCGACGCGGCCGCGCCGCCGGGAGCCGCCGCCGGCGCCCGCTACCCGGAGGCGGGGATGAAGTCGGTGGGGATCTGACCGAGAGGGGATGGATCGCCGGCTAGAGGCCTCTGGACCGGGGACTGAAGTGGCCGGTCACACCACCTCGCCGCGGAGCCTCTGCTCGAGCGTGCGAACCCGAGGGACTCCATGAACCGCAGGACGACGCTCGCCGTCGCCGCCGTCGCGCTCGCCGCGGGGGGCTACGCCTATTGGAAGCTCGCGGTGCCGAAGCACCGGGTCGACGTCACTTCCGAGCTCGTCATGCTCGGTGACCTCGACGGCGACCACCGCTGGACGGCGGACGATCTGAAGGTGCTCGACACGTGGCGTGCCGCGCCGCATGCGGTCGAGGGTCGACTCGCCTGGAGGCTCGACCTGAACCGGAACGGGCTCGTCGATGCGGAGGACGTGAGGTTCCTCCAGGCGCTCGTCGCCGCCGGGGGCGATCCCTACGCTGCCGAGGAGGCAGCGAAGGAACGCGGCGAGCCCCTTCCACGGCCGAGGGAGCTCTACCGATACGTCGCCGTGGGCGAGTACCTGGTGCGGCCGTCCTGGGCGCTGCCGTATCCGGGGGCACGCGACTCGGTCCTCGGCTGGTTGGCCTCGCTCCCGGTCCCAGCCGGACGCGGCACCTACGGGCAGGACCTCGACGCGGCCATCTACGACGAGGCCATCCGCTTCGATCGCGCCTACCGGCTGCGCGCACCGGGCCTGCTCCCCGAAGAGCGCGCCTACGCCGAACGGAAGCTGGCGCGCGTGGAGTCCCTCCGCCGAGGCGGCGACGCGTATGAGCTCCTCCTCGCGCTCGTGGAGCTCACCGAGGACGCCGAGACGCTCTCGGTCCGGGGGCAGCCGGACTACGTCGTGAAGCTCCTGGCCTTCCGCGATCACCTCCGCGAGGTGCAGGCGTCCCCGCTGTTCGAAGACCTGGGGGCGGGCCGCGCGGAGGCGAAGCAGGTCCTCGCGGTCGTCGCGGGGCACCTCCAGCGCGATCTGGGGGCCACGTATGACTTCGAGGCCCTCGGACCGGCGCGCAACTTCACCAACCTCGAGAACTACCTGCAGCGGAGCGAGTGGCAGTACTACAAGACGACCGCTCGGGAGTCGGACCTCGTCGCGCTCATCGCCTTCGCGCAGCACGACCCGCGCTACCTGCGGGCGGTGTCGCGTACGAGCCGCAGGCTGCACGATCCGGACGTCGCGAACCACAACCTGCCGATGGTGTTGCTCTACCGCGAGGCCCTGCGGCTTGCGGGCGGCGACAAGAAGCGCGCGGCAGGGCTCCTCGACGAGGCGATCCGGAACCCCTACGCCTGGGTCAAGTCCATCCCGCGCGAGCTCCTGCCGGGGTCGCTCGCCGGCGACAACTTCCTCCTCCCGGGCAACAAGGAGGACGGCGCCGACAAGAGCCGCCACTGGAACGTCTTCGGCGGCATCTGCCTCTACAAGTCGCCGCAGGAGGCGCTGGACCTCGCCCTCCGGCGCGAGGCCCAGGACCTGCGGGCCGACGGCGAGTCTCCCGAGGGCGTGCGCGAGCTCGTCCGGGACATGATCGCCAACCTGAACGGCATGTACCACGTGATGAGCGTCGACCCGGAGTTGCTGCGGCGCGGGTGACAGGTGGGCGGGGTCCGCCCCTTCGGCGGCCTCACCCGCCGCGCGCCCAGCGAGGCCGACGCGGGGGCGCCCCGCGGGCGTGTCGATCTCCCCGATGGTCGCCTCGGCCCCCTTTGGTGCACGGCGCGCTGGAGGGCGCGCGCATATGTTCTCTCCGGCGCGCCGGGCGGATCGAAGGCACGCCGCCGCCGTAGCGGCGCGCCCCGGCCATTTGGAAAGGGGCCTTCAAGTGACCCGCAAGAACACGATCTGTCTCTGGTTCGACGGCACCGCCCTGGAGGCGGCGCGGTTCTACGCCGCCACCTTCCCCGACAGCGCGGTGGGGACGGTCTACCGCGCGCCCGCCGACTACCCCTCGGGGAAGAAGGGCGACGTGCTGACGGTGGAGTTCACCGTGATGGGCATCCCGTGCCTCGGGTTGAACGGCGGCCCGGCGTTCAAGCACAGCGAGGCCTTCTCCTTCCAGGTGGCGACCGAGGATCAGGTCGAGACCGACCGGCTCTGGAACGCCGTCGTCGGGAACGGAGGGCAGGCGAGCGCCTGCGGCTGGTGCAAGGACAAGTGGGGGCTGTCGTGGCAGATCACGCCGCGCGCGCTGAGCGCCGCGATCGCCGACCCCGACCCGGCGGCCGCGAGGCGCGCGTTCGAGGCGATGCTGCAGATGACGAAGATCGACATCGCCGCCATCGAGGCCGCGCGTCGGGGCTGAGCGGAGACGAGACGAGGGGCCGCCCTCCGTGCGGCCGGGAGAGGTGCCCATGGCGAAGGTCAGGGTGAGCGCGATCGGGATCTCCATCGACGGCTTCTGCGCGGGTCCGGACCAGAGCCTCGAGAACCCGATGGGCGTCGGCGGGATGGCGCTGCACCAGTGGGTCCTCGGCACGCGGTCCTTCCAGAAGATGCACGCGGAGATGACCGGGACGCCGGTCGGCGACGCGACCGGCCGGGTGGACGTCGACGACGCCTTCGCCGTGCGCGGCTTCGAGAACGTCGGCGCCTGGATCCTCGGCCGCAACATGTTCGGCCCGGTGCGGGGCCCCTGGCCCGACGACCGCTGGAAGGGGTGGTGGGGCGAGAGCCCGCCCTACCACGTCCCCGTCTTCGTCCTGACCCACCACGCCCGCGCGCCGCTCGTCATGGAGGGGGGCACGACGTTCCACTTCGTCACCGAAGGCATCCACGCCGCGCTCGAGCGCGCGAGGCAGGCGGCCCCGGGGAAGGACGTCCGGATCGGCGGCGGCGCCGCCACCATTCGGCAGTACGTCGCGGCGGGGCTCGTCGACGAGATCCACCTGGCGATCGGTCCGGTGCTCCTCGGTCGGGGCGAGAGCCTCTTCGGCGGAATGGACCTCGTGAAGCTCGGCTTCAAGGTCACCGAGCAGACCCACACGGACGACGCGATGCACGTCGTGCTGACGAAGTAGGCGCCCCGCGTTCGCTCACGTAGGATTCGTGGGCGATGACGGCTCGACTGCTCCTGCTGACGGGTGCCCTCCTGCTCTCCGGCTGCGAGCGGCTCCTCTCGGCCGCCGTCGACGCACGGCTCGTCGACGCCGCCTCGGCCGGCGTCCGTCACGACCTCCAGGCGATCGACCTGCGGGACCCCGCGGAGTACGAGGCGGGCCACCCCCCGGGGGCCCTCAACGTCCCGGTGCTGGCGCTGGACGGCTACCTCGCGCGGACGGCCCGGGATCGCCCGCTCCTGCTCGTGTGCGCCCACGGGAAGCACGCGACGCTCTCGGTCCCCACCGCCCGCCTCCACGTCCGCGGCGAGGTGCTCGTCCTCTCCGGGGGCTTCGAGGCCTGGCGCCGGGCCGGCCTCCCGATCGAGACGGGGCCCTCGCCGTCGCTCGGCGTCGAGACCGCCATCCCGGTCCGCGCGATCACGCTCGTGCAGCAGGTCGTCGCCTGCGCGTCGGGCTGCGCGATCAAGCCGGCCTACCTCCTGCTGGCGGTCTTCCTGATCGGCCTCTTGCGCGGCGCGGGCGCGACCCCGCTCCGGCTGCTCCGGCAGGGGCTCCTCTGGTTCTTCGTCGGCGAGGTGCTCTGCGCCGCCAACTTCTACCTCCACCGCCCCGGGCTTCTCTTCCCCATCGAGCTCCTGCACGGCGCCGGGAT
>DATIVK010000006.1:0-4920 GCA_035465955.1 Anaeromyxobacteraceae bacterium | reverse complement strand
CCACGGCCTCGCGAACCAGGAGGTGCTCGGCTGGATCATGGAGTTCCAGAAGAAGCTGAACGGCGCGGAGCCCACCAAGGAGAACGTCACCAAGGCGCTCTGGGACACGCTCAACGCCGGCCAGGTGGTCCCGGGCTACGGTCACGCGGTGCTCCGCAAGACCGACCCGCGCTACACGGCGCAGCGTGAGTTCTGCCTCAACACCCCCGGCCTCAAGGACGACCCGCTCTTCAAGCTCGTCTCGATGATCTTCGAGACGGCCCCCGGCGTCCTCACCGAGCACGGCAAGACCAAGAACCCCTGGCCGAACGTCGACGCGCAGTCCGGCGTGATCCAGTGGTACTACGACGTCAAGGAGTGGGACTTCTACACGGTCCTCTTCGGCGTCGGCCGCGCGCTCGGCTGCATGGCCAACATCACGTGGGACCGCGGCCTCGGCTACGCGATCGAGCGTCCGAAGTCGGTCACGACGGCGATGCTGGAGAAGTGGGCCGCCGAGGGTGGCCGCAAGCTCGACTAGTCTTCGGGCTGCGAGCATCTGAATGACGGGGAGGGCCGCCTTCGGGCGGCCCTCCTTGCATTCAAGGGACTGCGGCTCGCCTCCAACCCCCCCCGAGGGCGGGAATCGTTCCTTGACCCTCGCCGCCGCCGGGTCCACAGTCTCTCAGCGCCGATATCGGTCGGCCGGGGGCGACGAGGTGCCGGGCAGGGCGGTGCAGCGCCGGGGCCTGGACGGGGTCGCAGGAGGTGCGGGGATGGCTGGGATGGTTGCGGTCGGGGAGCGGACCACCACCACTTCACTCGAGCAGTGCCGCGCCGCACTCTCGCGCGGCGACGTGCTCTTCGTCTGCGTCGCGCGGGACGGCGGCGATCCGGAGCGCGCCCTCGCCGGCGTCCGCGATCTGCAGGCCGACTCGCGCTTCCCGTCGAGCGCCGCGGTCTCGTTCGACGCCTGGGATCCCGCGGGGCCGATCCTGCTCCGGGAGCTGGGCGTCCCCGACGACGGGGGGACCTCCGTGGTGATGCTCGCGCCGCCGGGATCCGTCGTCGCCTACTACGCCGCCGCGCCGACCAAGGAGGAGCTGATCACCTCCTGGATGGCCGCGTTCGGCGGCTAGGACCGGGCGGCGTCACCGAAAGGGCGCTCCCGCGCCTCCGTTGCGCAGCAGGCTTGCCCCATGCCACGAATTCGGAGCGGGGAGGGGCGATGCGCAGGGGATCCATCATCGCGGCGCTCGGGGTCGCGGCGGCGGGGGCCGTCGCGTGGGGCGCGTACACGCGCGCGTCTTCCGCCCGCGACGCGGCCGAGCTCGCCGCGCGCCAGGCGTCGAGCGCCTACCCCGGTGGCCGCCCGATCGACGCCGCGCGGGTCACGGAGGGGCGGCTCCCGCTGCAGGTGATGCCGCCCGAGGTCACGAGCGCCCTCGAGATGCACTCCGAGGAGATCGTGAAGACGAGCGAGCAGCTCGCGGCGAAGCAGGCGCGGATCACCGGCACCTGCGCGATCGGCTCGGCCATCCGGCTCGTCGGCCCGGACGGGAGCGTCGTCTGCCAGCGCCTCCCGAGGGGGGTCGTGTCCGTGGCGGCGATCGCGGCCGTCCCGCGCCAGTCGACCACCGGCACCGCCCAGGGGACCGTCCCGGGCGGCGTGGGGCGCTTCCAGAACCAGGGCGCCGACGACTTCCTCGTCGCGCCCGTCCAGCTCCCCGACGGCGCGACGGTGACCGCCTTCACCTTCACCTACTTCGACGCCGATCCGCGCGTGGACGGGGCCGCGTACCTCTACCGGAGCGACGACTCGGTCCTCGCGGGCGTCACGACGCAGGGCTCGAGCGGGGAGGTCCGCGTCGGGAAGACGGAGGACATCGGCGGGGCGCGGATCGACAACGCCGGGTACGCCTACTTCATCTACTTCCAGGTCTCCGCGGAGGCGGCCTCGAACCTCATCCCGATCCAGGCGTCGGTGACCTACCGGCTGCCCTGATCCCTAGAAGAAGAAGCGGTCCACGACGCCCCGCGACCACTCGAGGATGGTGGGCCAGCCCACCACCGCGTCGAGGGCGCGCTCGGCGTCGCCGAGGTCGATCTTCTCCGCGACGACGCCGGCCGAGCAGGCGATGAGCCTGCAGCCCGGCGCGCGGGCCCGCGCGAGCATCGCCGCCTCGTCGTCGTCGGCCGGGTCGCCGTCGAGGGCCGCCTCGACCACGGCGCGGACCGCAGGGCCGAAGAGGAAGACGTCGACGCGGTCCCCCATCGCCGCCGCCGTCAGCGCGCAGGAGGCCGCCAGCCGGAGCGCCCCGGCGTCGGCGTGGGAGAGGAAGACGACGGCTCTGCCGGCGGCCATGCGCAGACACATACCCCGGCGGTTCGCTCCTTGGCGAGATCCAACCTCCGCCCGGATCTGCTATGAAACCGGCCCCATGGCCGACGAGAAGAAGCCCGAGTCGCCCGGTCCGGTGGTGATCCGGAAGGGGCACGTGAAGCCGCCGCCCGAGGGGACGCAGATCGAGCCCCCCGTCGTGGAGACGCTCGCCCCGGAGCCGGGTTCGGCGCCCGCCGCGGCACCGGACTCGCGGCCGCTCTGGCAGCGGCTCGCCGACGAGAAGAAGGGTGGCTCCCCGCCCGGCTCCCGCGCCCCTCGGCCGGAGCGGGGTCCGGGCGGCGGACGCCCGGGCGGCGGGAAGGGGGGGGGCCGCGGCGGCCCGGGTCGCCGCGAGCGCCCGCCGCGGGAGGACCGCGAGCGGAGCGCGGGCGCGCCGTCCGCGCCGCCGGTGCCCGTGGACCTGCCGCCGATGCCGGAGGTCGAGATCCCCGACGAGGGGTCGTTCGCGGACATGTTCGCCTCCAGCCAGGCGGCGCCCGCGAAGAAGCGCGTCTTCAAGCCGGGCGAGAAGGTGGCCGGCAAGATCATCCAGATCGGCGCCGACGTCGTCTTCCTCGAGCTCGGCAGCGGCTTCGCCGACGGCATGATCGAGACCGTCGAGCTGAAGAACGAAGAGGGGAACGTCCCGTTCCGCGAGGGCGACATCATCGACGCCGTCGTCGTGAAGGGGGGCGAGCGCGGCGTGGTCGTCTCCCGCGGGAAGGCGCAGCACCGCGACCACGGCCGCGAGGCCGTGATCGAGGCGGCGCGCACCGGCCTGCCGGTCGAGGGGCTGGTCAAGGCGGTCAACAAGGGCGGCCTCGAGGTCGAGGTCCACGCCGTCCGCGCGTTCTGCCCCATGAGCCAGATCGACGTCCGGTTCGTCGGCGATCCCGCGACGCTCGTCGGCCAGAAGCTCGCGTTCCGGGTGCAGAAGGCGGACGAGCGCGACGTCGTCCTGTCGCGCCGGGCCCTCCTCGAGGAGGAGCGCGCGGCGAAGGCGAAGGAGACCCGCGATCGGCTGGTGCCCGGCGCGATCTTCGACGGGGCGGTGACGAGCGTGCAGGACTACGGCGCCTTCGTCGACCTCGGCGGGATCGAGGGGCTCGTGCACGTCTCCGAGCTCGCGTGGGATCGCGTGTCGAAGCCGCAGGATCTCCTCAAGGCCGGGGACAAGGTCCAGGTCCAGGTCCTCCGGATCGACCAGGACGAGAAGAAGGGGGAGCGGATCGGGCTCTCGATCCGCGCCCTCACCCCGCGCCCGGAGCCGGTGGCCTCCGCCGAGCCGGCGCGCCCCGTCGTGGCGCCGCCGCCCCCGCCTCGCGTGGGGGCCGTGGTCGAGGTGACGGTCGACAAGATCGAGCCCTTCGGCGTCTTCGTCCGCTTCGCGGGCGGTCGCGGGCTCGTCCCGGCGAGCGAGACCGGCACGCCGCGGGGATCGGACCTGCGCAAGGCGTTCAAGGTCGGCGACGCCTTCGGCGCGCTGATCGAGGCGATCGACGAGCGCGGCCGGATCCGGCTCTCGCGCTCCGGCGCCGAGGCGGCCGCCGAGCGCGCCGAGGCGCGGGAGTGGATGCAGAAGAGCGCGCCGGCGAAGGGGCAGGGGCGCGGCGGCTTCGGCACGCTCGGGGATCTCCTGAAGGAAAAGCTGAAGAAATAGGCCGTGTTGCGCCCTGCCGCCTCGCGCGGCAGGGCGCCGCAAAAAGGGGCGCACTTCGGTACCGCACCGGGGTGCGTTGTGCTAGGTTGCGCGCGCCTAGCAGCCCCCGTAGCCACCTCCGTGACTCCACTCCGGACGGTAATCCCCGCCCGACAACCAAAGGGAACACGCGGATGTCCAACGAGCGTCCAACGAAGAATCCCCATCTCATCGGCTGGGTCGAGGAGATGGCGAAGCTCTGCAAGCCGGACAACGTCTTCTGGTGTGACGGAAGCGAGTCCGAGCGCAAGAGCCTGACCGAGCGCGCCGTCGCCGAGAAGGTGCTGATCCCGCTCGACCAGAAGAAGTGGCCTGGCTGCTACTACCACCACTCCAACCAGAACGACGTCGCGCGCGTCGAGCACCTGACGTTCATCTGCACGCCGACGAAGGAGCAGGCCGGCCCCACCAACAACTGGATGGCCCCTGCCGACGCCTACAAGAAGCTGGGCGCGATCTACGACGGCGCGATGAAGGGCCGGACGATGTACGTGGTCCCGTACGTGATGGGGCCCGCGACGTCGCCCTTCGCCAAGGTCGGCATCGAGATCACCGACTCCATCTACGTCGTCCTCAACATGGGGATCATGGCGCGGATGGGCAAGGTCGCCCTCGACCGGCTCGGCGACGGCAACGACTTCAACCGGGGCCTGCACTCGGTCGCCGACTGCAACCCGGATCGCCGCTTCATCTGCCACTTCCCGCAGGACAACACGATCTGGTCGGTCGGCTCCGGCTACGGCGGCAACGCGCTGCTCGGCAAGAAGTGCCTCGCGCTCCGCATCGCCAGCTACCAGGCGCAGGACGAGGGCTGGCTCGCGGAGCACATGCTCATCCTCGAGGCGCAGAGCCCCGAGGG
>DATIVK010000005.1:0-2191 GCA_035465955.1 Anaeromyxobacteraceae bacterium | reverse complement strand
GTCGGTGCTGGGGTGCGTGGAGAAGAGGCGCGACACGCTCTCGACGGCCCCGAAGGGGTTGACGATGAAGAGGCTGGCCGTCGACGCGGAGGGGGCGTGGGACGGGAGGATCGTCGCCGCCTGCTCCAGCTTGAGGAGCGCTCCGGCATCACGAAGACGATCCGATCCGAGAAGAACCAGGCGACGAGGTTCATCAAGAGGGCGAGGGCGGCGAACAGGTAGAGCTGCCCCGGTGCGGCGAGGGCGCCGACTCCCATGATCAGGGCGGTGAGCGAGCCGAGCAGCAGCGCGGTCTGGAGCTGGTTCCTCATGTCTCCGTCTCCTCCAGGGCCGGCGCGGGGTTCGGGGGCGCCGCCCATCGTGTCGGAGCATCTTGTAGCCGCGGAGGTGCATGTCGACCATTACGAAATTAGAACGAGACGTGTTGGTTTTGACGACATATGGTCCCGCAATGGAATGGGTCAACTACCACCACCTGCTCTACTTCTGGACCGTCGCGCGTGAGGGAGGGCTCGTCCCCGCCGGCAAGGTGCTGCACCTCTCCCACCCGACGCTGAGCGCGCAGATCCACGCCCTGGAGGAGCGGCTGGGGGAGAAGCTCTTCACGCGGGCCGGGCGCAGGCTGGAGCTCACCGAGATGGGGCGGGTCGTGTACCGGTACGCGGACGAGATCTTCACGCTCGGCCGCGAGATGCTCGACGCGGTGAAGGACCGCTCTACCGGGCAGCCGCTCCGGCTCGACGTCGGGGTAGTCGACGTCCTGCCCAAGCTGGTCGTCCGGCGGCTGCTCCAGCCCGCCCTGGAGCTGTCCGAGCCGGTCCGGCTCGTCTGCCGGGAGGGGAGCCAGGAGCGGCTCCTCGGCGAGCTGGCGGTCCACTCGCTGGACGTCGTCCTCTCCGACGCGCCGGTTCCGGCCGGGGGCAGCGTCAAGGCGTTCCACCACCTCCTCGGCGAGACCGGCGTGAGCTTCTTCGCGGCGGGGCCGCTCGCGGACGCGCACCGGCGCGGGTTCCCCGGGTCGCTCGACGGCGCGCCGATGCTCCTGCCGCTCGAGCACCTCACGCTCCGCCGTGCCCTCAACCAGTGGCTCGAGCGGAGCCGGATCCGGCCGAAGGTCGTAGCGGAGTACGAGGACCACGCGCTTCTAGAGGAGTTCGGCGCCGGCGGCGCCGGGGTCTTCGCCGCCCCGACGGTGGTGGAGTCGGAGGTCGTCGCACGCTACGGCGTCCGAGTCCTGGGCCGGGTGGCGGAGGTCCGCCAACGCTTCTACGCGATCTCCGTCCAGCGGCGCCTGCAGCACCCCGCCGTGGTCGCGCTCTCGGACGCCGCGCGCCACCGCCTCTTCGCCCGGGGCGCGCCGTAGGCGCCTGCTCGGCGAGCGGCATCAGTGGTTCCCACGGGCGACGCGTTCTACCGCCTGCTCCTTCGCCCCTCGATCGCCCGCAGCTCGCGGACCGCCTCGGCGTGGCGGGGGTTGGCCTTGAGGCAGGCGTTGAACCGGCGCTCGGCGGCGGCGTCGTTCCCCTCGTCGCGCGCGAGGACGCCCGCGACGTAGAAGGCGCGATCGCACGAGGGATCCTTCGTCGCCTCCTCGAGCAGGTCGCGGGCCCGGTCGCGCGCCTTCACGGCCGGGTCGGCGACGATGGCCCACGCGAGCGCCGCCTGGAACCGTGCGATGGGGTGGGCGCGCACCGCCGCCTCGAGGAACGCCCGCGCCTTCGCGAAGTCGCGCGTGCGGAGGCAGGCCTCGCCCTTCTCGTAGTCGATCTGGGCGCCGGCGGCCGCGGGCGACGCCGCGGGACCACCGGCGCCGGACGCCCCGGCCGGCCGGAGCGAGTTGAGGTACTCGACCCGCTTCCGATCGTCGGAGAGCGTCTCGTAGGCCTCGTTCACCGAGGTGAAGAAGTCCCGCACGAGGTCCCGCACGTCCTCGAGGGCGGGGGAGGCGTAGCGGTCGGGGTGGAATTGCCGTGCGAGCTCCAGGTAGGCCTTCTTCACGGTGTCGCGCCCCGCGCTCGTGTCGAGGCCGAGCCGGACGAAGAGGTTGGCGTCGCGCGCCCGCGGGGCGACCTCGATGAGCGCCCGCCGCAGCTTCTCCTCCGGGGAGCCCACGGCGGCCGGCGCGCTCGGCGCCGGCCGGGCCGCGGGGGGCGCCGCCGGCGCCGGTGCGGTCGGTGCGGGCGCGGTCGGT
>DATIVK010000004.1:0-15267 GCA_035465955.1 Anaeromyxobacteraceae bacterium | reverse complement strand
TGGTTCGAGCCGCCGCCCCGGGCGGCGGAGGAGGCGGCCGCCGGCCTCCTGCGCCGGCTCGGCGCGACGGACGCCGCCGGGGCGCCGACCGCGGAGGGTCGCGCCCTCCTGCGCTTCCCGCTCCACCCGCGCCAGGGGCGGCTGCTCCTCGAGGCGGCCCGGCGCGGCGTCGCGACCGAGGGCGCGCTCCTCGCGGCGCTCCTCGGCGAGCGGGACCTGCGGGATCGCCGCGCCCTCGAGGGCGGCCGGCTCCCGCCGACCGGGCCGTCCGACCTGCTCGAGCTGGCCCAGCTCTTCGAGGAGGCGGCGCGCGGCCGCTTCGACCCCGATCGCCTGCGGCGGATGGGGGTGAACGCCGGCGCGGCGCGGGCCGTGGACCGGAGCCGGCGGCAGCTGGAGCGGCTGGCGCGCAGCCTCCCCGTCGCCCGCCCCGCCCCCTCCACGGAGGCGCGCGAGGAGGCCCTGCTCCTCGCGACGCTCGCCGCCTTCCCCGACCGCGTCGGCCGGCGGCGCGCGCCGGGCTCCGACGAGGTCGTGCTCGTCGGCGGCGGCAGCGCGAGGCTCGATCCCGCGTCCGTGGTCCGCGACGCGGCGCTCCTCGTGGCGCTCGACGCCGAGGAGCGCAAGGGCGACCGGCGCCTCCCCGGCGGCGGCCGCGCCGAGGTCCGCGTGCGGATCGCGAGCGCCGTCACGCAGGAGCAGCTGCTCGACCTCTTCCCGGACGCGCTCCGCTACGCGGAGGACGTCACGTGGCAGGACCCGGCGGAGCGCGTCGACGCGGTCGAGCGGCTCCTCTACGAGGACCTGGTGCTCGAGGAGACGCGGGCGCCGAAGGCCGACCCCTCGAAGGTCGCGGCCCTGCTCTTCGAGCACGCGGCGGCCCGGGGGCCGCGCGCCTTCGCGGAGGAGGGGGCGCTCGACCGGCTGGCCGCCCGGCTCGCCTTCGTCGCCGGCCACGCCCCCGACGCCGGGATCCCCTCCCCCTCCGAGGCCGACCTCCAGGCGGCGCTGCGCGAGCTCTGCGAGGGGCGCCGCTCCTTCGCCGAGCTGCGCGAGGCCGACCTCCCCGGCGCGCTGCTCGGCCGGCTCGACCCGAAGGCGCGCGCCCAGCTCGAGCGGCTGGCGCCCGACCGCGTGACGCTCCCGGGCGGGCGCGCCGTGCGCGTCAACTACGAGGCCGGAAAGCCGCCGTGGATCGAGAGCCGGCTGCAGGACTTCTTCGGCATGGCGCAGGGGCCCGCGCTCGCCGGCGGGCGCGTCCCGCTCGTCCTCCACCTGCTCGCGCCGAACCAGCGGGCGGTGCAGGTGACGACCGACCTCGCCGGCTTCTGGTCGCGCCACTACCCCGCCCTGCGGCGCGAGCTCGGGCGGCGCTACCCGCGCCACGCCTGGCCGGAAGATCCGCTGACTGCGCAGCCGCCGGTACCGCGCGGAAGGCGATAGCAGGATGGAGCGCCCCATGAACACCCTCCCCGAGATCGGCTGGCGCGACGCGAGCGGCGCCGAGCGGCGCGCCGCGTGGCTCGGCCAGGACGCGGCGCCGCTCCGGCTCGGGACGGCGGACGACCGGCTCAAGGCCGGCGAGGCCCTCGCGCGCGTGCGGCGCGGCGAGGCCCTCGTCTGGACGGGCGACTACCACGGGGCGCGCCAACTCCTCGCGGCGATGGGGCGCCGGATCGAGGCGGGCGGGCGCGCGTCGCGCGAGCGGGACCTCGGCGCGCTCTTCCGCGCCGAGCGCGAGCGGCGCCGGCTGGAGCACGTCCTGCTCGGGCGCCTCCTCGTGCCGATCGCCCCGGACTTCCTCGTCCCGCTCCGGCGGGCCCCGGACGTCGAGGCGCCGGTGGTCGAGGCGCTCGGCGCGGACGCCCCGCTCCCCGGCCTGCTGCCGCTGCGCGAGCTGCTCGGGATGATCGGCGCGCACGAGTGGCGGGTGAAGGGCGTGCTCGTGCCCGCCCTCGGGGAGGGAGCGCGGGTCCACCCGCACTACGGGGTCTTCGCCCCGGTGCGCGGCGAGTACGTCGACCTCGTCGCCCGCGCGTGCGAGCGCTGGCCCGTGGAGGGGAAGCTGGCGCACGACGTCGGCACCGGCACCGGCGTCCTCGCCCTCGTCCTCGCCCAGCGCGGGGCGCGGGTCGTCGCGACCGACATCGAGCCGCGGGCGGTCGCGTGCGCCCGGGAGAACGTGGCGCGCCTCGGCCTCTCCGCCCGCATCGACGTGCTCGAGGCCGATCTCTTCGCGGGCGGGCGGGCCGACCTCGTCGTGTCCAACCCGCCCTGGATCCCCGTGGCGCCGGTGGGGCTCCTCGACCGCGCGGTCTACGATCCGTCGGGGACGCTGCTCGACCGGATCGTCGCCGACCTGCCGATCCGGCTCACGCCGGGCGGCGAGGGCTGGATCGTCGTCTCGGACCTCGCCGAGCGGCTCGGGCTGCGCCGCCCCGGCCACGTCGAGGCGCTCGCCGCGCGGGTGGGGCTCGACGTCGCCGACGTGCTCGAGGCGGCGCCGTCGCACCCGCGGGCACGGGACACCTCCGACCCGCTCCACGCCGCCCGCTCGCGGGAGGTCACCCGGCTCTACCGGCTCGTCGAGCGGACCGGCCGGGCCCCGTAGCGGGACGCCGAAGACAGGCCCCGTGGACGCGCCCCACGCCGCCGGTTATACTTCCGGTATGAAGACGGCGATCTCGCTCCCCGACGAGGTCTTCCAGGATGCCGAGCGGCTCGCGCGCCGGCTGAAGAAGTCCCGCAGCGCCTTCTTCGCCGAGGCGGTGGCCGAGTACGTGGCCCGCCACGAGCCCGAGGGGATCACCGAGGCGCTGGACCGTGTCGCGGAAGACCTCGACACCCGCCTCGAGCCCACCGCCGCCGCGGCCGCGCGCCGCACGCTCCGGCGCTCGGAATGGTGATCGCACAGGGCGACGTCTGCTGGGCCGACCTGCCCGAGCCGGCGGGGTCCGGGCCGGGCTTCCGGCGGCCGGTCCTCGTCGTCCAGGGAGACACCTTCAACCGGAGCCGCATCGCGACGGTCGTCTGCGTCCCGCTCACGAGCAACCTGCGCTGGGCCGATGCGCCCGGCAACGTCCTGCTCCCAGCCCGGAGCACGGGGCTCGACAGGGACTCGGTCGCCAACGTCTCGCAGCTCCTCACGCTCGACCGCGAAGCCCTGACCGAGCGTGCCGGGCGGGTCTCGGCGCGCCAGCTCACGCTGGTCTTCGTCGGGATCGATCTGGTGCTGGGGCGGTAGAGGGAGCCGGCCATCGTCCACGAGCTCGTCATCATCCTGGTGCTGATCGGCGCGAACGCCGTCTTCGCCGCGGCGGAGATCGCCGTCGTGGCGGTCCGCCGCACGCGGCTCGCCGGCCTCGTCGAGCAGGGGCGCCGCTCCGCCCGCGCGGTCCAGCGGCTCCGCGACGAGCCGGAGCGATTCCTCGCGACGGTGCAGATCGGCATCACGGTCGTGTCCGCCACGGCCGCCGCCTTCGGCGGCGCCTCCCTCGCCGTCCGCCTCGCGCCGGCGATCGCGCGCGCCGCCCCGCTCGCGCCGTACGCCGAGCAGCTCGCGCTCGGGCTGGTGGTCGCGCTCGTCTCGTTCCTCTCGATCGTCCTCGGGGAGCTCGTCCCCAAGTCGGTCGCGATGCGATCGCCGGAGCCGATCGCCCTCGCCGCGGGGCGCCCGCTCCTCGCCCTCGCCGGCTTCGCGCGCCCCTTCGTCTGGCTCCTGACCGGCGCCTCCAACCTGATCCTCCGGCCGTTCGGCGATCGCACCAACTTCACCGAGTCGCGCCTCTCGCCCGAGGAGCTGGAGCAGCTCGTCGAGGAGGCCGGCAAGACCGGCGAGCTCGACGCCGCCACCGCCGAGATCGCGGCGCGCGCCCTCGCCTTCCGCGACCTCCACGCCTCCGACGTGATGGTCCCGCGCAACCGGATCGTGGCGCTGCCCGTGGACGCCTCCCAGGAGGAGCTGCGGCGCACGCTCCTCGAGGAGGGGCGCGCCCGGATGCCGGTGTACGAGGGGACGCTCGACGAGATCGTCGGCTACGTCATGGCCAAGGACTTCGCCCTCCTCGCCTGGGAGCGCGAGCTCATCCTGCTGCCCGACCTCCTGCGGCCGGTCCTCTTCGTCCCCGAGACGGCGCAGGCGGTGCGGGTGCTCCGCGACATGCAGCAGCGCCGGACGCAACTCGCCGTCGCCGTCGACGAGCACGGCGGCGTCGCGGGGCTGATCACGCTCGAGGACCTCCTCGAGGAGCTGGTCGGCGAGATCTTCTCCGAGTGGGAGCAGCCGGAGCAGCTCCTGAGGCGCGAGCCCTCCGGCGCCGCGCTCGTGCGCGGCGACATGCCGATCCGCGAGCTGAACCGCGAGCTGTCGCTCGACCTGCCGGAGAGCGACGACTACACCACCGTCGCCGGGCTCTGCATCGCGCTCGCCGGCGCGGTGCCGGAGCGCGGCGCGAGGCTCGACGCCGGACACGGGGTGACGCTGGAGATCGAGGAGGCGTCTCCGCGCGCCGTCCGCTCGGTCCGCGTCCACCTCGCGCGGCCGGTGCCGGGCGAGGCGGGCGGGGACGGGGGCGCCGGAGCGCCGGGCAGCCTGGACGACGCCTAGAACAGGCCGAGCCACTCGGCCATGGCGCTCCAGATCTGCGTGTTGTCCACGACGTGGGCGGCCGGGTACCAGGTCCCGGCCCGCGCGGAGAAGAGGCCGCGCGCGCCGGCGCCGCGGGCGTAGACGGAGACCAGCTCGTTCGTGTGGTTCCAGGAGCCCGCGCCGTTCAGCGGGTAGTTGGTGTACTGAGCCGGATCGGTGGGGACGCCGGCGCCGTCCACCGTGGGCAGGATCCCCTTGGCGAGCTTCGGGCCCGACCCGAAGCGCAGGTAGTTGTTGGCGTGGTCCGCCGTGACCACGAGGAGGGTGTTCTCCCAGGTCACGGCGTCGCCGGGCCGATCCACGAAGGCGACGGCGGCCTTCACCGCCTCGTCGAGATCCCACATCGTCCCGACCATCCGCGGGAAGTCCCCGGCGTGGTTGGCTCAGTCGATGTCCCCCTGCTCGACCATCACGAAAAAGCCGTCCGGGTCTCGGCCGAGCACCCGGAGCGCCGCGGTCGTCGCCTGGGCGAGCGAGGGGTTCTCCGTCGTCGCCCGGTTCACGACGCCGCTGCCGTCGTTGGTCGGGAGCGGGGACTCGAAGTTGCCGCCGTTGCCGCCGAAGAGCCCGAACCGGGCCCGCGCCCGCTCTGCAATCGTGGTCAGCGCGCCGCCCGCGGGGTCGCCCGGCATCCACGCGATGTTGCCGTCGTCGGTCTTCACGCCCGTGGCGAGGGCCGTGCCCGCGGAGGCCGAGTCGGTCGCGGGCTCCTTCGGCGACGTGGCGTTGAGCGTGAGGCGGCCGAGGAAGTACGCGTCGTCGGGGGTCGCCTGGAACGGGTACGGGAGCGCCCCGCCCCGGGCCACGTCATAGCCGGTCGCGGGATCGAACGTGGCGGGGCCGTAGTTGGCCGCGGCGACCGCCTGCGCGTAGCGGTTGTACGTCGTCACGTCCCACGTCGCCGCGAAGCCGGCCCAGTCGAAGGCGAGCGGATCGTGGAACGAGAGGCCGGCGTCCGTGCCCGTCAGGTAGCGCGAGGCAGCGACCTCGTGGGCCGCCTGCATCCCGTCGCCGATGATCAGGATGACGTTGCGCGCCTGACGGCCGCTGGGGCCGGTGGTCCCCGTCGCGCCGGTGGCCCCGGTCGTGCCAGTGGCCCCGGCAGCGCCCGCGGGACCGCGTCCGCCCGTAGGGCCCGTGCAGGCGGCTGCGAGCCCCAGCGCCCCGATCATCGAGAGCAGCTTCGTCCACTTCTTCGACCTCATCGTGATTCCTCCCTGTCGCGAGCGCGCGACGGCGCGCATCGGAGTCGGGCGACGATCGCCGAGCCGCATCCGGATGGGGTGAACCGCGCGTTACATCTTGGCCACGGCCGCCGACGCGGCAGCTTCCGGCGAGCGGCGCTCGCCTTGCGTGCGCCCCCGGCGCGTGCGAGCTTCCGGCCCGCCCATGCGCCCGCCGAGCCCCACGATCCGCCGCGAGCTGGTCGCCGTCGTCCTGCTGCTATCGGCGGCCACGGCCCTCTTCCTCGCGACGCGCCTCGACCTGGCGGCGGCCGACGCCTTCCGCGAGCCCTGCTGCAGCTGGCCCCTCGCCGAGCGGCAGCCCTGGAGCTTCATCTACAAGTACGGGGTCTTCGCCGGCGTCCTCCTGGCCGCGGCGGCCCTGGTGACGCTGACCCTGTCGTACTGGCTGCCGGACCGGCTCGCGGGCGCGCGGCGTCCGGCGCTCTACCTGGTCCTGGTGGTCGCCCTCGGGCCGGGGCTCGTCGTCAACCTGGCCTTCAAGGATCACTGGGGTCGCCCGCGGCCGCGCGACGTCGTGGAGCTCGGGGGGCGCCAGCCCTTCCTGCCCCTATGGGTCCCCGGCGACGACCGGCAGGCCAAGTCCTTCCCCTGCGGCCACTGCTCGATGGGCTTCTACCTCGGCGTGCCGTACCTGCTCCTGAAGCGGCGGCGGCGGCTCGCCGCCTGGGGCTTCCTCGGCCTCGGGCTGGTCGCCGGCGGGATGCTCGGGGTCGCGCGGATGATGGCCGGCGGCCACTTCCTCTCCGACGTCGTCTGGTCGGGCGGGATGGTCTGGATCGTCGCCCTCGCGCTCTACCACGCCCTCGACCTCGATCGCGCGCCGGAGCCGGCCCCTGCCGTGCGCGACCTGCGCAAGGCGCGGCTCGTCACCGCCGGGAGCGCCGGCGTGCTGACGCTCGTCACGGGCGCCGCGCTCCTCGCCACGCCCTACGTCTCCACCAAGACGTTCACGCGCAGCCCGGCGCAGCTGGCGGCCAGCCCGGCGCCCGGCTTCGGCGTCGCGCTGGACGCCGCGACGGTGTCGATCGCGGCGGGCACCGACCTCGTCGCCTCCTACGCCGTCCGCGGCTTCGGCTTCCCGACGAGCAAGGTGCGCTTCGCCTTCGACGAGGGCGCGGCGCTCCTCCGGATCGAGCCGATGGGCTGGTTCACCGAGCGGCGGACCGACTTCTCGCTGCACCTGCCGCCGGCGGGGCCGCGACCGTTCCGGATCCACCTCGGGAAGGGGGACGTGGAGCTCGACCTCCGCGGGTTCACCCCCGGGGCGACGATCGCCCTCGACGTCGGCGAGGGGGAGGTGCGCGTGCAAGGCGGCGAGCAGCTCGCTCCGGGCGCCGTGGTGATTCGCGTCGCCAGGGGAGCCGTGGTCCGGGAGTAGCCGGTCCGGACGCCATCCGACGGGCGACCATCCCCCCTCGGCCTTGGCCGCGGACCCCGTTTGGAGCTGAACGGAAAGGTGGGCGACGCGGCGCGTCGCATCCGCCTAATCCGGCGTTTGCCCCCGATAAAGGCAAAATGCCGCAGGCCACCCGCAGCGCCTCTGCTAGCCTTCGCGCTCCTGATTGTCGCAGAGCACCCAAACCGAGCGTGCGGCCGCGCCGCCGTCTCCGCGGGGGATCCTGACCATGCCCACGGCAACCGCCACGACCGAAGCACCTGCCCAGAACGACACGCTCCGGACGCTGCCCGGCGACGACGTCCGTCAGATCATGTGGCGGTTCGCCGACCGCTACGACCTCCAGATGCTGATCCAGTCCACGCGCGGCGTGGCGCGCGGCCCCGTCGCCCGGCTCGCCGCCAGCGGCGGCTGGAACAGCCATGACTGGACCCCCGAGAAGAACGAGCTGCTCGCCCACTACGACGCCGCCGGCATCACCGCGTCGTTCATGGATCCGGAGCAGGGCGGCTTCATCACGGGCCCCAAGAACCTGGCCCTCGCCCTCGCCGCCTTCGAGCTGGCCTGGGTCGACGCGGGCGCCGCGACCGGCGCCCTCGCCAGCTTCCTCGGCCTCTCCCCGATCAAGGAGAAGGGGACCCCGGAGCAGTTCCAGAAGTACATGAGCCTCGCCGCGCCACCGAAGGACGGCGAGGACCGGAAGCCCTGGCGCGCCGCCTTTGCGCTGACCGAGCCGATCCCGTACGTCGGCGTCGACACCGGGATGCTGTGCGGGAAGGTGAAGGTCGCCGAGTGGAAGGACGGCCAGGCGCCGGTCCTCCAGGTCGACAAGCGCGGCCGCTTCATCACCAACATGGGCTTCGCCAACTTCGTCACCGCCGCCGTCGACTCGGCCGATCCCCGGATCAAGGGGAGCTGCATGGTGATCCTGGAGGAGACCGACCCGGGCACCTTCGACCGCGGCACGCCCACGAAGAAGCTGGTCCACCAGCTCTCGTCCACCAACGACCCGATCTTCAGCCAGCAGATCCCGGCGGACCGGATCGTCGGCGGCTACACGGTGAAGGACGGCATCATCGTCCCGAACTTCGACCACTCCACGATCATCGAGGCCGTCTTCGCGCGGACGCGCGTCGCCGTCGGCGTGATGACGTCGGCGAAGCTCCTCTCGGCCGTCGAGCCGATCATCCGCTACCAGCGCCAGCGCTTCCGCGGCGCCGAGCAGGCGCAGCCCGGCACCGTCCGCTACGAGCTCGGCATCCAGCAGCGCCAGGACGCCCTCCACCGGCTCGTCGAGCTCTGGGCGACCGGCGAGGCCGGCGCCTCGCTCGCGTTCTCGACGGCGCGCCTCTACGACCAGATCGACCCGCTCGAGCGGAAGAAGGACGCGCTGCTCCAGGCGCAGGGGATCGCCCGCGGGCGCGCCGAGCTGAAGTGGGCGAAGGCGATGGAGGCGAAGGCGCTCGAGCTGCTGGAGCTGAGGGCCCACCCGCACGGCGCCAAGCAGGACGCCCGGATCGCCGAGCTCGAGGCGGACGAGATGGTCCAGTTCACGCTCCTCGCGTCGGCCGCCAACGTGCTCTGCCCGGCGTCCAAGCTCTGGTGCACCGGCCACGGCGCGACCGTCATGCGCGAGGCGGTCTCGCTCATGGGCGGCTACGGCATCACCGAGGACTGCCCCGGCTTCCTCGGCAAGAAGTGGATGGACGCCCAGCTCGAGGCCACCTACGAGGGGCCGGAGGCCGTGCAGCGCCGCCACCTCTCGGTGACCATGGGCCAGCCGCTCTTCCTCGCGCAGATGAAGAGCTGGATCCGCGAGCTGCGCCACCTCTCGTCCACGCACACGGGCCACGGCGCCTGCGGCCTCGCGTCGGCGATGGAGCTCTGGCTCTGGACCTTCCGCCACATCGAGAAGGCGGTGGACGCCAACGGCCAGAAGCTCTTCCAGTCTCCGCGCCAGGGGGTGAGCTTCAAGCTGGCCGACGCCCTCTCCTGGCTCATGGCCTCGCGGGCGCAGATCCTCGACGCGATCCACCTCGCGGACGAGGGGGCCGCCGTCCTGGGCGACGCGCTCCCCGGCACCTCGCGCTTCTTCGCCGACCTCTGCAAGGTGCAGGCGACCCGCGCCGCGGGCGAGGTCGCGCGGATCTGCTCCGAGCTGGTCCATGGCTACAACCGACACCCCTCCTGGACCGCCGAGGACCGCAAGGCCTGCTGGGCGGTCTGCGACATGGAGTCGCTCGAGGAGATCTTCCCCGAGCTCGGCTCCAGCGGCGGCCCGCCCGTCCACGCCGACAAGGAGGGGCCCTGCGTCAGCTGCGAGGGGGCGACCGACTTCCGGACGCTGCGGGCGAAGCTCGACGGCTGCATGACCGGCGCGTACCTCGCGAAGGACCGCGCGGCCGAGGCGCTGTCGCGCGTGATGATCCCCGAGGCGCTGGACTACCCGGTCTAGGGAGTGGACATGGAACGGCAGTCCATGGCGGTCGACATCGCCTGCGTCGGCTTCGGCCCGGCGACGGCCGGCTTCCTCACCACGCTGTCGCGCCGGCTCGCCGACGCCGGCAAGGAGCCGCTGGAGAGCGCGGCGGCGCCCGGGCTCCCGCTCCAGGTCGTCTGCTACGAGCGCGCCGACGACGCCTCGTTCGGCGTCTCCGGGATCGTGACGCGGGCCCGTGGAATCCGCGCCGGCCTCCCGGGCTTCGACGCCTCGCAGATCCCGATGGCCGCGCCGGTCGCCGACGAGAAGATCGTCTGGCTCTTCGACCCGATCGGCGCGTCGCGCCGCTCGGGGGCGCTCAGGGCGGCCGAGGCGGCGATGAAGGCGGCGCGGGTCCTCGTCGGGAAGGCCCCCGACGCCTTCGAGCTCCCCCTCACCCCCGCCTTCCTGGACAAGCACGACGGCTTCATCTTCTCGATGGGGCAGCTCATGCAGTTCATGAGCTCGCAGGTGCTCGCCACCGGCACCGTGCAGATCTGGCCCGGCACGCCGGTCGCGGAGGCGCTGGTCGACGGCGGGAGCGTCAAGGGGGTCCGGCTGGTCGACCAGGGCGTCGACCGGCAGGGCAACCCCGAGGGTGGCGCCTTCATGCCCGGCATGGACGTGCTCGCGGGGCTCACCGTGATCGGCGACGGGCCGGTCGGCGCGGTCGGACGGCAGCTCGACCGGCAGCTCGGCCTCCCGGCCGGGAGCCACGGCCGCCGCGACTGGGCGGTCGGCATGAAGTTCGTCGTGGATCTCCCCGAGGACACGGCGCTGAAGCCGGGTACCGTCCTCCACACCCTCGGCTTCCCCGAGCCGGAGATCTTCGGCTTCCTCTACGTCCACCCGGACCGCGTCGCGTCGGTGGGCATCTTCGTGCCGAGCTGGCTCGAGTCGCCCGTCCGGACCACCTACCGCTACCTCCAGCACTTCGTGCAGCACCCCTACCTCTGGCGTCACCTCGAGAAGGCGAAGCTCCGCTCCTGGGGGGCCAAGTCGATCCTCGAGTCGGGGCGGCGCGGCGAGCCCTTCCTGGCCGGCGACGGCTTCGCCCGGATCGGCGAGGGCTCGGGGACCACCAACGTCCTCACCAACTCCGGCGTCGACGAGGCCTTCACGAGCGGCGTCCTGCTCGGCGAGGCGGTGATCGAGCTCCTCGAGGCGAAGCGGCCGCTGACGAAGGAGAACCTCGACGCGACCTACGTCGCCCGCCGGCGGGCGAGCTGGCTCGAGGCCGAGGGCCGCGTCGCCGAGCGCGCGCGCGACGGGTTCCAGGACGGCGTGCTCTCGGGCCTCGTCGGCACGGCGCTCGCCGGGATGACGGGCGGCGCCCTCTACCTGGGCGACGAGCCGGCCCACCCCGCGGGCAAGGTCGTCCCGCTCGAGACGTTCTGGGCCGACCGGATCGGCCCCGCCGAGATCGCCGGGATCCGGCGGGAGTGCGAGGCGAAGGGGGTCCCGCTCCACGACGCGATCATGGACCGGGTGGGCTGGCCGGCGATCCGGCACGACGGCAACCTCCTCGTCAGCCACCAGGACGCGCTGCTCATGGGCGGCAAGGTCCAGGCGCCGCCCGGCTACGCCGACCACGTGGTCTTCGCGAGGCCGGAGCTCTGCCGGGCCTGCGACCGGAAGGTCTGCTTCGAGATCTGCTCGGCGGAGGCGATCCGCCCCGGCGAGGGCGGCGTCCCCACCTTCGATCGCGAGAAGTGCGTCCACTGCGGCGCGTGCCTCTGGAGCTGCACGCAGCGCCTCGGCGGGACGGAAGAAGTGAACCTCCAGCTCCGCGCCGGCACGGGCGGGCTCCACTCCGCGGAGAACTAGATGGCATTCCAGATCGTCGTCCTCGGGTCGATCGTCCCCGACCCGCTCCAGACCCTCGAGCCGGTCTCGACGCCCCAGGGGCCCGGGCTGAAGAACGAGCAGATGCTCCCCGCGGTGCTCGACCCGTGGGCCGGCCACGCCCTCTACGAGGCGGCCGCCCTCGCGGCGAAGACGCCGGGCTCGAAGGTCACCCTGCTCTCGCTCGGGCCCAAGGCGAAGCTCCAGCAGGTCATGATGGTGGTCGGGCAGAAGGTCGCCTTCGAGCTGGTCGCGCTCGACGGCCCCGCCGGCGGCTTCACCGACGCGCACGAGGTCGCCGAGCGGCTCGCGGGCGCCGTCAAGGCGCTGCCGGGGCTCGACACCTCGAAGCTGCTCCTCTTCGGCGGCTGGGAGTCGGCGTCGCGCGGCGCGGGGGTCACGCTGCAGCTGGTCGGCGAGAAGCTCGGCATCACCGACCAGTTCCAGGGCGTGGACCAGATCGCCCCGCAGGCCGACGGCTCCTTCGAGGTGCTGGAGCGCGTCGAGGGCGGGAAGCACCAGGTCTCGCGGTGCGCGGGCGCCCCGGCCGTCCTCGGGTGGGCCACCGGCAGCCTCCCGGAGCCGAAGAACAACCCGCAGGTCGGCATGGCCAACATGCGGACGGTGATGCCGGCGCTGCAGAAGGCGGCGGCGGCGCCGGTCGGCACCGGCGGCGTCGAGTACGTGCAGGTCGCGCTCCCCAAGGTGACGCGCGAGACCCGGATCGTGAAGGACGTGAGCCCCGACGAGATCGCGAAGGAGCTCGTCGAGTGGATCCAGAAGGACTAGGACGAGGACACGACACCATGGACACCATCCTGCTCCTGACCCACGCCGAGGCCGACGGCTCCCTGCCGAAGGCCGCCCTCGAGGCCCTCTCGGCCGCGAAGTCCCTCGGCGCCCCCGTGACCGCCGCCGTCTTCGGCGGCAGCGTCGACGCCGCCGCCCAGGCCCTCGCGGCCGCGGGCGCCGCGAAGGTGCTCACCGCCGCCGGCGACGCCTTCGCGCAGGCGCGCTACGCCACCGACGCGGCCGCGGCCGCGGCGCTCGCGAAGGCGTCCGGCGCCCAGATCGTCGTCGCCCCCGCCACCTCGCGCATGGCCCGCGTCGCCGCCGGCGTCGCGCAGCGGCTGGGCGGCAGGATCGACACCCACGTCACGCAGCTCGTGAACGAGGGGGGCGTCGCGATCTCGCGCTGGTACTACAAGCAGCGGATCGAGGCGACGCAGCGCCGGAAGGAGCGCCCCTGGGTGCTGCTCGTCGACCCGGGCGCCTACCCGGCCGCGGCGCCCGCGGGCGGCGCCGCGCCGATCGAGAAGGTCGAGGTCGCCGCGCCGGCGTCGCGCACCACCGTCGCGGGGCTCCGCGCCCCCTCCTCCGGCGAGCAGACCATCAAGCCCGAGGCGAAGGTCCTCTTCGTCGCCGGCGCCGGCTGGACCAAGAAGCAGGCCGACGGCAAGCCGCACGCCGAGGAGGCCGAGCAGCTCATCCTCGGCTTCATCCGCTCGGCGGGCGCGTCGCTCGGCTCCTCCAAGTCGCTCGTGGACCAGGCGGGCGAGGGGCAGAAGGTCTTCGAGTTCATGACCCACCTGAACCAGGTGGGCCAGACCGGCGCCACGCCGCGCCACGCCAAGGGGCTCAGTACTTGTTGTCACGGCGAGGAGCCGCACGTCGTCGGCTGGCGCTTCATCCGCGAGCGCCGCGCCGTCAACCTCGACCCGAACTGCGGCTGGGCCCGCGGCAAGGCCGACGTCCTCTACGTCGCCGACGCCTTCAAGGTGATGGAGAAGGTGAACGCGCTGCTCGGCGCGAAGTAGCCGCCCGTAGGCGGCGTGGAGCGAGGGCGCCGGGCGAGCACCGCCGGCGCCCTCCGTGCGTCAGCGGCGCCTCGCCCTACCACGCCGTCCTCACCGCCCCGAACCCTCGGATGCGCTCGTCCTTCGTGACGAGCACCGCGCCGTACGTCAGCGCCGTCGCGACGATCAGCCGGTCGGCGGGGTCGCCGTGGAAGTCGCCGAGCTGCGCCGACGCGGCGGCGACGGCGGGCGTGAGGGGCAGGAGCTCCGCGCCCAGCTCCGCGAGGGCGTCATCCATCCAGGCGACCGGCGCCCGATCGAGCTCGATCCGGCCGCGCGCCGCCAACGTCGCCACCTCCCAGCAGCTGATGGCCGCGACCCCGCAGGCGCGATCGTGCCGGAGCAGGCGGCGCGCCTCCCTCCCGAGCTGCGCAGGCGAGGCCACGGCCCAGATCCAGGCGTGGGTGTCCAGGACGATCACCGCTCGACGTCCCAGCCCTCGTCGAGCGGCGCGACGAGGTCCCCGTGCCAGCGCACGCTCCCCCGGAGAGGGCGGCGCGAGGAGGGCTCGGCCGCGACCACCCGCGCGACCGCGCGGCCGCGCTTGGTGACGACGACCGTCTCCTTCGTCTCGTCGACCTCGTCGAGGATGGCGAGGCACCGGGCCTTGAACTGGGCGGCGGGCACGATCCTCCGGGCGCTTGACATGGTCATATCGTAATGACCACATCACGGCGGGTCAAGGTCGCTCGACGGAAGGCTCGGGAGCGGCCACGTCCTCGATACGCCGTTCGGGAGCGATGCCCCAAGCGGGGCAGCGAGGGCCCGCAGGGCGACGCCCTCCGTGCGTTCCGGTGCGTCACCCGTCCGCGGGACAGACACCACGGCTAGGCACTCGTCCGCATGGACCCCGGATCCCCGCGCCACTAACGTCCCTCGTCGGGGGGGGTACCCGACATGGCTGGTCCAACGACTGCCGCTCTGTCGTCTCGTTCGTCTGCGTCGTCGCCGCTGCCGCTGCCGTCCAACCCGCGATCGCATCCGCTCGCGCCGGTCAACGGGGGCGCCTCCGTCAAGGGGACGCTCCTCATCGCGCGGCTCAAGTTCGTCCTCGCGCAGGGCGACGCGGACGCCCGGCGGGTGCTGGAGCGGCTGTCCCCAGAGGACCAGGCGACGCTCCACGCGGTGCTCCTGCCAATCGGCTGGTACCCGGCGGACCTGCTCCTGCGGCTCGGGCATGCCGCCGCTCGCGCGCTCTCCCTGGGCAACACGCGCGCGCTCCTGATCGAGATGGGCCGCTTCACCGCGTCGCTCAACCTCGGGCCGCGCGGGCCGCACCGCCCCTTCGTCCGCGAGGGTGATCCCCACTTCCTGCTCGCCAACACCCCGCGCCTCTACGGCGCACAGCACGGCAGCGGACATCGGATCTACGAGCGGCGCGGACCGTCGACGGCCGTCCTGCGCCACTTCGACACCGGCGAGGCCGACCCGGACGACTGCCTCACCACGGTCGGCTGGCTCGAGCGCGCGGTCGCGACGTGCGGCGGGCGGGAGGTGATCGTCGTCGAGCGGCAGTGCCGCGGGCTCGGCGCACCGTGCTGCGAGTTCCTCGTCGAGTGGAAGTAGAGGCCTCTCCCCGAGCGGGGCGGTGATCTCTCCCCGGGGATCCTGCATCTCTGGGGGATGGCCTCCCCGACTTGCCGCCTGGCAGCGACCCTCCTCCTCGCCGCCGCCCCCGCGGCGGGGCGCGCGCTCGAGCCGCTCGCGCTCCCCGGGGAAGGGGCGGCCGTCGCGCCGGCGCCCGGCCCCGCGCTCGTGTTCCACCTCCACCCCTCCGCGGACACGCTGACGATCGG
>DATIVK010000003.1:0-3226 GCA_035465955.1 Anaeromyxobacteraceae bacterium | reverse complement strand
CTTCGAGATCGCCTCGGTGACGACCTCCTGGATCTTCTTCTTGTCGTCCTTCACGAACGCCTGCTCGAGGAGGCAGACCTCCGTGTAGTACTTCTCGACCTTGCCGGTCGCGATCTTCTCGATGATCGCATCGTGCTTCTTCTGCTCGCGGGCCTGGGCCTTGGCGATCTCCAGCTCCTTCGCGACGACGTCCTGGGGCACGTCCTCGCGGCGGACCCACCGCGGGGCGGCGGCGGCGATCTGCATCGCGATGTCCTTCACCAGCGACTGGAAGCCCTCGGTGCGCGCGACGAAGTCGGTCTCGCAGTTCACCTCGACCAGGACGCCGATCTTGCCGCCCATGTGGATGTAGCTGGCGACGGCCCCCTCGGTGGCGGCGCGCGCCGACTTCTTGGCGGCGGCGGCGAGCCCCTTCTTGCGCAGGAACTCCTCCGCCTTGGCGAAGTCGCCACCGACCTCGTTGAGCGCCTTCTTGCAGTCCATCATGCCCGCCCCGGTCTTCTCCCGGAGCTCCTGCACCATCTTCGCGGTGATCTCGGCCACGTTCTCTCCCTCTGGCTTCTCTAGGGTTGTCGGCTGGAGAAAAGTCCGGGGGCGGACCCGGAAGTCCGCCCCCTGGCACGGGGATGCTCGGTGTCGCGCGGCTAGGCCTTCGCCTCGCCCTCGGGGGCCGCCGGGCTGGCGACCTCGCCCTTGCGGACCACCTCGACGTTGGCGCTGGCGGCGCCGCGGTCCTCGCGGGGCTCACGGCGCGGGCCACGGCGGTCGCGGCGATCGCGGCGGTCCTTCTGGCCGCGCTCGGAGGCCGCGTCGCGGTCCTCCTCGCCGGGGCGCGTCTCCTGGGCGCCGTGCTCGGCGGCCCAGGCGGCGTACCGCGCCTTCCCCTCGATGCAGGCCTCGGCGATCTTGCCGGTGAAGAGCCGGATCGAGCGGATGGCGTCGTCGTTGCCGGGGATGACGTAGTCGATCCCCTCGGGATCGCAGTTGGTGTCGACGACGGCGACGACCGGGATGCCCAGGCGGTTCGCCTCGTGGACGGCGATGTGCTCCTTCTTCGTGTCGATCACGAAGAGGGCGGACGGGAGCCGGCTGAGGTCCTTGATGCCGCCGAGGTTCTTCTCCAGCTTCTCGCGCTCGCGCTCGAGCTGGGCGACCTCCTTCTTCGGGAGCCGCTCGTACGTGCCGTCGGCGGCCATCTTCTCGATGGTCTTGAGCCGGTCGATCCCCTGCTTCACCGTCTTGAAGTTGGTGAGCGTGCCGCCCAGCCACCGGTTGGTGACCGAGAACTGGCCCGCGCGGATCGACTCCTCGCGGATCGCGTCCTGCGCCTGCTTCTTGGTGCCGACGAAGAGGACCGAGCCGCCCTTGCCGACCGACTCCGAGACGAAGCGGAGCGCGGCGCGGGCGAGGACGACCGTCTTCTGCAGGTCGATGATGTAGATGCCGTTGCGGGCGCCGAAGATGTACGGCTTCATCTTCGGGTTCCAGCGCTTGGTCTGGTGCCCGAAGTGGACGCCCGCCTCGAGGAGCTGCTTCATCGAGATGGCGGTGCCGGTCGAGGCGACCGCGGCGGCCATCGTCTCCGCGCCGGTCGTCGTCTCGGCCGCGGCGGGGGCTGCGGTCTCGGGTGCTGCGGGGGTCTGCGTGGTCTCCATGACTTCCTCCGGTTGTTCCGCCACGCCCCGTGAATGGCTCGACGCTGGCTCTCCGAGAGAGCACCGGTGCGCCGATGAGGAGCGTGTGTGAATTTGAGCCGTGCGCGCCGGAAGTCGGCGCCCACCCCCTCGACGCGCGTGGGCGCTGGAAGGGGAGGGTCATCTAGCACAGCAGGGGTGCGATCGCAACCGCCCGGGCTCAGGGGCCTTTTCGGGGGCGGGCCCCCCACCAGCCCAGCTCCACGAGCGAGCCGTCGTAACCGCGCCAGGCGACGGGCCGCGCCGCCTTTCCGGGGCACGCGTGGCGTGCCAGCCGATCGCCGAACGAGAGCTTCCGTTCGCCGCACTCCGGGCAGGTGAAGCGCCCGGAGAGGGAGGCGCGGTCTTCAGCCGTGAGCTCCGCCCCCACACCCTGCCCTCTCCCCCGGTGCGGGAGAGGGGAGGAATCCGCCGGGGACGAGCCGAGCAGCCCCCGCGCCCGGTAGGCCTCCAGCTCCGCGACCTCCGCCGCCTCCCCGCCTTTCAGCCGGTCGGCGTCGGCGCGGGCGCTCGCGTCGCAAGCCGCGCAGCGCGCGAAGCCGAAGCCCCGGTCCGGCACGATCTCGATCGCCTGGCCGACCAGCTCCTCCCACTCCTCCCGGGCATCGATCTCCGCCGCCGGGACTCCGAGGGCGGCCAGGGCCGCCTCCTTCTTCTCGTCCACCGCGTGCGTGACGAGCACCTCGAGGGCGAGGGTGGGGCGGTCGCCCCTCAGGACGAGGACGTCGGGGCGCAGCGCGCCGAGCCGCTCCTCGTCCCGCGCCGCGTCGCCCACCTCGGCGAGGTCGATCGGCATCGGCCGCCGGCAGCCGGGGCAGCGCGCGCGCAGGCGGACCCGCCCGCGCCCCGCGAACGCCTCCTCGCAGAGCTCGAGGAGCCGCTCCTTGGCGTTCAGGTGGAGCGCCGTCTCCGGCGCGGTGAGCGGGCAGGCGGAGCCGGCCTCGTGGGCGAAGTGGCGGGCGCGGACCTTCCCCAGGTGCGGCACGAGCGGGTCGCCGCAGCCGGGGCAGCGGAACGGCGCCCGCTCGCGCCGGCTCCGGTCGTCGAGCCGCCCGGCCGCCACCTTCCTGCCGTCCCTGTCGAGCGCCCACGCGAGCTGGACGGCGGCGGGACGGCCCGCACGGGGCGAGCCGTCCTTCGCGCCGGCTCCATGCCGGACCCGGGTGGGCGCGTGGCGTAGCACGCGGCCACATTAGAATGGGACGGCGGGCCGCGTCAGGCAGGCGTGAGCCGCAGGGAGGCCACCATGGCCCTCGCACCCGGCAAGAAGGCCCCGGCCTTCAAGCTCACGACCGACGACGGGAAGGCGATCCAGCTCGCGGACTACGCGGGCAAGCGCGTCGTCCTCTTCTTCTTCCCGAAAGCCGACACCCCCGGCTGAACCCGGGAGGCCTGCGACTTCCGTGACGAAGTCGACGCGTTCGAGGAGAAGAAGGTCGTCGTCCTCGGGATCTCCCGCGACACGCCGGCAGCCCTCGCGAAGTTCCGCGAGAAGTACGACCTCCCCTTCTCGCTGATCTCGGATCCCGACC
>DATIVK010000002.1:0-4014 GCA_035465955.1 Anaeromyxobacteraceae bacterium | reverse complement strand
CCCCCCGCGAGAAAGGCGCCACCGCCCGCGAGGAGGAGGAGCCCGATCGCGGCGGAGCCGGCCGCCGCCCAGGCGACGAGCCCCGTGATGGCGGCGAACGCCGCGGCGACGGCGGCGCCCGCGACGACGAGGGGGGCCGTTCTCGAGGCGGTCAAGTCTCCTCCTCGCCCCGCCAGGCTACCCGGCCGCCCGGGCCACCTCGGTGGCCTCGTCGGTCGACAGGACCTTCGCGATGTCGAGCAGGAAGACGATCCGCTTCTCGTGCTTCCCCACGCCGAGGATGAACTCGCTGTCGAGGGCGGCGCTGCCGAGGGAGGGCGGGGGCTCGATGTGGGCGCCGTCGATCGAGAGGACCTCGAGCACCTGGTCCACGAGGATCCCCATCGTGAGCGGACGCCCCCCCTCCAGCGCGTACTGGACCACGATGATGACCGTCTGGTCGGTCGCCTCGCAGGGCGCCATCCCGAACTTGAGCCGGAGATCGACGACCGGGATCACCTTGCCGCGGAGGTTGATCACGCCGCGGATGAACTCGCGAGTCCGGGGGACCCGGGTGATCTCCATGAGGCCGATGATCTCCCGGACCTTCAGGATCTCGAGGCCGTACTCCTCCTTCGCGAGCTGGAAGGTCATGTACTTCCCGGCCAGACGCTTCCCGAGCTCGGCGGCCAGCGTGTCCTGGGGAGTGATGGGGGTCGTCTGGGCGCTCACGCGTCCTCCTTGGGCGGACCCGCGGGTCGGCCGCCCGCGTGCGGCGTCAGTATACCGTCGTCCCGCCGAGCAGGCCGTTCCTTGACACCCCTTTTGTACCGCCGATACATTCGCCAATCCCGCGCATGGCCCAGACGACGGACAGCTCCGACAGGTCGGACCGGAGCGCCCAGCGCACGGCGTTCCACTCCCCCGAGACCCTCTACTGGGACCTCCCCGGACCGCTGGAGCTCGAGCTCGGCGGGCGCCTCGAGCGCGTCCGGGTCGGCTACCGGACGTGGGGGAGCCTGGCCCCGGACGGCCGCAACGCCGTGATCGTCTGCCACGCCCTCACCGGCACCGCCGACGTCGACTCGTGGTGGGCCCGCATGTTCGGCCCGGGGCGGGCCTTCGACCCGGCGCGCGACTTCATCCTCTGCGCGAACATCCTCGGGAGCTGCTACGGCACCACCGGGCCCACGGCGATCGATCCGGCGACGGGGCGCCCGTACCTCGGCGACTTCCCGCCGATCACGGTGCGGGACATGGTGCGCGTGCAGCACGCCCTCGCGACGTCCCTCGGCGTCCGCTACGCGCCGATGGTCATCGGCGGCTCGCTGGGGGGCATGCAGGTCCTCGAGTGGGCGCTGCTCTACCCGGAGCTGGTCGGCTCGGTCGTCTTCGTCGCGAGCACCGCGCGCCACTCGGCCTGGGCCATCGGCCTCTCCGAGGCGCAGCGCCAGGCGATCTTCGCCGATCCCCGCTGGCGCGGCGGCCGGTACGACCCGCTCGATCCCCCCGACGCCGGCCTCGCCGCGGCGCGCATGATGGCGATGTGCGCCTACCGGTCGATGCCCTCCTTCGAGGAGCGCTTCTCCCGCCGGCAGCAGGCGGAGGATCTCTTCGCGGTGGAGAGCTACCTGCGCCACCAGGGGGGGGCGCTCGTGGAGCGCTTCGACGCGGCCACCTACGTGGCGCTGACCGAGGCGATGGACACCCACGACGTCGCCCGCGGCCGCGGCGACTTCGAGGAGGTCCTGCGCTCGATCCGGCAGCCGACGCTGGTCGTGTCGATCGACTCGGACGTCCTCTACTGGCCAGCGGAGCAGCGCGAGGTGGCGCGGCTCGTCCCGAACGCGAAGCTCGCGGTGATGGACTCCCCGCACGGCCACGACGCCTTCCTGATCGACGTGGACCGGCTCTCCGACATGGTGGCCGACTTCCGCGGCGAGGAGCGGGCCCGCAGCCGCGCCGAGGGGCAGGCCGTCGCGCGGGCCTTCGACGAGCACGGCATCTCCCTCGTCGTCCTCGGCAAGGGGAAGGTCGGCGCGGAGCTCCTCGACCAGCTCGCGGCCCAGCGGACGGAGCTGGAGCGGGACTACGGCGTGGTGCTGCGCGTCGTCGGGATCGCCGACCGCCGCGCGACCCTCTTCGACCCGGCCGGCGTCGACCTCGGCGGCTGGCGGGCCGCGCTCGCGGAGGCCCCCGCCACCGGCCCCGTCGAGCCGGGCAACGCGCCGGCGCTCCTCGACCGGCTCGCCGGGCTCCCGCGCCCGGTCCTCGTGGACCTCACCGCGGCGAGCGCGATGGAGGACGTCTACGAGCAGGCCTTCCGGCGCGACATCGACGTGGTCGGCTCCAACAAGATCCCCCTCGTCGTCGCCCAGCGCCGGCTCGACCAGCTCCGCGAGACGCGGCGGCAGCACCGGCGCCACCACCACTACGACACGACGGTCGGCGCGAGCCTCCCCGTCATCGGGACGCTGCGTCGGCTCCAGCGGATGGGGGACCGGGTGCGCGTGATCGAGGGCTCGCTCTCCGGAACCCTGGGCTTCGTCTGCACGGAGATGGCGAAGGGCTCGCCGCTCTCGCTGGCGGTCCGATGGGCGCTCAACAACGGGTACACGGAGGCCGATCCGCGCGACGATCTCTCCGGCCTCGACTCGGCCCGCAAGGCGGTGATCCTCGCGCGCGAGATGGGGCTGCGCGCGGAGGTGGAGGACGTCGCGGTGGAGCCGCTCTTCCCCGCCGGGGTCCTCCAGCCCGGGACGCTCGAGGCGCTCTACGCCGGGCTCCGGCTCCACGACGCGGCCATGGCCGCCGAGGTGGAGCGGCGCCGGGCGCAGGGGTCGCTCCGGTTCCTCGCGCGGATCGCGCCGCGGCCCGATGGGCGGGCCGACATCCACGTCGGCCCCGTCTCGGTCCCGTCGCACCACCCCGCCTCCCGCCTGAGCGGCGTGGAGGCGATGGTGGCCTTCACGACGGAGCGCCACTCCGACCTCCCGCTCGTGGTCCAGGGGGTCGGGGTCGGCGGCTCCCACACGGCCGGCGCGGTGCTCGCGGAGATCTTCCGGCTATATGGACACGGTGCATGGTAGCCCCCGGTGAGAAGCTCGGCCGCAACGACCCCTGCTGGTGCGGGAGCGGCAAGAAGTACAAGAAGTGTCACGAGGCGGCGGACCACGTCTCGGGCGCGGTCGTGCGCGCCCCCCGGCGCCCTCCGCTCGCGCCCGGCCGGGTCACCCCGGCGAGGGCGGTGCCGGAGGAGATCCCCCGCCCCGAGTACGCGCAGACGGGCCAGCCGCGCCTCTCGCAGAAGGACGTGAAGAGCCCGGAGGAGCTCGAGCGGCAGCGCCGGGCCTGCCGGGCGGCCGCGCGGGCCCTGCGGGTCGCCGGCGAGGCGGTGAAGGTCGGGATCACCACCGACGCCCTCGACGAGATCGCCCACGCCGAGATCGTCCGGCTCGGCGGCTACCCGAGCCCGCTCAACTACCGCGGCTTCCCGAAGTCGATCTGCACCTCGGTGAACGAGGTCATCTGCCACGGGATCCCGGACAGCCGGCCGCTCGAGGACGGCGACATCGTCAACCTCGACGTCACCGTCTACCTCGACGGCATGCACGGGGACTGCTCCGCCACGTTCCTCGTCGGGAACGTCGACGACGCCGGGCAGCGGCTGGTCCGGGTGGCGAGGGAGTGCCTGGAGCACGGCATCGGGGCCGTGCACCCGGGGCGCCCCGTGTCGGACATCGGGAGGGCGATCGAGGCGCACGCCTCGCGCCACGGCTACGGCGTGGTCCGCTCCTACTGCGGCCACGGGATCGGCGACGGCTTCCACACCGCCCTCCAGATCCCGCACCACTACGACCGCACGGCGCGCCGCACGATGGTGGAGGGGATGACCTTCACGGTCGAGCCCATGATCACCGAGGGGACCTGGGAAGACCTCCTCTGGGACGACGGCTGGACCGCCGTGACCGCCGACGGGAAGCGGACCGCCCAGTTCGAGCACACCCTGGTCGTCACGGCGAAGGGGGCGGAGAT
>DATIVK010000001.1:0-3775 GCA_035465955.1 Anaeromyxobacteraceae bacterium | reverse complement strand
CCACGCGTCGCGGGGCAACTCCACCCAGAGATCCCGCTGCGGGAACGGGAAGGAGGTGCTCGCGGTGAACTCCTCACCGCCAGGGGAGACGCGGAAGGCGTACCGCACCTCGAAGGTCGTGCCGCGCCTCCCGGGGTGCTCGCGCCAGTCCGTCACCGCGGCATGGGTGACCACCCCCTCCCGCGCGAGCCGCCGCTCATCGAGGAAGGCGGTGACGGCGAGGAGGGGGAAGGCGGCGCAGGCGAGGAAGAACCAGCTGTACCAGGGGACCCTCCGCCAGCCGAGGGGGGGCGGAGGGCGAGGTCTCGCGGCCCGCCGATCCTTCAGCCGGCGCTCCAGCGCCGCGCCCCAGTTCAGGATCAGCGAGAACGCGAAGCCCATCCACCCCCAGGCGGGGTCGCCTCCGCTGCGCGCCACGCCGAAGGAGGTGAGGAGGCCGAAGAGCGACGCCATGAGAAGGGCGGCCACTGCGCCGCCGAGGTAGCCGTCGCTCCGGTCACTGCGCCCACTTCAGCACGGCGCCGGCGATCCGCGGGAGCGGCAGGACCTCGTCGACGCCCCCCCGCTCGATCGCCTCCTTCGGCATGCCGAAGACCACGCTGGTCGTCTCGTCCTGCGCGATGGTGTGCGCGCCGGCCTGCTTGAGCTCGACCATGCCGTCGGCGCCGTCGTCGCCCATGCCCGTCATGATGACGCCGACGGCGTTCCGGCCGGCGGCCTGCGCCGCGGAGCGGAACAGGACCTCCACGCTCGGCCGATGGAGCTTGACCGGGGGGCCGTCGAGGACGTCCACGAAGTAGAGCGCCCCGGAGCGCCGGACCGCGAGGTGGTGGTTGCCCGGGGCGATGAGCGCGCGCCCCGACACCAGCCGGTCGTTGGTCTCCGCCTCCTTCACCTCGATCCGGCAGATCTCGTTGAGCCGCTTGGCGAACTGCGCCGTGAAGACCTCGGGCATGTGCTGCACGATGGCGATGCCCGGCGCGTCGGGCGGCATCGCCACGAGGAACTCCCGCAGGGCCTCCGTGCCCCCCGTCGAGGCACCGATCACCACGACCTTGTGCGTGGTCTCGCGGATCGCGAACTTCTTGATCGGCACGACCGCGTCGGCGCCCAGCTTCGGCACGTTCGGCAGGCGCAGGCGCGGCCGGACCCGGGCCTGCGCCCCCGCCCGCACCGCGTGGACGATGCGGGTCGCCGACTCCTCGAGGAAGCCCTTCAGGCCGAGCCGCGGCTTGGTCACGATCTCGACGGCGCCCTCCTCCAGGGCGTGGAGCGCGATCTCGGTGCCGGGGCCGGCGAGCCCCGAGCAGACCACGACGGGGATCGGATCGCTCACCATCACCTTGCGGAGGAAGGTGAGGCCGTCCATCCGCGGCATCTCGATGTCGAGGAGGATGACGTCCGGCCGGGTCTTCTCCAGCTTCTGGAGCGCGATGATCGGGTCGGAGGCCGTCTGCACGTACATGCCGACGCGCCCCAGGATCTGGCTCATCGCCGTGCGCACCACCGCCGAGTCGTCGACCACGAGGACGTTGATCGCCACGGTGGCTCCTCGTCAGCGCGACCGCCCCGCGCGGGGGGGAGGGCCGAGCGCGTAGACCGTCGGGATGATGCTGTGGACGCGATCCGTGAAGCCGCCGAGGCTCTCGGCGTGGCCGAGGAACAGGTGGCCCGTCGGCACGAGCCGGTCGAGCAGCCTCGAGACCACCTTCTCCTTGGTGGCGCGGTCGAAGTAGATGAGGACGTTCCGGCAGAAGACGAGGTCGAACGCGCCCGCCTGCGGCCACTCGTCGCCGTTCAGGTTCAGCCGCTCGAAGCGGATCAGCGAGCGGATCTCGGGGCCCGCGCGCATGGTGCCGTCGTAGTCCCCGTACCCCTTGAGCATGAACGCCTTGAGGTACGTCTCCGGGATCTCCGCCGCCTTCGCGATGGGCCACGTCGCCGCGCGGGCGCGGTCGAGGATCTTGGTGGAGAGGTCGGTGGCCAGGACCTCGAGCGACCAGCCCGCCGGGAAGGCCGTGAGCAGGGACATCGCGAGGGAGTACGGCTCCTCGCCCGAGGAGCAGGCGGCGCTCCAGGCGCGCACGCGGCGCTCCCGCTTGCCCGCGTCGGCCTGCTCCTGCCAGAGCGGGTAGACGGTGCCGGCGAGGAACTCCCAGTGGCGCGGCTCGCGGAAGAAGTGGGTCTCGTTGGTGCAGATCGCGTCGACCATCTTCGTGCGCTCGACGGGATCCTCCATCACGCGCTCGTAGTAGTCGTGGTAGGTCATGATGCCCAGCTCGCGCAGCCGTCGCGCGAGCCGCCCCACCAGCAGCGCCTTCTTCACCGGGGAGAGCCAGATCCCGGCCTCGCGGTTGACCAGGGCCTGGTACTTCGCGAAGTCGGGGTCGGAGATGTGGGTCAGCGAGCGGTGGGCCTCGGCCGCCGCCGCGAACGCATCCTTGAGGTTCCGCGCCCCTGGCTTCGTCGGCTCCATCTCGCCCCCCTCGCGCCCCGGCTCAGGCCGCCTCGGCCGCCGCGCGCTTCAGGGTCTCGCGCAGGAGCCCGGGCACGTCAAGGATCAGGGCGACCCGCCCGTTGCCCAGGATCGAGGAGCCGGAGATGCCGGGGATGTTCTTGAACATCGCGCCGAGCGGCTTGATCACGGTCTGGCTCTCGCCGACGAGCCGGTCGACCACGACCCCGGCCGTCTCGTTCCCGTTCTGGACGACGACGACGTTCTCGCGCTCGGGGTGCTCTCCCCCCAGCTTGAACTGGTCGCGGAGCCGCAGCCAGGGGAGCGGCGTGCCCCGGAGGTTCGTCACGCCGACGCCGTTCCTCCCGTCCGCCTCGTCGAGCGGGAGCGCGAGGCACTCGACGACGGAGTCGAGGGGGAGGATGAAGGTCTCCTCGCCCACCTCGACGCGGAAGCCCTGGATGATCGCGAGGGTGAGCGGCACCTTGACGGTGACGAGCGTCCCGCGCCCGGCGGTGGAGGCGACCGAGACCTGGCCCCGCAGCGCCTCGACGTTCCGGCGGACGACGTCCATGCCGACGCCGCGGCCGCTGATGTCGGTCACCCGCTCGCTGGTGGAGAAGCCCGGCTCGAAGATGACGCGGGCGACCTCCTCGTCGGTCATGCGGGCCGCGTCCGTCACGATGCCGAGGGTCGCGGCCTTCGCGGCGATCCGGCCGCGATCGAGCCCCTTCCCGTCGTCCTCGACCTGGATCACCATGCTCCCGGCCTCGTGGAAGGCGCGCAGCACGAGCCGGCCCTGCCCGGGCTTGCCGGCCGCGGCGCGGACCTCCGGGGCCTCGATGCCGTGATCGATGGCGTTGCGGACCATGTGGACGAGCGGATCGCGGATGTGCTCGATGACCGCGGTGTCCACCTCCACGTCCTCGCCCTCGACGTGGAGCGCGCACCGCTTCCCGCCCGACTGGGCGACGTCGCGCACGGTGCGGGCGTGCTGGTGGAACGTGGGCCCGATGGGGACCATGCGGGCCTTCATGATCAGCTCCTGCAGGTCGAAGAAGAGCCGGTCGGTCTCCCGGTGCGCCTCCAGCACCTCCTCCGGGGAGAGGTCGGCGCGCCGCTCCAGCATCTCGGCGAGGCGACCGCGCGCGATCGCGATCTCGCCCGACAGGTTGAGCATCCGGTCGAGCTTGGTGACGTCGACCCGGAGCGTCCGGGCCGAGCCGTGCGCGACCCGCGCCGCCCCCTCCGCCGCCTCGCCGAGCGACGCCGCGGCGGGCGAGGGCGCGTCGGGCGTCGGCGCGGCCGCGGCGTCGCTCG